>NZ_JBNYXS010000026.1:0-76651 GCF_051380775.1 Janthinobacterium pasteuri | reverse complement strand
AGCATGGCTGCTGTTGCAGGCAGGACAGTGCAAGCGCTGCCGGGCCACGCTTTCGACGAGTGCCACGGCGGCGTCCTGCGGCGCTGCTCCGCGCAGCAGGGCGATGCTCGCCAGGCGTTGACGCTGGCTCAGTGCGGTGAACTGGGCGATGAAGGTTTTCCACTCGGCTGGCTGCATGGAAGACTCCCGTTTGTCTGCTATGTACCGTCAGACAGCAGGGCCCCAGGAAAATTCTCGGAATTCCCCTACTTATCGGGGACAGAGCCTTTTTTTATGCCTGCTACTCCAGCGGCACGCTGCGGTACTTGTTCACTTCTAATGCAGAAACCGCCGGCGCATCATTGCCCCACGAAGCGCGCAGATACGTCACCACGGCCGCCACTTCCGTATCATCCATGACGGGACCGAATGGCGGCATGCCATACGGGCGCGGGTTGCCGCTGGTTCCCGGCGCAAAGCCGCCGTTGAGCACGAGGCGGATGGCGTTGACGGCCGAGTCCGTCGTCAGCGCGCGGTTGCCGGCCAGCGGCGGGTAGCCGGGCGGCACGCCCTTGCCGTCGGCCTGGTGGCAGCTCGCGCATTGCGCTTCATACAGTTTCGCGCCCAGCGCCAGTTGCTGCCGAACTTGCTCCGACGTGTCGCGTGGCGCCTTTTTCGCCGCTTGCGCGGGGCCGGGCAAGCTTTTCAGGTACACGGCCATCGCCTGCACGTCGGTGGTGCCCATGTGCTGCAAGCTTTGCCGCACCACTTCGGCCATGGGGCCGAAGACGGTGGCGCGCGGCGAGACGCCCGTTTGCAGCAATTCCACGATATGCGCCGTGTCCCAGTCACCGAGGCCCGCTTCCGCGTCCGACGTCAGCGAAGGCGCGTACCAGCCCAGTACGGGGATCAGGCCGCCCGACAGGCCGTCGTCGCTGCCGCCCAGGGTGGTGCGGCTGCTATGGCAGGCGCTGCAGTGGCCCAGGCCCTGCACCAGGTAGGCGCCGCGGTTCCATTCCATGCTTTGCGTCGTGAGCGGCTGGTACACGCCCGGCTTGAAGTACAGCGCGCGCCAGGCGGCCAGCGCGATTTGCTGGTTATAGGGGAAGCGCAGCGCGTGCGGTGCGTTTGCCTGCCTGTGCGGCGGCACGCTCTGGAAATACGCGTACAGGGCGTCGCTGTCTTCGCGCTGCACCTTGGTGTAGCTGGTGTACGGAAAGGCCGGATACAGCAAACGGCCATCTTTCGACTTGCCGTTGTGGATGGCGCGCCAGAAATCGTCGGCCGTCCAGCTGCCGATGCCCGTTTCCCTGTCGGCCGTGATGTTGGGCGAGAGCACCTTGCCGAACGGCGTTTGCAGTGCACGGCCGCCCGCGTAAGGCACGCCGCCGCGCGTCGTGTGACAAGCCATGCAGTCGCCCGCCTTGGCCAGGTAGGCGCCGCGCGCGACCAGCTGCTGCTGGCTCAGGGTGCTGGCAACGGCGGGCGGGCCGATGTCGTCATCCGGGTACAGCAGGAATGTGGCGCTGCCGCCGGCGATCAGCACCAGGCCGGCCGCAATCAACCATTTTTTCATGGCGCCACCTGCGCGCCGGAGCCCGGCACGCCTCCGCAGTGCAACGGCAACGGCAGGGCGATGCTGCTGGCGGGGCGCGCATCGGCGCTGGCCACCTGCGTGCCCAGCCAGGCCGAGACGGCACCAACGTCCGCGTCCGACAGGCGCTGCGCCACTTGCGCCATGCAGTCGGGTGCATGGGCGCGGCGGATGCCGTTTTTCCAGGCGCCTAGCTGGGCGTTGATATAGTCGCGCGGCAAGCCCAGCAAGCCGGGAATGGCGGGCGCCACGCCGGACAACTGCTGGCCATGGCAGGCGATGCAGGCCGGGATTTTTTTTGCGCTATCGCCTTGCAGCACCAGCTGCTTGCCCCGCGCCAGGGCCGTCATGCCTGCGCTGCTGGGCTGGGCCGGCGGCGGGGCAGGGTGTTGCGCCGCAAAATAATCGGCGATCTCGCGCAGGTAATCGTCCGGCAAGTGCTCGACCATGTAATTCATCATCGGATACTGGCGCCTTCCCTCACGGAAATTGAGCAGCTGGTTGTACAGGTAGCCGGCCGGCTTGCCGGCGATGCGGGGAAAGAAGGCGTCGTGGCGTTCCTTTTGCGCATGGCAGGCCGTGCACGCCTTGATGCGCTGTTCCAGGCTGTCGTGGCCCGCTGGCAGGGTGGCCGGTGTGGCCAGCGCCACGCCGGGCAAGGCGGAAGCCAGGGCCAGCACCAGCACGAGGGGGGGATGCAGTAGCATGGAAAGTCGCATGGGGAAATAAGCTGTCTCGTCGGTCAGTGATATGCCGGTGTTGCTGCCCGGATGTTGTTACCCTAGCATATACCGGGCACTGTCACTGTGACAGGATCAGTTGTGCAATAAAACTACGGATCAGTTTGAGGAGCAGGGTTGAAACGATATGAAGAATTGGCGGAAGAAGTCGCCGCCATGATCAGCACGCAGCTGTTGTTGCCTGGTGATAAATTGCCCTCCGTGCGCCAGCAGCATGCGCGCAGGGGTGTGAGCCCGTCGACGGTGTTCCAGGCGTATTATTTGCTCGAAGCGCGCGGCATGATCGTCTCGCGCCCCCGTTCCGGTTATTACGTGGCGCCGCAGCGCGCCGCGCTGGCGCCCGAGCCGGACAGCTCGCGTCCGCTCGACGCCAGCACCACCGTTGATGTCAGCGACCTCGTCTTCGAAGTGCTGGGCGCCGTGGGCGCGCGCGATATCGTGCCCTTCGGCTCGGCCTTTCCCAGCCCCCATCTGTTTCCGATGGAACGGCTGGCGCGGGCCGTGTCGGCCAGCATGCGCCGCCTCGACCCCTGGAGCACCGTCACGGATTTATCCCTGGGCAATGCCGAGCTGCGCCGCCAGATCGCGCTGCGCTACCAGCTCGACGGCGTGCTCGTCTCCAGTGACGACATCGTCATCACGAATGGCGCGCTGGAAGCGTTGAACCTGTGCCTGCAAGCCGTCACGCGGCCCGGTGACACGGTGCTGATCGAGTCGCCCAGCTTCTATGCCTGTCTGCAGGCGCTGGAGCGGCTGGAACTCAAGGCCGTCGAGATCGCCACCAGCCCGCGCGATGGCGTCGATCTGGCGGCGCTGGAAGAGTTGCTGCAGCGCCACCAGCCCAAGGCGTGCTGGCTGATGACGAGCTTTCAGAATCCCCTCGGCAGCCTGATGCCGCCGGAAAAGAAGCGCGCGCTGGTGGCACTGCTGGCGCGCCATGGCGTGCCGTTGATCGAGGATGATGTGTATGGCGAGTTGTACTTTGGCAAGCAACGCCCCGGCTTGACGAAAAGTCATGACAGCGCGGGGCTGGTGATGCATTGCAGCTCGTTTTCCAAGACCCTGGCGCCCGGATTCCGGCTGGGCTGGGCCGTGGCGGGCCGCTACGCGCGCCAGGTCGAGCGCTTGAAACTGACCACCAGCCTGTCGGCGCCGATACCGCTGCAGATGGCGCTGGCCGATTATCTGGCGCAGGGCGGCTACGACCGCCATTTGCGCCAGCTGCGGCTGACCCTGGCGGCGCAGCAAAACACCATGCTGCAAGCCATCGCCGTGCATTTTCCGCCTGGTACGCGGGTCACGCGGCCGCAGGGCGGTTATTTCGTGTGGGTGGAGATGCCTGCCGGCGTCGATGCGCTGGCCTTGCACCGCAGCGCGCTGGCGGCCGGCATCAGCATCGCGCCCGGCCCCATCTTTTCCGCCACGCGGGCGTTTCGCCATTGCATCCGCCTCAATTACGGCCACCCGTGGAGTTCGCAGCTGGAACAAGCCATCGCCACGCTGGGGCGGCTGGCTCAGGCAGCGGCATAGCGGCGCATGCAAAAAAGTCCCTTGCGATAGCAAGTGTTTCATTCCAAAAAGAAATATTGCTGTTATATTGATGTATCTATAACTAATGATGGGAATAATAATGGATAACACGCAGCCGGAAGTGGCTCGTACGCAAGATACGACGATCGCCATCCTGTCCCACGTTGGCGGCCTGTTCACCAGCTGGGTGGCGCCGCTGATCCTTTATTTGATCAAGAAAGATGATGCGGATAAATTCTCGGCCGAGAACGCCCGCGAAGCGCTGAATTTCCAGATCACCCTGATTATCTGGTATTTCGCCTGCTTCGTCCTGTCGTTCGTGCTGATCGGCCTGTTCCTGTTCTGGGTGGTGGCGCTGGCCAACCTCGTGTGCTCGATCGTCGCCGCCGTCAAGGCCAGCAATGGCATCACCTACCGCTATCCCTTGACCTTGCGCCTCGTCAAATAAGGCAGTGCCGGCCGTCGGGTTTCATCCCGGGCGGCCGGGCAGTGCCAGGAATGCGGCAAAGTCGGGCGCTACTGCAGTGGTGGCGCCAGTTTCGTGCGACCACAGCACGACCACCGGTTCACCGGTCGGCCCCGTTTGCGCATAGTCGAAGCAGTAATAGTCGCCCGTGCCGAACTGGGCAAAGGGCAGCAGGGCACTGGCATCGTTGCCGCTTTCGCCCATACTCTCCAGCCATTCCTGCCAATCTGCGTGGTAGTGGCGCGTGATCGAGTCCCACGTCTTGCGCGCATGGTCCGCGTCGTAGACGAGAAATACCGTCAAGGCGCCCAGCGCGCGGCCATTGCTCACCAATAATCATCGTGCGCAGGACGCGGGCAGCGGGCGTCCCAGCGCCTGTTCGGCAGCGGCGATCGCTGCCAGGCTGGTGCCGATGGAGTTGTTCTGGCTTATGCTGCAGGACGGCGCGCCGGCTCAGGCAGCGATAGGCGGCGGGACAGGCGGCGTGCTGGCCCGTGGGGCTTTTTGCGGCGCTACCTTGCCACCGTCGGCGATCCAGCGGCGGTACACGCGCAGGGCGACTTGCGCATCGTCGGCCGCGTACAGGATCTGCTTTTCCGTCAGGCGCGAGGTAGCCCAGTTGGTGGTGGAAATCTTTTTCGACTTCTGCAGGTGCAGGCCGAAAAACTTGGCTACGGCCGTCTTGGCGCCCAGGTCGTTGCGCTGGCCGCCGCGCAGGGCGACGGACAGGTCCAGCACTTGCGCTGGGACAATGCCCAGCTTGTTGCGCAGGCGCTTGACGTCGTCCGACAGACCAAAGCCCACCTTCAGGGTGGTGGTCGATTCGAGGATAGCTTTCAGTTCGGCCAGGTGCGGCGTGGCGCCCACCTGGAACAGGTAGGCAATGTCGTCGGTGGCCAGCTGGATCAGGTGCGGCCCCGTGGAGGACTCTCCCTTGACGAACGTCGGCTTCGATTCCGTATCGAAGCCGATGGCGTCCGCTGCCAGCAGGGCGGCCATGGCTGCCCTGGCTTCGTCACTGGTGCGTACCAGCCTGACGTGCTCGAGTGCTATGCCTTGATAGGGGGGCAATGGCGGTGCGGCAGCTGTCTCCATGAAACCGGATCAACCTTTGCGCGAGAATTTCGCGGTCAGCTGATTCAATTTTTCCAGGCGCAAACGGTTCGCTTCTTCGGCGG
Organism: Janthinobacterium pasteuri; assembly: GCF_051380775.1. NCBI lineage: Bacteria > Pseudomonadati > Pseudomonadota > Betaproteobacteria > Burkholderiales > Oxalobacteraceae > Janthinobacterium > Janthinobacterium pasteuri. The sequence continues at coordinate 71,164 of NZ_JBNYXS010000026.1, read as the reverse complement.
CGGCCGCGTCGCGCTCGGCTTTCTTGCGCTCGGCTTCCTTCTTGAAGCGCTGCTGCAATACTTGCGTGGCGTGGTCGCGGTGCGTTTGCGTCACTTCCGCGCCGGCCGTGCCGTCGAGGTCGTAGCGGATCTTGGCTTTTTCCATCACACGCAGGTAGCGCAGCGAACCCGTGTGGATACCCAGCGCCGTGCGCATCAGCTTGCGGTCCAGGTCCGGCAGGCGCGCCAGGATCTGCTTGTCGATACCGATCGACAAGGGCAGGCAATCGCGGAATGGCGGGAATTGCTCCTGGAACTGCTTCAACAGCGCGCGCGCGGTCAGGCCGGCAGGTGCCGGCGTGGTCGCTGCTGCTGGTGCCGCCGCTGGGGCTGCATCGACTGGCGTGTCAGGAGTGGTGGCTTGCTGGTCTGGCGTGGAGCTGGTCATCGACATCATTGGTTGGGCTATAAAAGGGGAGCATAGCACGCGCCACAGGCAAGTGCATTGTCTTTTTTGGCAACTTGCATTGAGATAAGCGGGACCGTACTACAGTGCGCGCAGCGCGAAATGCGGGAAATGTGTATAATGTCGGCTTGCGCTGATGACTGGACCCCGTATTTGACGGTCTGGCTCAGGTGTGCAGGGGATAGGAGCAGTGCGGTGCAGGGCCATCATTATTGATATTTTTGATATCAGATATTTTGCTTATCAATTATCCAGATAACTGGCCTTCGTGCATAATCTTGCTCTCCGCTGTGTCTTCACTGAACAACAATAGATTCAAGCCCGTTCTGGTACGGGCTTTTTTTCATTCCGCAATGTACATCGCTTATTTATCTGATCCGGCTTCGGCCCCGCCGCTCTCGTTACGGGATGCGCGGGCTTTGAGCGCCCCGATAGACAGGCGCCGCTGCCTTTGACGGCAGCCGCAACAACACGCTCCATCGAGTCCGGTTTCGCAGGCTTAGGTGGAATCATTCACTTCGCGCCGACACCATCTGGTCTCGCATTAAGAGATATCTCATGAAGAATACGCCAAAAACTTTAACGTTGTCCGCCAAGGCGCCACGCCCAGCTGCGGCGCCACTTGCCGTACCCAAAACGACTTTATCTTACTTCATCGATAATGCGCAAGCGAATCCGGAAGCCACCGTCACGACGGCGCCCACCGTCGTCACCGTGGTAAAGAAAAGCCGTTCGCGCCTGGCTGCCGTGCCACCGGCCGAGTCGGCTGCGGAAGCACCGGTTGCCGCACCGGCCGCGGAAGCCGTTGCCGAGGTCGCCGACGCTGCACCGGCCAAGGTACCAAGCGTGAAGATCGCCCCTGGCGCCAAGGCCCCGGCCGCGCCACGCAAGGTCAGCGAAAGCGCCGCCACGAATAAAGTGGTGACGGCTGCCCGTTCGAAAGTCGTGCGCGCCAAGCCCGAAGCGGCACCCGTGACCATCATCACCGGCGCGCAAGTGGTCAGCAAGACCACGGACGCCGATGCGCTGGCCGCCATCGATACCTCGAATTACTTCTTGCCGACCGTCAAGGTGCCGGGCCGCCGTGGCCGCAAACCAAGCGAATTCACGCCTGAAAACGATGAAGTGGCAGCACTCAACGCCGTCGAGCGCGCCGAACTGAAGGCCGTGTCGAAAGCGCGCGACCGCAAGGCCAAGGGCGGCCTGGCGGACGCATTGGGTGATCCGGAAGCCTCGGCAGCGGACCTGGAACGCCGCCGCAAGCAGATCACGGGCTTGATCAACATGGGCAAGGAACGCGGCTTCCTTACCTATGCCGAGATCAATGACCAATTGCCGGAAAACATCATCGATCCGGAAGCCATCGAAGGCATCATCGCCACCTTCAATGACATGGGCATCGCCGTCTACGAGCGCGCCCCTGACGCGGAAAGCTTGTTGTTGACCGACAACGTCGCCACCGTCACCAGCGACGACGAAGTGGAAGCGGCTGCCGCGACCGCCCTGTCGACCGTCGACTCCGACTTCGGCCGCACCACCGACCCCGTGCGCATGTATATGCGTGAAATGGGCGCCGTGGCGCTGCTGACGCGCGAAGGCGAGATCGAGATCGCCAAGCGCATCGAAGGCGGCCTGAAAGACATGATCCAGGCGATTTCCGCCTGCCCCACCACCATCGGCGAAATCGTTGCCCTGTCGCAAAAAATCGCGCGCGACGAAATCAAGGTCGATGAAGTGGTCGACGGCTTTGTCGACTTGAACGAAAGCAATGCCCCGGCGCCTGCCGCTGCCCCCGCGCCCGCCGCCGCCAGCGGTGACGACGAGGAAGAGGAAGAAGAAGCCGAGGAAGAAGATGGCGACGCCAATGGCGGCGCGGCCGGTTTCTCCAGCGAACAGCTGGCCCAGCTGAAAAAGAATGCGTTGGAGAAATTCAACGTCATTTCGACGCAGTACGACAAGATGCGCAAGGCGCCCGAGGGTTACAACTCGAAAGCCTACATCAAGGCGCAGGAAGCCATTTCGCAGGAATTGCTGGGCATCCGTTTCACGGCCAAGGTCGTCGAAAAGCTGTGCGACACGCTGCGCGGTCAGATGGAAGAAGTGCGCCACATCGAGCGCGCCGTGCTGGAGCTGTGCGTGAACAAATGCGGCATGCCGCGCGCCCACTTCATCAAGGTGTTCCCGGGCAATGAATGCGACCTGGAATGGGTCGACCGCGAAGTCGATTGCAAGTATCCATACAGCGCCATCCTCAGCCGCAACGTGCCTGCCGTCAAGGAACTGCAAAAGAAGATGATCGACCTGCAAGCGCGCGTGGCCCTGCCACTGGCTGACTTGCGCAAGATCAACAAGCAGATGGCTGCCGGCGAAAAGCGTGCGCGTCACGCAAAACGCGAAATGACGGTCGCCAACTTACGTCTGGTCATCTCGATCGCCAAGAAATACATCAACCGCGGCTTGCAATTCCTCGATCTGATCCAGGAAGGTAACATCGGATTGCTGAAGGCTGTCGATAAATTCGAATACCGCCGCGGCTACAAGTTCTCGACCTACGCGACCTGGTGGATCCGCCAGGCCATCACGCGTTCGATCGCCGACATGGCCCGCACCATCCGCGTGCCGGTGCACATGATCGAAACGATCAACAAGATGAACCGCATCTCGCGCCAGATCATGCAGGAAACGGGCAGCGAGCCGGACCTGGCGACCCTGGCCGTCAAGATGGAAATGCCGGAAAACAAGGTGCGCGAGATCATGAAGATCGCCAAGGAACCGATTTCCATGGAAACGCCGATGGGCGAAGATGGCGATTCGCAACTGGGCGACTTCATCGAAGACAACACCACCCTGGCACCGCTGGACGCTGCACTGCACGCGTCGATGCGCAATGTGATCAAGGAAGTGCTCGATTCGCTGACGCCGCGCGAAGCGAAAGTGCTGCGCATGCGTTACGGCGTGGAAATGTCGAACGACCACACGCTGGAAGAAGTGGGCAAGCAGTTCGACGTGACGCGCGAGCGCATCCGCCAGATCGAAGCGAAAGCCATGAGCAAGCTGCGCCAGCCTTCGCGTTCGGATAAATTGAAAACGTTCCTGACGCAAAACTAAGCAGTCACAAAAAAAGAGGCGCAAGCCTCTTTTTTTACGCCTGTAGCATGCCTTGCCTACATAAAACGCGTACGTGCGCCCAGCAGGCCCAGGCGATAGTTGCGCTGCAATTTGTACAGCACCACGCCGCTGGCGGAGATGAGCATGGTGATGACCAGCCAGTCCAATGGATTGCTGCGGTGCGGTGCGGGAGCCGCTTGCGACGGTACGGCGAAGGCCTGGAACTTGTGCCCCGTGTAGATGGCGCCCACCACCAGGCCCGCATCGGTGATCTTGTTGGTCAGGTACAGGCCGTCGTCGCGGCGGCGCACCGTCATCACGCCTTCCTTGTAGACAAAGGTCATCGGTTCAAAGCCTTTGATGCTGACGCTGCCGACGACGTGTCCGGCCGCGTTGACTGCCGTGGCATAGCTGTCGCCCTGGCCGATCAGGGCGCCCAGGTCGAGCATGCGCTTGCCATCCCAGGCAAAGGCGTGCCAGCGGCGCTTCTCCGTTTCCGAAGCGCCCACGATCAGGCCTGCGTCATTGATGGCGGTGGCTGAACTGATGCGTCCGCCGGGCAGGGTGCCGATTTCCTGCATGCCCGTGCCGGGGCGGTAGACGAAGGCGCGGCGGTAGCCGTCGCCGCGCTGCGCCGTGCCCACCACTACGCCATGTGTGTTCAGGCCACTGGCATAGCTGCTGGCGCCGCCCAGGGTACCCAGGTCCTGCAGGCTGCGGTCGGCTTTCGTGACAAAGGCGTGGAAATCGCCGTCGCTGGTATCGGCATAGCCGGCAATCGAGCCGTCGCGCGTGATGGCCGTGGCATAGCTGCTGGTGCCGCCCAGGGTGCCCAGGTCGCGCATGCCGCCCGCTTCATCAAAGCGGAATGCATGCCAGGCGCCACTGGGCGTCTGTGCCGAGCCCACCACCACGCCATGGGCATTGATGGCCTTGGTGAAACCTTCATTGCCACCCAGGGTGCCCAGTTCGCGGATGCGGCCATGCTGATATGTCACGGCACGGCGCCTTCCTTCTTCCTCCATGATGATGCCGGCCACCAGGCCGGCCGGGTTCAGGTCGGACGCGATGCTGCCATTGCCATCTCTTTCACCAAAGCCGCGTTCGGCATAGGTGGTGGCGCTGGCGGTGGGGATGGCGGCCAGCAGGAGCAGGCCGAGCAGTTGGGCGGGGAAGCAGGCGAACCGTGGCGGCATGATAGTTTCCTCAAAGAAAAAACTTACTATACTTTTTTATGCCGCAAATGCATACTTAATTTACTACTGTTTTTGCTAATTTTTGCGTTTTGGTATGATCGACATGCTGTTTGCCTGCCTGCTGCGGCAGGTGGATGGCCAGCGCCGTGCCCCGGCCCGCCTGGCTGTCGATGCGCAGTTCGCCGCCCAGTGCATGGACACGTTCGCGTATGCTTTTCAGGCCGAAGGCGGCTCGCTTGCCGTGGTCGCCCGGCTGCATGCCGATGCCGTTGTCGCTGATGCGCAGCACGATGGCGTCCGCATCTTGCGCCAGCGCCACTTCCACTGCGCTGGCCTGGGCGTGGCGCACGATGTTCGACAGCGATTCTTGCAGCACGCGGAAGATGGCCGACGTCTGGCGCTGGTCCAGCCCCAGGTCGGGCGCCTCGCTGTCGAGCGTGAGCCGGTAGCGGATGGCGCCGCGGCTCTCCATCTGTCGGATCAGCCATTCTGCCGCCGGACCCAGTCCCAGCTCCAGGGTACTGGGATGCAAGTCATTGATGATGGTGCGCACCGAGCGGATGGTGGCGTCGATGGTGTCGAGCACGCGCTGCGCGTGGTGGTGCAGGCGCGCGTGGGTGTTGGCCGTGCGCGCGTGCAATAGCGACACATCGATGCGCAGCACCATCAGGTTCTGGCCCAGGTCGTCATGAATATCGAGCGCGATGCGGCGCCGCTCCTCTTCCTTGATGGTTTGCTGGTGGTCGGTCAGTTCTCGCAGCTGGGCCAGGGTGCGTTGCAGGTTTTCCTCGGTGCGCTTGCTTTCCGTGATGTCGACGGCCATGGCGATGATCATCTGCGGCCGGCCGTCGGCGTCAAACACGGGTTTTTTGTGCGTCTGCACCAGGCGATTTTCCTGCAACTGCACGTTCCATATCAGTTCTTCGCGGATCACCACCTTGCGGCTGGCAAACGCTTCCTGGTCCGCCGCGAGGAAGCCCGCGTTCTGTTCTTCGGGAAAGTGTTGCAGGTCGCGTCCTTCGGCGACCTCCTGGAATTGCACGCCCCATTGTTGCTCGCAGGCCTGGTTCATCAGCACGATGCGCGAATCGGCATCTTTCAGGTATAGCGACAGGGGCATCATGGAAATGATGTCCTGCAGCCGCTCTTCGCTGCGCGCCAGGGCCGCTTCCGTTTGTGCGCGCATGGCGATTTCTGCGGACAGCTGGAGATTGACATCCAGCAACTGGGCCGTGCGCAGGGCCACGCGGTTTTCCAGCTCCGCATGGGCCAGGCTCAACGCGTGTTCGGCCCGCTTGTGGTCGGTGATGTCGCTGGCCATGACCAGCGCGCCCGTCAAGGTGCCGCGCCGGTCGTACAGGCGGCGTCCGCTGAGCATCGCCCAGCGCTGTGTGCCGTCGCCATGCCGGTACTGCAGTTCGCCCATGCAGCTATCCTTCGCCGTCTGGCGCAGCGGACACAGGCGCAGCAAAGTGGCCTCGTCGTGGAATTCCGCCATGGAGTGGTCCAGCAGCTGTTCGGCGGGGATGCCCAGCATGTCGCACAGGCGCTGGTTGACGTACAGGATGCGGCCGTGCGCGTCCGTTTGCCACATACCGTCCTGCGCCGTTTCGCTCAGGTTCTGGTAGCGCATGAGGCTATCGTCCAGCTGTGCGCGCGTCATGGCGAGGTGGCTGCGCAGCTTGCGTATCAGCCAGAGGGCCGCGCTGGCGGCGACCAGCAGCAGCATGGCCTGCCAGAGATGCTCCCAGAAGTCGAGCTCCCGCCACGCTGCGCCCACCAGCCAGCCCAGCATGATCAGGATCAGGGCGGCGCATGCCGCGCTCAGCGTTTCAATCGACCATTTGCTCATCCGCGTCCCTGGCGTCATGGTTGGCCGCTGCGGTGCGCATGGGGCCGGATTGGGGGAAAGTATCAACCGCTAGTGTAATACCAATTGTTGTTTTATTGAGAATATTTTGCTGGCGAGCAAGCAAAAGGGCCGGCCCTTGCGGTGCCGGCCCCTGCCTGCCACGGGCAGCCTGGTGCGATCAGCCCGTGTTGCGCAGGCCTGCCGCCACGCCGTTGATCGACAGCTGGATGCCACGGTGGACCCTTTCGTCGATTTTGCTTTCCGCCGACAGGGCGCGGTTGCGCTTGATCAATTCCACCTGCAAGTGGTTCAGCGGATCGAGATAGGCGAAGCGGTTCTGGATCGAGCGGGCCAGCAGCGGATTGCCCGCCAGGCGCTCGGTATTGCCGGTGATCAGCTCCAGGCAGCGCAAGGTGTTGCCATGCTCGTCCGTGATGCGCTTGTAGATGCGTTCCCGCAAGTCCTGGTCTGCCACCAGTTCCGCATAGCGCGAGGCAATCGCCAGGTCTGTCTTGGCCAGCACCATGTCCATGTTCGACAGCAGCGTGGCAAAGAACGGCCATTCGGCGTACATGGCGCGCAGGGTAGCGATCTTGTCATCCTTCGCGGCGCCGTCGGCCTGGTTGATCCAGGCATCGATGGCGCTGCCGAAGCCGAACCAGCCCGGCAGCAGCAAGCGGCACTGGCCCCAGGAAAAACCCCAGGGAATGGCGCGCAAGTCTTCGATGCGCTGGTTGGCCTTGCGCGAGGCGGGGCGCGAACCGAGGTTCAGTTCGGCGATTTCCGCAATCGGTGTGGCCGAGAAGAAATACTCCGTAAAACCCGGCGTTTCATACACGAGGTGGCGGTAGGCGTGATAGGCCAGGTCCGACAGCTGCGCCATCACGGCTTCGAACTGCGCCAGCTGGCTCGCGTGCGCGGAATTGGCCGCCTGCGGCGCCAGGCTCGCTTCCAGGGTGGCGGCGACCAGCAACTCCAGGTTGCGCCGTCCGATTTCTGCGTTGGAAAACTTCGAGGCGATGATTTCCCCCTGTTCCGTCAGACGGATCTGGCCGTTGACGGTGCCCGGCGGCTGGGCCAGGATGGCTTCATAGCTGGGTCCGCCGCCACGTCCTACCGTGCCGCCGCGGCCGTGGAACAGGCGCAGCTTGACGCCCGCCTTCTGGAAGTCGGCGACCAGCGCCAGTTCCGCCTTGTACAGTTCCCAGTTCGAGGTAAGGAAGCCGCCATCCTTGTTCGAATCGGAATAGCCGAGCATGACTTCCTGCAACTGTCCCTGCTTGGCGATCAATTGCTTGACCAAAGGCAGGGCCATGACCTCGCTCATGATGCCGGCCGCGCGCTGCAGGTCGGGGATCGTTTCGAACAGGGGGATGACCATCAGCTCGCACGTGCTGTCGCCGTTGCCGCCTGCTTTCCAATCGGTGCGCAGCAAGCCCGTTTCCTTTTGCAGCAGCAATACTTCCAGCAAGTCGGACACGGTTTCCGTGTGCGAAATGATGTAGTTGCGGATGGCCCGCGCACCGTAGCGCTGGCGGATGTCGCGCGCCGCGCGCAGGATCGCCAGCTCGGAATCCGTTTCCGTGGCGTAGGCAATGTAGGGTGAATACAGCAAACGCGGCTGGGCCAGTTCGTTCAGCAGCAACGTCTGTTTGTCTTCCTCCGACAGGGCCGTGTAATCGGCGGCCACGCCGCTTTTTGCGAACAGGTCGGCCAGCACCCGTTCGTGCACGTCGGAAGTCTGGCGCATGTCCAGCGAAGCGAGGTGAAAACCGAAGATGTCGGCCGCGCGCGCCAGGGTGGCCAGACGCGGGCGCACCAGAGCCGCGCCGTGGTGCGATTCGAGCGAGGCGACGATGGTGCGCAAGTCGGCGACAAACGCGACCGCGTCGCGATAGGCTGCGGCCGGCCCCACTTCCTTGCGCAGGATGTTGGTGGCGCCCAGCGCGCGGGCGGTGGCGGCCAGGCGCGCATAGATGCCGATCAGGGCGCGGCGGTAGGGTTCGTCGCTGCGGTGCGGCGAGGCGTCCGGCGACTGGTCGGCCAGCGCCTGCAGTTCGGCGCTGACGCCCACCATCAGGGTCGAGACGGACAGTTCCGCACCCAGGGCGTGCACTTCGTCGAGGTAAAAGTCGAGGATGGTGGTGGCGTGGCGCGCCAGCGCATGCTGCATGGTGCCCGCATTCACGTTCGGGTTGCCGTCGCGGTCGCCGCCGATCCAGCTGCCCATCTGCACGTAGGCGGCGTTGATCGGTTCGATGGTGCCGTCGCCGTTCGGGTACTCGGCGGCGATATCGTCCTCGATATCGTCATACAGGCCAGGCAGTTCGCGCAGGAAGGTGATGCGGTAGTAGGACAGGGCGTTTTCGATCTCGTCGGCCACCGTCAGCTTCGAGTAGCGCAGCATGCGCGTCTGCCACAGGGTGGACACGCGCGAGCGCAGCAGCTGCATGTTGGCTTGCCGCTCTTTCGGCGTCTGCGGCAGGTCGCGTTCGGCCAGCAGGCGGGCGATGTCGTGCTCGGCGTCGAGGATGCTCTTGCGCTGCACTTCGGTCGGGTGGGCCGTCAGCACGGGGGCGATCAGCGCGTCCTGGAAGAAGGTGTCGACGGTCTTGCGGGGCACGCCGGCGGCGCGCAGTTTTTTCAGCGCGTAGCTGACGCTGCCCTTTTGCGCCGGCGAGCCGGCCAGCAGGTGGGCGCGGCGGCGGCGGATGTGGTGCTGGTCTTCCGCAATGTTGGCCAGGTGCGAAAAGTAGGAAAAGGCGCGCACCACGGAAATCGTCTGTTCGCGGCTCAGTTCCTTGAGCATGGCATCGAGTTCCAGCGCGGCGCCCGCGTCCGCTTCGCGGCGGAAGCGTACGGATGTCTGGCGTATGGTTTCCACCACATTGAAGATGGCGTCGCCTTCCTGTTCGCGCAGCACGTCGCCCAGCAGGCGGCCCAGCAGGCGGATATCTTCTTTCAGCGGCGCGTCCTTGTCGGAGCCGGCCGCTGGAACTATTTCTGGTGCTACTGCGTCATTGAGCATAATAAAGAACCAAAGTAAGTGTAAAAGCAAGGGAATGTGGATCGCACCGGGCGTTTGGCCGCAGAGGGGAGGGGGCGCATGATAAAATTTATGGTCTTCAACATGGACGCTAGCCTGACTTGGCCTTCTAGGCTAAGGGATAACGATTATAGCGAGGCCGGGCGCCACCCGATACAAATTGATATCGGTGGGGTGAATTGGCCACGACAACGACAGCCACAGCGAAAGAACTTGTTTTGAAAGCATCCGAATTGACCCCGAACGAATTGACCCCGATGATTCCTGCCCGCCTGGTGATCGCGACGCGCGAGAGTCGTCTTGCCATGTGGCAAGCTGAACACGTGCGCGCGCGCCTGGCCGCCCTGTATCCGCAGTGTAGCGTTGAAATTCTCGGCATGACCACACGCGGCGACCAGATTCTGGACCGCGCCCTGTCCAAGGTAGGCGGCAAGGGCCTGTTCGTCAAGGAGCTGGAAGTGGCGATGGAAGAAGGCCGCGCCGACCTGGCCGTGCATTCGCTGAAAGACGTTCCGATGGAGTTGCCGGAAGGCTTTGCCCTGGCCGCCATCCTCGAGCGCGAAGACCCGCGCGACGCGTTCGTGTCGAACGATTACGCCAGCCTGGCCGAGTTGCCGCATGGCGCCGTCGTCGGCACCAGCAGCCTGCGCCGCCAGTCGCTGATCGCCGCGCGCTATCCGCACCTGACGATTTTGCCCCTGCGCGGCAACCTCGATACGCGTTTGGGCAAGCTGGACCGTGGCGATTACGCGGCCATCATCCTGGCCGCCGCCGGCCTGAAACGTCTGGGCCTGGCATCGCGCATCCGCGCCGTGCTGGCGCCGGAAGACAGCTTGCCTGCTGCCGGCCAGGGCGCCATGGCGATCGAGATCCGCAGCGGGCGCGCCGACGGCGCCGACCTGGTGCGCCTGCTGGCGCCGCTGAACCATACTGATACGGCGCAAGCCGTCACGGCCGAGCGCAAGGTATCGAAGATTTTTGGCGGCAGCTGCCAGATTCCGCTGGCCGCGTTCGCGACAGTCGAGGGCGAACAGATGCGTTTGCGCGCCATGGTCGCCACGCCGGACGGCGCACGCATGGCCAGTGCCGACGTCAGTGGCCCGTCTGGCGCGCCGGAACTGCTGGGCGAGCAAGTAGCTGAATTGCTGCGCGGCCAGGACGCCGCCGCCATCCTCGCCTCGTGCGCCGTCACACCCGACAACCATGAAGGCCTGGCGCCGCATGCCTGACACGGTGGTGATCACACGGCCCGCGGCGCAAGCGGGGCCGCTGGCTGCCAACATCGCGGCGCTGGGCTGGCCCGTGACCTTGCTGCCGCTGCTGGAAATCCACGCGCTGGATGGCGCGGAGGAATGCGCACAGCTGCAAGCCGTGCTGGCGCGCCTGAGCGAGTTCGATCTGGTGGCCTTCGTCTCGCCCAACGCCATCGATTGCGTCTTTGCGCACTTGCCGGCCTGGCCGCCAGGTGTGCCGTTGGCAGTGGTGGGCGAGGGCAGTCGGATGGCATTGGCGGCGCACGGCGTCACCGATGCCAATGCGACCATCACCAGCCCGCTCGACACGGCGCGCAGCGATTCCGAACATCTGTTGCTGGCGCTGGACTTGCCGGCCCTGCGCGGCAGGCGCGTGCTGATCGTGCGCGGCGATGGCGGACGCGATTACCTGGCCGACGGCTTGCGCGCGGCCGGTGCCGAGGTCGCGTTCGTCACAGCCTACCGCCGCAAGGTACCGCTGCTGACGCCAGCCTTGCGGGCGACCCTGGAAAAGCTGTTGCAGCATAATAATGACTGGGTCATCACCAGCTCGGAAGCGCTGCGCGGTTTGCTGGCGCTGCTTGAGGAATTGGATGGTAAAAAGACGGCTGTTGTGAAAATGCAACAGCAGCATTTGATCGTGCCGCACGCCCGCATTGCACAAACGGCGGCGGCCCTGGGTTTTGCCCGTGTCACCTTGACAGGATCAGGCGACGCAGGAGTGCTCGCCGCGTTACAATCACGACCATGAACGAAATGCCTACACTCTCCGAACCGAATGCAACGCCTGGCAGCGCCGTGAAGACGGCGCCGCAGGCGGCCGACCAACCTGCTGGCCGCGCGCCGACCCTGCTCGAACAGCTGCAAAAGCCCATGAGCATCGCCGTCATCGTGCTGGCCGTGCTGCTGGCTGCGCAAAGCTGGTCGACCAGCAAGCAGATCCGCAACCTGCGCGAAGAAGTAGCCAAGCGCCTGCAAAAGGGCGATGTCAGCAATGCCGAAACGGGCGTGCTGGCGCGCAACGTGCAAGAAGGCACGAAAGAGCTGCAAATCAAGGTGGGTGCGCTGGAAAACCGCCAGAGCGAAACACAAAGCCAGCAGCTGGCCCTGGAACAGCTGTATAACGACTTGTCGAAGAACCGCGACGAGTGGGCGCTGACGGAAATCGAGCAAGTGCTGTCGACGGCCAGCCAGCAGCTGCAACTGGCCGGCAACGTGCCCGGTGCGCTGATCGCCCTGCAAAACGCTGACCGCAGCCTGTCGCGTTCCGACAAGCCGCAATTCATCACCATCCGCCGTGCCATCGGGCGCGACATGGAAAAACTCAAGGCCCTGCCCAGCGTCGATTCGACGGGCGTGGCGCTGCGCCTTGATGCCGTGATCGCCCAGATCGACGCGCTGCCGATGCTGTCCGATGAAACGCCGGCTTTGCCGGCCGCGCCGGAAAAACCGGGCAAGGCCAAGGCCGGGGGCAAGCCCGTGCGCGATGCCAGCGGCAAGCTGGTAGGGCCGCCGGCGCCGGAACCGCTGCTGCAAAAAGTGCGCGACGGCTTCAATACCTGGAGCGGCGACATGTGGGCCGACGTGCGCCAGTTGATACGCATCCGCCGCGTCGATACGCCGGAAGCGCTGATGCTGTCGCCGACGCAATCGTATTTCTTGCGTGAGAACGTCAAGCTGCGCCTGCTCAATGCGCGCATGGCCTTGCTGTCGCGCAATGAAACCGCCTTCCGCAACGACTTGATCGCTGCCCAGGATGCGCTGGCCAAGTATTTCGACACCCGCGCCAAGGGCACGCAGACGGCGCAAGCCCTGCTGCGCCAGGTCCAGGGTAGCAACCTGACCATCGAAATGCCAACCTTGTCCGACAGCCTGACGGCTGTGCGCAACTACAAAGCGAAGTCCTGAGCCCATGCGTCTATTTCTCTGGTTACTCGCCCTGATGGCCGCGGCGATCGGTATCGCCGTGACGGCCCGTTTCAACCCTGGCAACGTGGTGCTGTTCTATCCGCCTTACCGCATCGATTTGTCGCTGAACTTCTTCCTGCTGCTGCAGGTCGTGCTGTTCGTGCTGCTGTACCTGCTGGTGCGCGCCGTGCGCGCCACCGTGCGCATGCCGGCCCAAGTGGCGGCCTACCGCCAGCGCAAGCGTGAGCGCGATGGCAACAAGGGCTTGCGCGAAGCCTTGAAAGCCCTGTTCGAGGGGCGTTTCGGCCATGCCGAGAAGGCCGCCTTGCGCGCCGCCGAGCTGGAAGAAAACGCCGGCCTGGCCGCGCTGATCGGCGCGCGCGCCGCGCACCGCATGCGCCAGTCCGAGCGCCGCGACAGCTGGCTGGCCCGCGTCGAAAGCGATGCCAGCCTGAAGACTGCCCGTTTGATGACGGTGACGGAATTGCTGGTCGACGACCACCAGCCGGAAGCGGCCCTGGCCGCCGTGCGCGAACTGAACGCCAGCGGCACGCGCCATATCCACGCGCTGCAATGGTCGTTGAAAGCCGAGCAGCAGGCGAAGAACTGGCCCGAAGTGCTGCGCCTCGTGCGTTCGCTCGACAAGCACCGCGCCTTGCATCCGGCCCTGTCGTCGCGCCTGCGCGAGCTGGCCTACGACCATTTGCTGTCTGATCCTTCGCATGACGCCGAATCGCTGATGCGCGTCTGGTCCAGCGTGCCCAGCAGCGACCGGGTCAAGCCGTATATTGCCTGCCGCGCCGCCACTGCCCTGAATGCGCGCGGCCTGCACGACGAAGCGCGCCTCGTGTGCGAAGAGTCGCTGGCCGCCGACTGGGACGAGCGCGTCGTGCGCGCCTACCGCGAAGCGGCGGCGCCGGCCGGCACGCCTGCCCTGCTGCTGCAGATCGAGCATTGCGAGCAATGGATGAAACAGCGTCCGCTGGACGCGGAACTGGCGCTGACCCTGGGCACCCTGTGCCTCAAGCAAAAACTGTGGGGCAAGGCCCAGCGCCACCTGGAGCAGGCTTTGTCGGACGCAAACGAGCCGCAAATGGTGCGCGATGCCCACCTGAAGCTGGCGCAGATGCACGATGCCTTGCAACAAACGGAACAGGCCGCCGCGCATTACCGGCAGTGCGCGCTGGCGACCATCCTGTAAGCCTTGTAGCTCGTTTCGCCAGACGTAAAAAAGCCGTTCAGTGCAGACTGAACGGCTTTTTTTTGTATGCTGCTGCTTTACTTCTTCGCTACGGCAGTGCTTTCCGGCAAGGCATACATGACCAGGGTGTCGCTCATCTTTACGCCCAGCGAACCGTGGCCGCCGGCCATGACGACGACGAACTGGCGTCCCGCCTTGTTCGACACATAGCTTATCGGCGTAGCCTGGCATGGGAAGCCCAGCGGCGACAAAAAGACCTTGATTTCCATGGCGAACGGGATGCCCGTCTGTGGCTGCAAGCCCATTTCGCCGTCCGTGCCGCCCTTGGCCGTCGTTTCGGCGTGCGGCGCGAGTTTTTCCAGGAAGCCCATGTAGTCAGGGTTGACGATTAGCAACTAGCGCACTTTAATATAGGGCAGGGCCGGAAAGAGGGAATCATCATATTCCTATTTGCATGGATTTATCGGTGGCGCGTTGATGCGCCATATTGAATTCAATGAAGGAGTCGATTGCAGAATATACAAAGTTCGGAATCGCAAGAATGTTATAGTTTATAAGAATTGCTGATTGTCTTCTGGTTGTGCCATATTTTGGCAGGGTTGAAATTTGAATCAAATAAAATCTTCAAATAGAAAAAAATATTATGCTGAAAAGGGGAGATTTAGGCGCTGCGGCGGCAAGGTGGGCGGGCAATGCGCATGCGTGTTGGTGCGGCAACGTCATCATGTGCATGCGTCGCCGGGAGAATAGGGCTGAAACTTTTGTTATGATTGGCTGCAAGAAATGCAATGCCGGTTATGATAAGAGAGTGTGTGGCGTGGTGATATTGAAATGAAAATATAACGGTACTGAAGGCATTAACTTCGGAATGGTATTGGTATTAATTAGGTGTCTATAGTTATGATTTCCAGAGGCCTGTTTGTTTTCTCGATGGCAGGCTGCGCGGGCCTGCGCGCCATCCATGCCACTGTTGTTGGCGCGAGGCGCAAAACGCCGGCGCGCCGCTGCTGCATCGCACAAGCTGCCTGTACTTCGCTATAATTACGCGGTTAAAACACCATCCGCTAATGAGGAACCCCATGAGTTTGAATAACGTCTCTTCCGGCCGCGACCTGCCGAACGATTTCAACGTTGTCATCGAAATCCCGATGAATGCCGATCCGATCAAGTACGAAGTCGACAAGGAAAGCGGCGCGATTTTCGTTGATCGCTTCATGGGTACCGCCATGCATTACCCGTGCAACTACGGCTACGTGCCGAACACCCTGTCGCCGGATGGCGACCCGGTCGACGTGCTGGTCATCACCCCGTTCCCGCTGATCCCGGGCGTGGTTGTGCGCTGCCGTCCTATCGGCGTGCTGAAAATGACCGACGAGTCGGGCGAAGACGCGAAAGTGCTGGCCGTGCCAGTCGACAAGGTCCTGTCGATCTACAGCCACTGGCAAAAGCCGGAAGACTTGAACGAACTGCGCCTGCGCCAGATCCAGCATTTCTTTGAGCATTACAAAGATCTGGAAAAAGGCAAATGGGTCAAGATCGACGGCTGGTATGGTCCAGACGTGGCCAAGGAAGAAATCCTGAACGGCGTCGCCGCCTTCAAGAAAGATGCTGAAAAAGCATAACAGCACCTGGTAAAAAAAACGCTCCCCGCCAGTCATGGCCGGGAGCGTTTTTTTATGCGCGGAACGGACTGTGATCGTTCAATTCATCGAGGTAAGCGTCGATGCCGCCCCGTTCGCGCTCGAGGAAGCGCTGTACGGCGTCGGCGAAGGCCGGGTGCGCCAGCCAGTGGGCGGACCAGGTCTTTTGCGGCAGGAAGCCCCGCGCCATCTTGTGCTCGCCCTGGGCACCCCCTTCGAAGGTGGTGATGCCATTGGCGATGCAAAACTCCAGCGGCTGGTAATACGCCGTCTCGAAATGCAGGCAGGGTACGTGTTCGAGCGCACCCCAGTAGCGGCCATACAGGGTGTCAGCCGTGTGGATCACCAGCGAGGCGGCAATGGCCCGGCCTTCGCGCTCGGCGATCACCAGCAAGATGTTCTGCGGCATGCTGTCACCGATGCGCCGGAAGAAGTCCAGCGACAAATAGGGCGACGAGCGGTGTTCCGCATAGGTATTGCTGTAGCAGCGGTGGAACAGTTGCCAGTCGGCGTCTAGCGCATCCATGCCGCGTACCTGGCGCAGAGTCACGCCCGCTTCCTGTACCTTGCGCCGCTCGGCGCGGATATTCTTGCGCTTCTTGTGCTCCAGGGTGGCCAGGAATTGCTCGAAATCCGTGTAGCCGGGGTTGAGCCAGTGAAACTGCACGCCACTACGCATCAGGTAGCCAGCTTGCGCCAGCTGGCGCGCTTCACTTTCCGGCGGGAACAGGATGTGGCAGGACGAGACCTCGGCCGCTTGCTGCTGCGCCTGCAGGAAGGCCAGCAGGGCCGCGCGCGCCTGGCCATCGCGGGCCAGCAAGCGCGTGCCGCTGACGGGCGTAAAGGGAATAGCGGACAACAGTTTCGGGTAATATTCAAGGCCATGCTGCTGATACGCCTCGGCCCAGGCCCAGTCGAACACGTATTCGCCATACGAGTGCATCTTCAGGTACAGGGGCAGGGCGGCGGCCAGGGTCTCGCCTTGCCACAGCACCAGGTAATTCGGCTGCCAGCCCGTGTCCGCGCTGGCGCAGCCGGACTCGTGCAGCGCGTGCAAAAAGGCGTAGGAAAGGAAGGGAGTGGCGTCCGCCTGGCTTGCCAGCAGCTCAGACCATGCCGCTTCGCCAATTTCAGCCAGAGTGGAGACGATAGCCGTGCGATAATTCATTGTTGTAGTGTGCATTCATCACTCTCGGGGCGCCGCCGTTGGCCTGCGCGCCCCTGTCTTGTTTAATAGAACGAAATATCCATCATCATCATGACAGTCAAAGTCGCAATTGCTCAAATGAATAGTACGGTCGGCGATCTGGCCGGCAACCGTGCCAAGATCTTCGACCTTTCCCGCCGCGCCTTTGAAGCGGGCGCCGATATCGTGCTCACGCCGGAACTGTCGCTGGTCGGCTATCCACCCGAGGACCTGTTGCTGCGCAATGCATTCTACGCAAAAACGCAGGAAGCGTTTGCGGCGCTGGCCGCCGACCTGGCCCAGTTCACCGATTTGCACGTGGTGGTGGGCTTGCCCCTGCAGGACGAGAAGGGCGTGCGCCACAATGCCGCCTCCGTGCTGCTGAACGGTGAAGTGCTGGGTACCTACCGCAAGCACGACTTGCCGAACACGACCGTTTTCGATGAAAAGCGTTACTTTACGTCGTCGGACCAGGCTTTCGTATTTGGCGTGAAGGGCGTGCGTTTCGGCATCAATATCTGCGAAGACACGTGGTTCGAGCACGCGCCCATGCGCGCCCGCGCGGCCGGTGCGCAAGTGCTGCTGGTGCCGAACGGTTCGCCGTACCACATGAACAAGCAGCATCTGCGCTATGAAACCATGCGTAAGAACGTCAGCGCGCAAGGCCTGGCCCTCGTGTACGCCAACCTGGTCGGTGGCCAGGATGAGCTGATTTTCGACGGCGACTCGTTTGTCATGGATGCGGCCGGCACCATTTGCACCCAGCTGCGCCATTTCGAGGAAGACTTGCAGCTGGTCGAGTTCGACGGCGCCACGCCCGTGCCGCAGGCGCTGGCCGCGCCGTTGACGACGGAGGCGCAGGTGTACCAGGCGCTGGTACTGGGCGTGCGCGACTATATCGTCAAGAACGGCTTCCCTGGCGTGCTGATCGGCATGTCCGGCGGCGTCGATTCCGCCCTGACCCTGGCCATCGCCGTCGATGCGCTGGGCGCCGACAAGGTGCGCGCCGTGATGATGCCGTCGCAATTTACGGCCGATATCTCGTGGATCGATTCGCGCGACATGGTAAAACGCCTCAATGTGCGCTACGATGAAATTCCGATCAAGCAAACCTTCGACGCCTTCCGCGCCACCCTGGCGAACGAGTTCGCCGGTCTGGCGGAAGACGCGACGGAAGAAAACATCCAGGCGCGCATCCGCGGCACCTTGCTGATGGCCCTGTCGAACAAGCATGGCAGCATTGTGTTGACGACCGGTAACAAGAGCGAGATGGCCGTCGGTTATTGCACCCTGTACGGCGACATGGCGGGCGGCTTTGCCGTTATCAAGGATATCGCCAAGACGCTGGTGTACCGCCTGTGTGCCTGGCGCAACAGCATCTCAAGCGTGATACCCGAGCGTATCCTGACGCGCGGACCGTCGGCCGAGCTGCGCGCCGACCAGCTGGACCAGGATTCCTTGCCGCCATATGACGTACTCGACGGCATCATGCAGCTGTACATGGAAGAAAACCGGCCGATCGCCGACATTATCGAGGCTGGCTACCCGCCGGCCGATGTGGCCCGGGTCACGCGCCTGATCAAGATCAATGAATACAAGCGGCGCCAGTCGCCGGTGGGCATCCGCGTCACGCACCGTGGCTTCGGCCGCGACTGGCGTTATCCGATTACCTCCAAGTTCTACGAGTAAGCAGCCATCTGTCCACAATCCAACAATTTTAAGGAGTAGCCATGAAACAGATTACCGCCATCATCAAACCATTCAAGCTCGACGAAGTACGCGAAGCCCTGGCCGATGTGAACGTGACGGGCTTGACCGTGACGGAAGTGAAGGGTTTTGGTCGCCAGAAGGGGCATACCGAGCTGTACCGTGGCGCCGAGTACGTGGTCGACTTCTTGCCGAAAGTCAAAGTCGAAGTGGTCGTGGACGATAGCGTGTCGGAACTGGTGGTCGACGCCATCATCAAGGCAGCCCGCACGGGCAAGATCGGCGATGGCAAGATCTTCGTGCGCGATGTGGAGCAAGTCATCCGTATCCGCACCGGAGAGACGGGCCCGGACGCAGTGTAAGTGTTCCGGCTTGGGTCGCTGACCTTCAGCGCCCGAGCCGCATGTCGAATTTCCAGCATATCAGGCGCAAGATCGTGATGCCGCTGGCGCTGGTCCATAGCGCGAAGTCGTGCTCGGCGCCGAAGTGCATTTGCAGCAGGTAGGCCCAGCAGCCGAAAAACGCGCAGATGGCGTACGGTTTGCCGTCGCGAAATACCATCGGCACTTCATTGCAGACGATGTCGCGCATCACGCCGCCAAAAATTCCCGTAATCACCCCCATCATCGAGGCGATGAAGAGCGGCATGCCGGCGCGCACGGCTTCGGCGACGCCTGCGATGGCGAACATGCCCAGGCCGATGGCGTCGGCGATGACGATCAGGCGTTCCGAGACGATCTGGCGCAAATGCTGGATCAATGGCGCGGCCGTCAGGGCCAGCACGAAGATGAGAATCGCGTATTCCTGGTGCGAGACCCAGAACAGGGGCCGCTTGTCGAGCAGGATATCGCGCAAGGTGCCGCCGCCAAACGCCGTGATGAAAGCCACCACGAATACACCGACCAGGTCCATGCGCTTGCGGCGCGCTTCGATGAAGCCGGAAAACGCGCCCACCAGGATGGCGATGACCTCAATGATCTTGATCAGTGAGCCAGGCGGCAATTGGGGTGGCATCATGGGGGAGCGCTTGAGCAGGAAATAATTGTCACAGGTTAACATGACACGGCCCCGAATGGTGACAAACGGGGCCGTGCGCATGGGACTTAATTGGGCTAACTTGTTACTGAATTGTGATTTCTTGCTGACAAGCTCAGCGAATGGGCTGAAGAGCGGAAGAAAGTAATACCACCAGCGCGCCATCGCCCCCTTCGGAGCGGCGCGCCTGGCAAAAGGCAACGACTTCATCCTTTTGCACGAGCCAGCTGTGCACCATCGATTTCAAGACCGGTTCCTGGCCTTTCGAGCCAAAACCCTTGCCGTGGATCACGCGCACGCAGCGCAGCTTGCGCCGCGTGGCCTGGTTCAAAAAGGCGCCGATGCCGTCGCGCGCCTCGTCGCGGCGCAAGCCGTGCAAGTCCAGCTCATCCTGGATGGGCCAGTGGCCTTTGCGCATCTTCTTCACTACGTCCGGACCCACGCCGGGGCGGGCGTAATTCAGGGCTGGATCGTTTTCCAGGTAATGGTCGACCTCGAACAAGTCCGACAGCGACTCGCGCAGCACGGCCGCATGATCCTCTTCCGGCGTCAGCTTGCGCGCCGGCTGCTGGGCCGCCATGGCGCCCGCCTTGGGCAGGCTGGGCACGTAGCGGTCCGACTCCGGCAGGCGCTTGACGCCGCCGATGCTGGCCTTGAACAGATTGCTTTCCACGGCCTGCACCTTGACCTGCTGGGCGCGTTCTGCCGCAGCTTGCGCGCGCGCGTCCGCCTGCTCCTTGAGTTGCTTGCTGACCGCTTTCAGGTCGGCGAAGTCTTTCATCGACGCCATGCGACGCTTACTCCTGGCCTTCCAGGTAGCGCTGGGCGTCCAGTGCTGCCATGCAACCCGTGCCGGCGCTGGTGATGGCCTGGCGGTAGATATGGTCTTGCACATCGCCGGCGGCAAACACGCCCGGTGCGCTGGTGGCCGTAGCCATGCCTTCCAGGCCAGTTTTCGTCTTGATGTAGCCGTTGTGCATGTCCAGCTGACCTTCGAAGATGCCCGTGTTCGGCTTGTGGCCGATGGCGATGAACACGCCATGCACGGAGAGCGCTTCGACCTTGCCATCGATGGTCGATTTGATGTTCAGGCCGGTCACACCGCCTTCGTTGCCCGTCACTTCGTCCAGAGTGTGGTTATATTTCAACACGATCTTGCCTTCGGCAACCTTGGCGTTCAGGCGGTCGATCAGAATCGCTTCGGCGCGGAACTTGTCGCGGCGGTGGATCAGGGTAACTTTATTGGCGATGTTCGACAGGTACAGCGCTTCTTCGACGGCCGTATTGCCGCCGCCGACGACAGCCACTTCCTGGTTGCGGTAGAAGAAGCCATCGCAGGTGGCGCAGGCGGACACGCCCTTGCCCATGAATTGCGCTTCCGATGGCAGGCCCAGGTATTGGGCGGATGCGCCCGTGGCGATGATCAGGGTGTCGCACGTGTATTCGTGGCTGTCGCCCTTCAGGCGGATCGGCTTTTCATTGAGGAAGGTGGTGTGGATGTGGTCAAACACGATTTCCGTATTGAAACGCTCGGCATGCTGCAGCAAACGCTGCATCAGGTCCGGGCCTTGCACGCCCATCGGGTCGCCTGGCCAGTTTTCCACGTCCGTGGTGGTCATCAATTGACCGCCTTGCTCCACGCCGGTGACCAGCATTGGGTTCAGGTTGGCGCGGGCGGCGTAGACGGCGGCGCTGTAGCCGGCTGGGCCGGAGCCGAGGATCAAAACGCGGGCGTGTTTGGTAGTGGTCATGGGAGGCTTCTCTATGAGTGGGGTCTATCCGAATTTGGGGCGTACGCGCGAAGAACAAGGGCGTATTGCGCTTGCGCAATCAATCCACGATTATAGACCAAGCCGCCTGTAGCGACGAATCGTGGGGCCGCCCAAGGCATATATGGCTTAGAATACTTCCTTATTATGGGAAATTCCCTTTCAGAAACATTTATCACCTTGCAGTGCTTCCCAGAATGACTAAACCAGCCCAGGCCAATCAAAATAGCTACACCCGAAAACCGGTCGAACGCCGTCCCCTGCCGAACCGGCTGGTGCGGCTGCTGTCCGAGGCGCGCTGGTTCGCGCTGGCCGCGTTTGCCTTGTATTTCGTGCTGATACTGGCCAGCTTCAACAAGCTCGACCCGGGCTGGTCGCATGCGACTTCCGTCGACAAGGTGGCCAACCTGGGCGGCAAGCTGGGTGCGACCTTCTCCGACCTATTACTGTACATTTTCGGCTTTTCCGCATGGTGGTGGTGCGTCTGGCTGCTGCGCACGGTGTGGAATGGCTATCGCCGTTTGAGCAAGCGCTTCCTGCTGGAAGAGGAAGAGGTGGAGCGCGAGCACCATGTCGAGATGCTGATCCGCATCGTCGGCTTCTCTATCATGCTGATCGGCAGCATGGGCCTGGAATACCTGCGCATGGCGAAAAGCTTGCACGTGCAGCTGCCGCGCGAGCCGGGCGGCGTGCTGGGCCAGCTGGTGGGCCACTCTGCCCACGTAGCCTTCGGTTTCACGGGCGCTACTTTATTACTGTTGCTGCTGTTCGGACTGGGTTTCAGCCTGTTCTTCCATGTCTCCTGGTTGCAAGTAGCCGAGCGCATCGGCGGCGCCATCGAAGACGCGTTCAACTGGTTCGTGCTGCGCTACCAGGATCGCGAAGACCGCCGCCAGGGCGAAGTGGCTGCCGTGCGCCGCGACGAAGTGGTGGTCATCGAACGGGCCAAGCACGTGGAAAAGCACGTGGCCGCGCCGCCCGTGAAGATCGAGCCGCAAGTCGTGACCGTGGTGAAATCGGAGCGCGTGGAAAAAGAGCGCCAGGCGCACCTGTTCGAGGGCTTGGGCGATGGCAAGCTGCCGCCGCTGTCACTGCTCGATGAAGCGCCGCCCGTGGTGGAAACGGTCTCCGTGGAAACCCTGGAATTCACGAGCCGCCTGATCGAAAAGAAACTCTCGGACTTTGGCGTGGATGCCAAGGTAGTGGCCGCTTACCCCGGTCCTGTGGTCACGCGCTATGAAATCGAGCCAGCCACGGGCGTGAAGGGTAGCCAGATCGTGGGCCTGGCGCGCGACCTGGCCCGTTCGCTGTCGCTCACCTCGATTCGCGTGGTGGAAACCATTCCCGGCAAGAATTACATGGCCCTGGAACTGCCGAATAGCAAGCGCCAGATCGTGCGCCTGACGGAAATCCTCGGCTCCAAGGTTTACAACGATGGCGTGTCCAGCCTGACGATTGCGCTGGGCAAGGATATCGCCGGCAAGCCCGTCGTGGCCGACCTGGCCAAGATGCCTCACTTGCTGGTGGCCGGTACTACCGGTTCCGGTAAATCGGTCGGCATCAATGCGACGATCTTGTCGCTGCTGTACAAATCCGACCCGCTCGACGTGCGCCTGATCCTGATCGATCCGAAGATGCTGGAAATGTCCGTCTACGAAGGCATTCCGCACTTGCTGGCGCCCGTCGTCACCGACATGCGCCAGGCCGGCCACGCGCTGAACTGGGCCGTAAACGAGATGGAACGCCGCTACAAGCTGATGAGCAAGATGGGCGTGCGTAACCTGGCCGGCTACAACGCGAAGATTGCCGACGCGAAGAAGCGCGAAGAACACATTCCGAATCCATTCAGCCTGACGCCGGACTCGCCCGAGCCGCTGGAAAAACTGCCAACTATCGTCATCATCATCGACGAGCTGGCCGATTTGATGATGGTGGTGGGCAAAAAAGTCGAGGAATTGATCGCGCGTATCGCGCAAAAGGCGCGTGCCGCCGGTTTGCACTTGATTCTGGCCACGCAGCGCCCATCTGTAGACGTGATCACGGGCTTGATCAAGGCCAACATTCCTACGCGTATCGCCTTCCAGGTGTCGTCGAAGATCGACTCGCGCACCATTCTCGACCAGATGGGGGCGGAAACCCTGCTGGGCATGGGCGACATGCTGTACATGCCACCCGGCACCGGTTTGCCGATGCGCGTGCATGGCGCGTTTGTGTCCGATGAAGAAGTTCACAGGGTCGTCAGCCATCTGAAGCTGCAGGGCGAACCGAATTACATCGAGGGCATCCTCGAAGGCGGCACCGTGGAAGGCGATGGCGCCGAAGGCGGCGCGCCGGGCGAGGGTGGCGGCGAGGCCGATGCCCTGTACGACCAGGCGGTGGCGGTAGTGCTGAAAAACCGCCGCGCCTCGATTTCGCTGGTGCAGCGTCATTTGCGCATCGGCTACAACCGCGCCGCCCGTCTGCTTGAGCAGATGGAGCAGAGCGGGGTGGTATCAACCATGCAATCCAATGGCAACCGGGAAATCCTGGTGCCGGCGGCAAGTAGCGAACAAGGGTAAAACAGAATGAAGAACACGACTTTCGCAACAAAAATGATGATAGGCGCGGCCAGCGTTGCCTGCAGCCTGCTGTTCGCGGCCAGCGCCTCGGCCAGCGCGCTGGAGCAATTCAAGAGCTTTGCGGCCGGCACCAAGTCGGCCAAGGGTGAGTTCGTGCAGCGCCAGGTCAAGAAGGCGGATGCCAGCGGCAAGGCGAAAGTATCGACGCCAGCCAGCGGCACGTTTGAATTTGCCCGTCCAGGCAAGTTCATCTGGACCTATCTGAAACCGTACGAGCAATTGCTGCAAGCCGATGGCGACAAGCTGTATATCTACGACAAGGACTTGAGCCAGGTGACGGTCAAGAAACTGGGTGACGCGCTCGGTTCCTCGCCAGCCGCCATCCTCTTCGGCAGCAACGACCTGGAAAAGAATTTCACCCTGGCCGAAGCAGGCACGCGCGATGGCCTGGAATGGCTGAAAGCCACGCCGAAAGCCAAGGACACGACGTTCGATGAAATCACCATCGGCCTGCGCAATGGCGTGCCCGAAGCGATGGAATTGCGCGACTCGTTCGGCCAGACCTCGGTGCTGGCGTTCAAGAATTTCCAGAAAAATCCCGCGCTGGCCGCGAACCATTTCAAATTTGTGATGCCAAAAGGCGCAGACGTCATTAATAACTGATTCTTGACGTCTTGCTGTTGACCGGCCTCGCAGCAATGCGGGGCCTTTGCATTCTTACCCGGTAAATATGATGGCGGATCTCTTTTCCACCGCACCGCGCCAGCCGCTGGCCGAAGCCTTGCGGCCTGCTACTCTCAACGACGTCATCGGCCAGACGCATCTGCTGGGTGTGGGCAAGCCGCTGCGCCTGGCCTTCGAGGCGGGCAAGGCCCATTCGATGATCTTGTGGGGGCCGCCCGGCGTGGGCAAGACCACTCTGGCGCGGCTGATGGCGAATGCTTTCGACAGCGAATTCATCGCCTTGTCGGCCGTGTTCGCGGGCGTGAAAGATATTCGTGCAGCCATGGACCAGGCCCGCCACAGCCTGGACCAGTTCGGCAAGCACACTTTATTGTTCGTCGACGAGATCCACAGGTTCAACAAGTCGCAGCAGGATGCCTTGCTGCCTTTCGTCGAATCGGGCCTGGTGACGTTTATTGGCGCCACCACCGAAAACCCCAGCTTCGAAGTCAATTCGGCGCTGCTGTCGCGTGCGCAAGTGTATGTGTTGAAATCGCTCAACGAAGACGAGATGAAGCTGCTGCTGGCCAAGGCGCAGTCGACGGCGCTGACGCACCTGAGCTTCGACGAAGCGGCTGCCGACACCCTGATCGGCTACGCGGATGGCGATGCACGCCGCTTCCTGAACTTGCTGGAACAGGCCGAGACGGCTGCCAGCTCGACGGGAACGACGAAGATCGACGCGGCCTTCGTCGACAATGCGCTGACCCTCAATTCTCGCCGCTTCGACAAGGGAGGCGACAATTTCTATGATCAGATTTCCGCCCTGCATAAATCCGTGCGGGGCTCGAACCCGGATGCGGCCCTGTACTGGTTTTGCCGCATGATCGATGGCGGCGCCGACCCGCGCTATTTGTCGCGGCGCATCGTGCGCATGGCGTGGGAAGATATCGGCCTGGCCGATCCCCGCGCCTTGACTATGGTCAATGACGCGGCGGAAACGTATGAGCGCCTGGGTTCTCCTGAAGGCGAACTGGCCTTGGGCCAGGCTGTGATTTACCTGGCGATTGCCGCGAAAAGCAATGCCGGCTACAACGCCTTCAACACGGCCATGGCGTTTGTCAAGAAGGATAAATCCAAGGAAGTGCCCGTGCACCTGCGCAATGCGCCGACGAAACTGATGAAGGAACTCGGTTACGGCCACGCCTACCGCTACGCGCACGACGAACCCGATGCGTATGCGGCCGGCGAAACCTACTTCCCGGACGGCATGGCCGAACCGGGTTGGTACCAGCCCGTGCCACGGGGACTGGAAAGTAAAATAGCCGACAAGCTGGCCTGGCTGCGCGAGCTGGACAGAAAAGCAGGAAAACCAGCCGGCAAGGGCTGAGACTACAGGCCCAGCAAGGTAAAACCGTCATCCAGCGGTGCGTAGCCCACCAGCTGGCGCGTCGCCGCGATCGACAAGCGTTTATAACGGTTGTCCGACACGCCGTGCACGACGTGGTAGCCGGCCGGCACCTGTGCACTCACGCAGCGGGCCAGCAGCTGCACCACGTCGCGCTCGCTGATGAAGGCGGCGATGTCGCGCGCGCTGTGTTGTTGACCTGGCGCAAAGTTGGCAACGTTGGCGATGCGCACGGCAATCGCCGTCATGCCATGCTGGTGTGCGAACACGGAGGCCACGCCTTCGCCGAACGCCTTGCTGGCGCCATACATGTTGGCGGGCCGGGCCGGCATGCTTTCCTGCACCTGGACGTCCAGCGGATAGCCCTCGATGGCTTGCGCGCTGCTGGCAAACACCACTCTTTTTACTCCCTGCGCCTGTGCCGCGCGGAAGATGTTGTGCGTGCCGATGATGTTCGGCTGCAGCAATTGCGCATCGAAATCAGCGCTGGCGTGCGGCACGCCGGCCAGGTGCAGCACGACATCGGTATCCATGCAGGCGGCCAGGCAGGCGGCGTAGTCGCTCACGTCGAGCTGTATGGACGGGCAGGGCGCTTCGGCCAGCTTGCCTGTGTGCAGGTCGGCCAGGCGCAGGGAGAAGTCCCCGTGCCGGCGCTTCCAGAAAGCGGTGCCGATGATGCCGGCGGCGCCCGTGACGAGCACGCGCAGTGGTGGTGCTTGAATCATGTATTCCTTGTGATTAATGGTTGAGGGCGGTGCCGATGCAGCCAGCGCAGCAGGGCGGGACGGGGTGCGGCTGTCCCATGCACGCGGATGTGGCCGCTACCCACGGCTTCGACCAGCACCAGGCCGTCATTCGGTATCGTGTAACGTTCGCCGCTGCGCAGCACGCAATCCTCGAACTGGGCATAGGCCGTGATCCACGCCATGCCGGACAGGCATTCGATGACTTTGGTGCGCGCTTTTTCCAGGCGTAAAGGTCGTTCGTTGCGTAATTCGTGGTCGGTATGCATGGCATCGCTCCTGTTGTGCTGACAGGAACAGCTTAGGCGCTTGCCTTGAACCATGACAGATGCAGGAAAACGAAATTGTGATGATCACAGTGACCTTTGTCGTACACTGTGCTTGTCAAAAAATTGGGCAACTGTATCTGTGCGGCTCCCGCGCGGCAGCCGCATACTGAAGGGATGAACATGAGCGCGCATTTGAATCTGTACGAGCACCTGGCCAACGAGCTGGGCGCCCTGATCGACTCGCGCGTGTTCGCGCCCGGCGACCGTTTGCCGTCGATCCGCCATCTGGCGCAGCAAAAGCGTATCTCTGTGAGCACGGTGATGCAAGCCTTGCGCCTGATGGAAGACCGGGGGCAAGTCGATGCGCGGCCCCAGTCCGGCTATTTCGTGCGCCACCGCGCGCCGCGCCGGCCCTGCAGCGCGGACGCCCAGCACTTGAAGGAACCGGCCTTTGTCGGCATCAATAATCTCTTGATGCGCGTGCTGAAGGACAACGAGACGGAAAATGTCGTGCAGCTGGGCACGGCCTGGCCGCCCGACGAGATACTTCCCATCAAGCGCATGCAGCGCACCATCAGTGCGGTGGCGCGACGCGAACCCGCTTTATTGAGCAAGGTCAGTTGCTACGACGTCAGCGAAGGCAATTTCTTGCGTCAGGTGACGCGCCGGGCGCTGGACTGGGGCAAGCTGGACCCGCACGAGATCGTCGTGACGAATTCCTGCACGGAAGCGATCAGCCTGTGCCTGCGCGCCGTGGCCAAGCCGGGCGATACCATCGCCATCGAGTCCGCCACGTATTTCGTGTTGCTGCAGATGATAGAGCGTCTGGGCATGAAGGCGCTGGAAATCCCCTCCGACCCGAAGACGGGGCCGTCGCTCGACGCGCTGGAGCTGGCCTTGCGTGCCGGCCTCGTGCAGGCGTGTCTGTTCGTGCCGAACGCGAATAACCCGCTCGGTTGCGTCATGCCGGAAGCAAACAAGAAGCGCCTGGCCAGTCTGCTGTCGGAATTCAATATTCCACTGGTGGAAGACGACGTGTATGGCGACTTGTGCTTTGCCCCGCAGCGACCGTGGCCCGTGAAGGCTTACGACACGAGCGGCAACGTCTTGCTGTGCTCCTCGTTTTCCAAGGCCATCACGCCCGCTTCGCGCGTGGGCTACGTGCTGGCCGGGCGATTCGCGCAAGAGGTGGCCTTGCTGAAAACCGTGTCGAGCGGCGCCACCAGTCATTTCTTCCAGGCCGTGCTGGCCGACTTCCTGGAGGGCAGCAGCTACGACCAGCAGCTGCGCAAGATGCGGCGCACCCTGGTGCAGCGCATTGCCCGCATGTCCGACGCCGTGGCGGCCAGCTTTCCGCTTGAGTGCATGCTGTCCGAGCCGCAGGGCGGTTTCGTGCTGTGGGTACAGATGCCGCGGCAAGTCGATGCACTGGCCCTGCACGGCCAGGCCATCGCCGACGGGGTAGCCTATATGCCGGGCCAGCTGTTCTCCGCCTCGGGCAAGTTCGGTAATTATCTGCGCCTTAATTGCGGCAATGTGTGGACGCCGCGTATCGAGCAAGCCATTGGTCGCCTGGGCCGTCTGGTGCATGAGGCCTTGTAACTATTCTTTGCGTTTCAGTCCCCGTTTTTCACCGTTCGCTCCCTGTTTTTCGCCGCTGGTCGCAAGCCGGTGGCGTTGTTTCTCGCCGTTGGCTAAAGTACCACCATACCAGCAGCAGTCAACAACACAAACCAACCAGGAGTCACATCATGCACGCACTGAAAAACATGGAAATCACCTTTGTCGCCGCCGCCATCATCGCTATCGGTGCCAGCTTCGCCACCGCCGGTGCGAACACTGTGGAAGTGAGCGCCAGCAGCACCGTGATCGCCCAGGCTGCCGACCGCACGATGCCCGTCGTTACCGTCAGCGCCCGCCGTTTGAGCGCTGCCGAAAAAGCCGCCTTTATTTAAATGGTCGCTGCAAAGCGGGCGCGAGTGCCCAGCCATGCCGCCATGACGATGGCCAGCCATGTGCAAAACTCATAAAGAACTGAACGGGTCTTGGTACAATGAGTGCTTTCGATACATCGGCACCGCCATCCACCCATGATAGATATCCAACTTCTCCGTAAAGACATCGCAAACGTCGCAGAACGCCTGGCGACGCGCAAATTCCAGCTCGACGTGGCAGGTTTCAATGCCCTCGAAGCCGAACGCAAGGCGATCCAGACGCGCACCGAAGAGCTGCAGAGCAAACGCAACGCGCTGTCCAAGCAAATCGGCATGTTGAAAGGCAAGGGGGAAGACACCTCGGCCGTGATGGCGCAAGTGGCCGGCCTGGGCGATGAACTGAAAGCCGATGAAGCGGCCCTGACCCTGGTGCAAGCCAAGTTGAGCGATTTCATCATGGCCGTGCCGAATTTGCCGCACGAATCGTCGCCAGTAGGCAAGGACGAGTCGGGCAACGTGGAAGTGCGCAAGGTCGGCACGCCGCGCACCTTTGATTTCGAAGTCAAGGATCACGTCGACGTGGGCGCCCCGCTGGGCCTCGATTTCGAAGTGGCGACCAAGCTGACCGGTTCGCGCTTCTCCGTCATGAAGGGCGGCATCGCCCGTCTGCACCGCGCGCTGGCGCAATTCATGCTCAACACGCACGTGGACGAGCACGGCTACACGGAATGCTATACGCCGTACATGGTCAACGCCGATTCGCTGCGCGGAACGGGCCAGTTGCCGAAATTCGAAGCCGATCTGTTCTCGGTGAAAAAGGGCGGCGCGGAAGGCGAGGGCGAGACCTTCTACCTGATCCCCACGTCGGAAGTGTCGCTGACCAACATCGCGCGCGACGAAATCCTGGCGCTCGATCAATTGCCCCTGAAAATGACGGCCCATACGCCATGCTTCCGCTCGGAAGCGGGCAGCTATGGCCGCGACACGCGCGGCATGATCCGCCAGCATCAGTTCGACAAGGTGGAAATGGTGCAAGTGGTGCACCCGGACACCTCGTATCAGGTGCTCGATGAAATGGTCGGCCATGCGGAAAGCATCCTGCAACGCCTGGGCCTGCCATACCGCGTGATGTCGCTGTGCACGGGCGACATGGGCTTTGGCGCCACCAAGACCTTCGACCTGGAAGTGTGGTTGCCGGCGCAAAACACTTACCGCGAAATCTCGTCCCTGTCGAACTGCGAAGCCTTCCAATCCCGCCGCATGCAGGCGCGTTTCCGCAATGCCGCTGGCAAGCCGGAACTGGCGCACACCCTGAACGGCTCCGGCCTGGCAGTGGGCCGCACCTTGGTGGCCGTGCTGGAAAACTACCAGCAAGCGGACGGTAGCGTCGAAATCCCGCCAGTGCTGCGTCCGTACATGGGTGGTCTGACGCATTTGAAGGCTTAAAATAGTCCTTTTCTTTTCGCCGAGGGCTGCTATAATCTTGCCTTCTCGCAGCAATGCGGGAAAAGACCGCAGCAAATGGAGAGGTGGCAGAGTGGTCGAATGTACTTGACTCGAAATCAAGCGTACGTTAAATCGTACCGTGGGTTCGAATCCCACCCTCTCCGCCAGAACAAATAAAAGAAGCTCCCGCAAGGGGGCTTTTTTTATTTGTGCCGGCGCAGAGGAGTACGCCCCCTGCGGGGCGTACGCGTGGGATTCGAAGCTCCGCGCATATTTGCGCGGAGCTCTCCGAATCGTCCAATTGGTTTTGACGCGTGCGCCAAGGCGGCAGGTTCGAAGACGAGCGCGTACTCGCGCGAGGCTCTCCGAATCGTCCAATTGGTTTTGACGCGTGCGCCAAGGCGGCAGGTTCGAAGCTCCGCGCATATTTGCGCGGAGCTCTCCGAATCGTCCAATTGGTTTTGACGCGTGCGCCAAGGCGGCAGGTTCGAAGACGAGCGCGTACTCGCGCGAGGCTCTCCGAATCGTCCAGTTGGTTTTTTGGTTTGGCTGCCAGCCCCCAGTTGCAAATCGCCAATAAAACCCCTACCCAACCCAACAACACCCATGCTAAAATAGCGCCTCGTTCAAACAGGCACGCCAGTTTGAACGAATAGACCGCAGTAAACGGAGAGGTGGCAGAGTGGTCGAATGTACTTGACTCGAAATCAAGCGTACGTTAAATCGTACCGTGGGTTCGAATCCCACCCTCTCCGCCAGAATACATAGAAGAAGCTCCCGAAAGGGAGCTTTTTTTATTTGTGGCGGCGGAGAAGAGTACTTCGTTCGGTAGGCGCAAGGCCGTGCCCTGCGAATTCCCTGCCTTACCCTGCGCGGGGGATTCGAAGCTTCGCGCATGTTTGCGAGGGACTCTCCGAATCTTCCATCCCATCGTCCTACAGCATCAAACCGGAAACGTGATAGGGCTGCACCAGCCGGATCGGCGTTCCGTTAATGTCCGTCAGCCTGCCGCTCCACGCCGATTCATATAGTTGTCTCAAATCGTTTTTGTCTGTCTCTGTCAGTGTGCTGTCATCGCCATAATTCATGATGCTAAATGGACTACATGTACCAAAAATTTCGGATGGCCATTTCTTCTCTGAAATGTTAGCGAAGAAATGGCGCAGCCCGAAGATGTGTCCTGTCTCATGGATGAATGTATCAACCTGTTCTTTCCTGCTTTGCGCGAACATTTTGGGATAGACGACGAACTCATGCCTTCCGCCATCGGGAAAAAACGCGCTTGCCAGGACGCATCCGTTAATGTGGCAGTTGTCTGAATTTCTGACGACGATCTCAAAATCCCATAAATCGTCGTTTTCCGTGAATTTGATTGGTACCGCATCTCCCCAGGCGACGATGGCTTCGCCAAACAGCGTTCGTATGGCCTGAACGACGCCGGCAGGATCAACGAAATCGCTCAAGCCCCTTTTTTGTACGCGCCAGCGCAATATCGTGCCTTTGGCCCACAGGGGAATGAATCCCTCGGATGCCTCAACCGCAAGATCAAGGGGGGATGCACTGCCCGGGTATTCGTACCCGCGACGGTCCGTATCGCACACGATTGTTCGATCCTTACCAAAAACGTGAAACAAGGTGTCGGCTTCCGGTGCGAGTTCTTTTGTGCTTTGCAAAATAATAATCGAAGACATGAATGGGGTTCCTTTTCAATATCCCTGCCAAGTAAATTGCCCTTACCGCTGCATGCAGTTTGTACTATGCGTGTCTGCATAGCTTATGAAGGAACGGTCTTCTTGATCGGTATCGAATTGCCTGATGATGGTACTCAAAGAGGGGAACTAAAGTGTTTCCGATCTGATCTCCGCGCCCGGGCCGTCGATGCGTCCTATGTGCTGTGTTACCCTACAGCGTCCCCCATCCCACTTTAACGATTCCCGTGCAATGAGCCGATTCTGGAGCAACATCGTCAGCGAGCTGACCCCCTACGTCCCGGGCGAGCAACCCAAACTGCCCGACCTGGTGAAACTCAATACCAACGAAAATCCCTACGGCCCATCGCCACACGTCCTGGCCGCGCTGAGCGAAGCAAGTAACAACACCCTGCGCCTCTACCCCGATCCTTCAGCCAGCGAACTGAAGCAAACCCTGGCCGCCTACCACGGCTTGACCAGCGCGCAAGTGTTCGTCGGCAACGGTTCCGACGAAGTGCTGGCGCTGGCCTTCATGGCCTTGCTCAAACACGATGCGCCCCTGCTGTTTCCGGACATCAGCTACAGCTTCTATCCCGTGTATTGCAAGCTGTACGGCATCGATTACCGCACGGTAGCGCTCGACGATGCCATGCGCATACGCACGGAAG
The DNA here is from genome assembly GCF_051380775.1 of Janthinobacterium pasteuri. Lineage (NCBI taxonomy): Bacteria > Pseudomonadati > Pseudomonadota > Betaproteobacteria > Burkholderiales > Oxalobacteraceae > Janthinobacterium > Janthinobacterium pasteuri. The sequence goes on along the minus strand of NZ_JBNYXS010000026.1, from coordinate 38,438 downwards.
ACTATCAGGGCCCATGCGGCGCCATCATCTTCCCGAATCCCAACGCGCCCACGGGCGTGGACTTGCCGCTGGCCGGCGTGGAAACCTTGCTGCGCGAGCATCCCGATGCCGTGGTGGTGGTCGATGAAGCGTATGTGGATTTCGGCGGCGAGAGCGCCGTGGCCCTGGTCGAGCGTTATCCGAACTTGCTGGTGGTGCAGACGTTCTCGAAATCGCGCTCGCTGGCGGGCTTGCGCGTGGGCTGTGCCTTCGGGCATCCGGACCTGATCGAGGCGCTGGAAAGAGTGAAGAACAGTTTCAACTCGTATCCGCTGGACCGGCTGGCGCTGGCCGGCGCCGTCGCTTCGCTGCGCGACGAAGCGTATTTCCAGCAGACGCGCCAGGCCGTCATCGCCAGCCGCGAACAGCTGACGGCGGACCTGGCGGCGCTGGGCTTCGAGGTGCTGCCCTCAGTGGCCAATTTCGTCTTCGCCCGCCACCCGCAGCATGATGCGGCGCAACTGGCCGCCGGCTTGCGCGCCCGTTCCGTGATCGTGCGCCATTTCAATGCCCCGCGCATCAGCCAGTATTTGCGCATCAGCATCGGCAACACGGCAGAGTGTGCAGCCTTGATGACCGCATTGCGTGAAGTGCTTTGAACTTGTGCAAGGTAATGCAACAATAATCGGATTCATTCATCGACAGGGCGGACAATATGGCAAAAGTGGCATTCATCGGTTTGGGCGTCATGGGTTTCCCCATGGCAGGTCACCTGGCGGCGGGCGGGCACGACGTCACCGTGTACAACCGCAACCCAGCCCGCGCGGCCGCCTGGCTGGAGCAGCACAAGGGCAGCAGCGCCGCCACGCCGGCCGCAGCCGCTGCAGGCGCCGAGTTCGTCTTCACCTGCATCGGCAACGATAACGACCTGTATCAAGTTATCCTGGAAGAAGGCGGCTTGCTGTCCGCCATGGCGCCGGGCAGCGTCCTGATCGACCACACGACGGCCTCGGCCGAAGCGGCGCGCACCATTCACGCTGCGGCGCAAGAGCAGGGCGTGTTCTTCCTCGACGCGCCCGTGTCTGGCGGCCAGGCGGGCGCGGAAAATGGCAAGCTGACGGTGATGGTGGGCGGCGACGCGCAAGCCTATGCGCGGGCAGAACCCGTCATCGCGCTGTTCGCGCGCGCCGTCACCTACATGGGTGCTTCCGGTTCCGGCCAGTTGACGAAGATGGTCAACCAGATCTGCATCGCTGGCCTGGTGCAAGCGCTCAGCGAAGGCATTGCCTTTGCGGAAAACGCGGGCCTCGATGCGGCCCTGGTGGTCGACGTCATTTCCAAGGGCGCGGCGCAGTCGTGGCAGCTGGAAAACCGGGGCAAGACCATGATCGAACGCAAGTTCGACTTCGGTTTTGCCGTCGACCTGATGCGCAAGGACCTGGGCATCTGCCTCGCCGAAGCCAGGCGCAACGGCAGCGACTTGCCCGTGACGACCTTGACGGACCAGTTCTATGGCGAAGTGCAGCAGGCGGGCGGCAACCGCTATGACACGTCCAGCCTGATCACCCGCCTCAGCAAGAAATAGATCGTCACAACGACACTTGAGCGGCGCGTCCCTGCAAAGGGCCGCGCCGCTCGTCGTTTACGCCCGCATCAACCATAAAACGTCAGTTTCCGGAACATCCGGTTTCGATTTTCATGGAAAATCATGGACTTCGTTAGCTCATCGTGTATTATTAAAAAACGAGATGAAATGTCCCAATTTTTAAAACATTATGAGCGGACCCGCATGAAAACCAACTCCTCAGCGATAACACGCGTTGTCGACAAGAACATTCCCTACCTGTCTTCCGCCGTTGCCATCTGGCGCCCCCGCGCTGTGTTGCGCAGCTGGCCCGGCGTGGCCATCGCGCTGGTGATCGCCCTGTCGGCCACCTTTATTTCCAGTAATTACGGCGGCCCCCAGCTGCTGTACGCGCTGTTCTTCGGCCTGGCCTTCCACTTCCTCGCCTCCGACCCCACCTGCAAGCCCGGCATCGAATTTTGCAGCAAAGTGCTGCTGCGCACGGGCGTGGCCCTGCTCGGCGCGCGCATCACCTTCAACCAGATCGCCTCGGTCGGCGTGACGCCCCTGCTGATCGTCGTCGGCGGCTTGATCGCCACCCTGGGTTTCGGCTACCTGCTGGCCAAGTGGCTGAAACGCCCCATCACAGAAGGTATTTTGTCGGGCGGTTCCGTGGCCATCTGCGGCGCCTCGGCTGCGCTGGCCATCTCGGCCGTGCTGCCGCAAACCAAGGAAAATGAAAAATTCACCCTGCTGACCGTGGTGGGCGTGACCTCGCTGTCGACCCTGGCCATGATCGTCTACCCGCTGCTGGTCAAGCTGCTGGGCTTTGACCCCACGGAAGCGGGCGTGTTCATCGGCGGCACCATCCATGACGTGGCGCAAGTGGTGGGCGCCGGCTATCTGGTCAGCAACCATACGGGCGACGTGGCCACCTTCGTCAAATTGACGCGCGTGGCTTGCCTTGTGCCCGTCGTCCTGGGCCTGTCGATCATGTTCAAGCGCAAGGATGGCAAGAGCGAAGTCGATGCGCCGCCGCTCGTGCCCTTCTTTCTGATCGGCTTTGTCTGGCTCGTCATTACCAACAGCCTGGGCCTGATCCCGCAGGAAGTGAATGGCTGGATCAACAATGCCTCGCGCGCCTGTCTCGTCATCGCCATTGCCGCGCTGGGCGTGAAAACCTCGTTCCAGTCGCTGGCCTCGCTGGGCTGGCGTCCCGTGATCATGCTGGTGATGGAAACGGTTTGGATCGCCGCCTTTGTCGCCATCGCCGTGCTGCTGGTGCGCTGATTCCTGGCCATCTGCCATGAAGATCCTCGTCCTCGTCCTCGGCGCCGGCGTGGTCGGCACGGCATCGGCCTGGTATTTGTGCCAGGCGGGTGCCGCGCTCTTGCGCGAGCTGGGTTGCCCGCGCAACACGGTCAGCGCCGACGAAGTGATCCGATTGGAACCGGCCCTGCGCCACGCGCGCCGCCGCATTGTCGGCGGCGACTTCACGGCCAGCGACGAATCGGGCGACGTGCATTTGTGTACCACGGCCTTGGCCGCGCGCGCGGCCGCTGCCGGCGTGGATTTTTGCTTTGGCACGACGGTGACGCGCTTGCTGGCGGATGGAGAACGCATCACGGGCGTGGAATGCATCGATGCGCAGGGACGCTACCGCCAGCTCTTCCGCAACACGGGCCACGGCACCCTGGGCTGACCATGGGCTGCGGCGCGGGCAGGGCGCTGGCCGACCTCGTGTCGGGACGACGGCCCGAAGTCGATTTTGCGTTTTGCGGCGAATCCCCCCGGCAAGATGCCGTTTTGGTTCAACTTAGGAGAGCACCACGATGAGAGACGACGCCACCCCCAGCCAACCACCGACCGGCCTGACCCTGGCCGGCACCACCTACCAGTCGCGCCTGCTGGTGGGGACCGGCAAGTACAAGGATTTCGAGGAAACGCGCCTCGCCATCGAAGAAAGCGGCGCCGAGATCGTCACCGTCACGATTCGCAGGGTCAATATTGGCCAGGAAAAGGGCGAGCCGAATTTGCTCGACTACATTCCACCGTCGAAATACACGATTCTGCCCAACACGGGCGGCTGCTACAACGCCCGCGACGCCGTCTACACCCTGCAACTGGCACGCGAACTGCTGGGCGGCCACCCGCTGTGCAAGCTGGAAGTGCTGGGCGACGAGAAGACCCTGTTCCCGAACATGCCGGAAACCCTGAAGGCGGCAGGGCAGCTGGTGAAGGATGGCTTCCAGGTGATGGTGTATTGCAGCGACGACCCCATCCAGGCGCGCATGCTGGAAGAGATCGGCTGCATCGCCGTCATGCCGCTGGCATCACTGATCGGCTCGGGTATGGGCATTTTGAATCCGTGGAACTTGTCGCTGATCATCGAGCAAGCCACGGTACCCGTGCTGGTCGATGCCGGTGTCGGCACGGCGTCGGACGCGGCCATCGCCATGGAGCTCGGTTGCGACGGCATCCTGATGAATACCGCCATCGCGGCGGCGCGCGAACCGATACGCATGGCGCGCGCCATGAAACTGGCAGTGCAGGGTGGACGCGAGGCTTACCTGGCCGGACGCATGCCCCGGAGAGCAGCGCTTATCCGCGCCTCGCCCTCGTCGCCGATGGCCGGGCTGATCGCCTGAGCCGCCGCATTTAGTGCAACGTGCAGCACCGTTGTTGATTCCTGTTGATTTCTGTTGATTTTTTGCTTGAAGAACGCACGATAAAAACCACAATACCTGGAGATGACATGAAACACACACTCGTAGCGGCGGCCATCCTGGCCACACTCGTCGCCGGCAGCGCCAGCGCCCAATCGTCCGTCACCGTGTACGGCTTGCTCGACGCGGGCCTGACGTCCGAACACGGTGGCGCGGAAGGCTCCGTCACCAAGCTGGCCACCGGCGTGCAGTCGGGCAGCCGCATCGGCTTCAAGGGCACGGAAGACCTGGGCAACAACTTGAAGGCTAATTTCCTGTTGGAAAATGGCCTCGACCTCGATACGGGCGCCAACCGCCAGGGCGCTTTGTTTGGTCGCAAGGCCTACGTGGGCCTGTCCGGTGACTTCGGCGCCGTGAATATCGGCTTGCAGCACAACCCGCTGTTCACTGCGCTGGACAATATCGACCCCTTCGAGACGGGCCTGACGGGCGCCTCGCTTAACCTGATGAGCGCGGCCAGCCTGCGCACGAAAAACGCCATCATGTACGAAACGCCGAAAGTGAACGGCTTGTCGGCCGCCATCATGCTTGGCCTCGGCGAAAAGCCGGACAGCAACACCCTGGGCCGCACCATCGACTTTTCCATCGATTACGCCAACGGCCCGCTGGTGCTGACCCTGGCGCACGACAACCGCAAGGACACGCCGCTGAATACGGCGAAAGTCACCTTGCTGGGCGGTACCTACGACTTCGGCCCCGCCAAGCTGCACGCCGCGTATGAAACGGACAAGGACGATGCGGGCACGGATTTCCGCGATGTCATGCTGGGTGTGTCGGCCCCCGTGGGCGCGGCGGGCAGCGTGATGGCGTCTTACATCAAGAAGGATGACCGCACGAACCTACGCCGCGGCGGGCGCCAGCTGGCCATCGGCTATACCTATGCCTTGTCCAGGCGCACCAATCTGTACACCTCGTACGGACGTATCAGCAACGATGGCGCGGGCACCAACTTCGTTGGCGACGCATCGAGCGGCGGCAGTGTGCCCTTGCCGGGCCATAACTCGAGCGCCTTCACGGCCGGCATGCGCCTGAAGTTCTAAGGCGCAGCGCAGCAGGTATCGATGGCGGGCTGTCTGTTGCGGATAGTCCGCCATTGTTGTTTCAGCAGTGGTGCACATGCACGGATTCCGGATTCAGGAATGAAACAGTCCGATTTTTCATTAATTTTCATTGACAGCGCTTTTCGCAACCGTTAAATTGAACACGTATTTCAAATATCGGAACAAAATATACCGATTTTTCATAAAACCGTAAGGAGACTGTGCCATGACCGATTTGTCCGACCAAAAAGCCGCCGCCGCTGCCGCAGTGAATCCTCCTGCTCCAGTAGGCCCGCAAAAGATGACGCCTTCCGAAGCGTTCGTGGAAACCCTGGCCGCCAATGGCGTGACCGATATGTTCGGCATCATGGGCTCGGCCTTCATGGACCCGATGGATATCTTCGCCCCCGCCGGCATCCGGCTGATTCCCGTCGTGCACGAGCAGGGCGCCGGCCACATGGCCGACGGTTACGCCCGCGTCTCGGGCCGCCACGGCGTGGTCATCGGCCAGAACGGCCCCGGCATCAGCAATTGCGTGACGGCCATCGCTGCCGCCTATTGGGCGCATACCCCGGTCGTCATCATCACGCCGGAAACGGGCACGATGAGCATGGGCCTGGGCGGCTTCCAGGAAGCGAATCAGCTGCCGATGTTCGAGGAATTCACGAAATATCAAGGCCACGTGACCAATCCGGCCCGCATGGCGGAATTCACGGGCCGCTGCTTCGACCGCGCCATGTCGGAAATGGGCCCGACGCAATTGAACATCCCGCGCGACTATTTTTATGGCGAAATCAAGGCGGAAATCCCGAAACCGAACCGCCTGGACCGTGGTGCCGGCGGCGAGCAAAGCCTCAACGATGCGGCCGAACTGCTGGCCAGGGCCAAGTTCCCCGTCATCATCTCGGGCGGCGGCGTGGTCATGGGCGAAGCGATCGAAGAATGCAAGGCGCTGGCCGAACGCTTGGGCGCCCCTGTCGTCAACAGCTATCTGCACAATGACTCGTTTCCCGCCAGCCACCCGCTGTGGTGCGGCCCGCTCGGTTATCAAGGATCAAAAGCAGCGATGAAACTGATCGCCCAGGCCGACGTCGTCATCGCCCTCGGTTCGCGCCTGGGACCGTTCGGCACCCTGCCGCAGCATGGCATGGATTACTGGCCAAAGAACGCCAAGATCATCCAGATCGATGCGGATAACAAGATGCTGGGCCTGGTGAAAAAGATTTCGGTGGGCATTTGCGGCGACGCCAAGGCGGCCGCCAAAGCGATTCTTTCTCGCCTGGATGGCAAGACGCTCGATTGCGATGCGACGCGCGACGAGCGCTATGCCACCGTGCAAGCGGAAAAGGCCGCGTGGGAAGAGGAATTGACGAACTGGACGCACGAGAAAGATGCGTACAGCCTGGACATGATCGAAGAGCAAAAGAAAGAGCCGGGCAATTACCTGCACCCGCGCCAGGTCTTGCGCGAGCTGGAAAAAGCCATGCCGGAAGACGTGATGGTGTCGACCGACATCGGCAACATCAACTCGGTGGCGAACAGTTATCTGCGCTTTGAAAAGCCGCGCAGCTTCTTTGCGGCGATGAGCTTTGGCAACTGCGGCTATGCGTTTCCAACCATCATCGGCGCGAAAGTGGCCGCACCGCACCGTCCGGCCGTGTCGTATGCGGGCGACGGCGCCTGGGGCATGAGCCTGATGGAAACGATGACCTGCGTGCGCCACAACATTCCCGTGACGGCCGTGGTGTTCCACAACCGCCAGTGGGGCGCGGAAAAGAAAAACCAGGTCGATTTCTACAACCGCCGCTTCGTCGCGGGTGAACTCGACAACCAGAGCTTCGCGGAAATCGCGCGCGCCATGGGCGCCGAAGGCATCACGGTCGACAAGCTGGAAGATGTGGGTCCGGCCTTGAAGAAGGCGATCGATATGCAGATGAATGAAGGCAAGACCACCATCATCGAAATCATGTGCACGCGCGAACTGGGCGACCCCTTCCGCCGTGATGCGCTGAGCAAACCTGTGCGTCACCTGGACAAGTACAAAGACTACGTGTAATCAGTCAGCAGTCTGCCCGATCCTTGTATGACCCCGGCTTGCCGGGTTTTATGTGCCGGAACCATGGTTCATTCTTCATGCCTCATGCTTGCATGGTTCCGGTACTTTTTTTACCGAATTGGAGTCGCCATGAAAGCCATGCACCGCATCATCGCCCAAGCCCGCGCCGTGCCGAAAAAAATCGTCTTGTGCGAGGGCGACGATGCGCGCGTGCTGCAGGCGGCCGCGCGGGCAGCTGCCGAAGGCCTGGCGCATATCACCATCGTTGGCAAGCCGGCCGTCATCCTGGCCTTGGCGCGCGAACATGCGCTGGACCTGGACGCCGTGCGCCTGGTCGACCCTGCCACTTCCGAGGAGTCGGAACATTATGCCCAGCAATTGTTTGTGCTGCGCCAGGCCAAGGGCATGACGGTGGAGCAGGCCAGGCTCGCCGTGCAAGACCCGCTGTGCTACGCTAACCTGATGGTGCGCCTGGGCGACGCGGACGGCTGCGTGGCGGGAGCCGTGCGCACGACGGCCGACGTGGTGCGCAGCGCCATCCAGATCATCGGCGTCGATCCGGCCTTCAAGCTGGTGTCCAGCTTTTTCCTGATGATGCTGTGCGAACCTTTCCACAGCCTCAAGGGCGGTTTCATTTTTTCCGACTGCGCTTTAGTGGTCGATCCGAAGGCGGAGGAATTGGCCGACATCGCCATGGCCGCCGCCGACAGCGCGCAAGCCTTGCTGATGGAAGAGCCCCGAGTCGCCATGCTGTCGTTTTCCACCAGCGGCAGCGCCCATCACGCGGCCGTCGACAAGGTGCATGCAGCCACGGACCGGGTCAAGGCCCAGCGTCCGCTGCTGGCCATCGATGGCGACGTGCAGCTCGATGCGGCCATCGTGGCCGAGATTTCCCAGCGCAAGGTCAAGGATTCCGTCGTCAACGGACGCGCGAACGTGCTGGTGTTCCCGAACCTCGATGCAGGCAATATCGGCTACAAACTGGCCGAGCGCATGGGCGGCGCCGTCGCCATCGGCCCCTTGCTGCAAGGCTTGAACAAGCCGGCCAACGATCTGTCGCGCGGTTGCAGCGCCGACGATGTGTATAACGTGATCGCGGTCACATCCGTGCAGGCCCAGGGTGGGCGCTGAGTTGTTCAGCCTGCCCGTGCTGGCGCTGCTGGGCGTGGTGGCGGTGGGCACGTATTTCCAGACTGTCACTGGCTTTGGCCTGGGCATGATCGTCATGGGCGTGGCCAGCGGACTGGGCCTGGCGTCCGTGCCCGCGCTGGCGGCCCTCGTCAGTCTGTTGTCTTTGGCGAATTGCCTGGTGGCCTTGCCGGGCGCCTTGCACCACCTGGACTGGCGCGCCATCCGCGCGGCCAGCATCGGCTTGCTGCCGGCCATGGCGGCCGGCGTGTTGTTATTGGGATATCTGGACCAGGCATATGCGCCCTTGCTGAAGCTGCTGCTGGGCGCGGCCATCGTGTATGGCGGCGTCAGCATCCTGCTGCAGGCGCCGCCGGGACCGGGCGCGGCCGACAAGCGCAGCTTCTTCATCAGCGGCGTGTGCGGCGGTCTGTTTGCGGGCCTGTTTTCGCTGGCCGGGCCACCGCTCGTGTACCAGTTTTACCGCCAGGAAATGAGCCTGGCCACCATCCGCTACAGCCTGATTTTTTTGTTCGCCATCAGCGCGGGCGGGCGCTCGCTGATGGCGGGTAGCCAGGGCCAGCTCGATGCGAAAGTGTTACTTTTGTGCCTGCTGGCCTTGCCTGTCGGCGTGCTGGCCACCATGGCCGGCAAGCGCTACCCGCCACCGATCGCCCAGCGCGGCATGCGCCGCATCGCGTTTGCCGTGCTGACCTTGATCGGCCTTTCCTTGATGGCGGCGGCCGTGCCGCGGCTGCTGGCCTAGGCTCAGGGGCGCACGGCGGCGTCGGCGAAAAAGCGGTAGCCGGCGTTGCGCGCCGTATTGATGGGCAGGGGCAGGCCCGTGGCTTGTTCCGTCTTGCGGCGCAGGCGGCGGATCTGCGTATCGAGGCGGCGCTGGTCGTAGTCGAGAAAATCCTCGCCCAGCGATTGCACGATCTGCTGGCGGCTGACGATGCGTTCCGGCTCGGCCATCAGTACCTGTAGTACGGTGGCATCCTGCTGCGACAGGGAAATAGGGCCGCAGCCCGGCGGCAACAGCCGGCGTGATCTCAGTTCGAGTATCCAGGTGGCCGGCGCCTGCGCTTCGCCCAGGCGCCGCTGCAATGCGGCCAGGGTGGCGGCCAGCTCGTCGAGGTCGGTGCTTTTCGGCAGGTAGTAGTCGGCACCGCCGCCCAAGCCGCTGATCTTGTCCGGCGTCGTGCCACGCGCCGTAAACACGACGATGCCAAGCTGGCGATCCCGCGCGCGCAGGGCCCTGACCAGTTCCAAGCCGTCGCCATCGGGCAGGCCCAGGTCGATGACGGCGATGCGGTGCTGCGCGGGCTGGTAGCAACCATGAAAGCTGGCCAGGTCGGCGACGGCGCTCACGCGATAACCGCAGTCGCCAAGAAATTCAGTCAGTTCTTGCCGCAGGACGGCTTCATCTTCAAGCAGGATAAGGTTCAGCATGGCGCAAGGATAACCGATCGCCCAAGTGGCGTGAAGGCAACTTGTCAGTGCCTTGATCTGCCTATGATAAGCTGCGCCGCCATGACTATCCTGCTTGCCATTTTCTTGTTCGCTTCCAGTATGTGCCCGCTGGTCACGTGGGCCGCCTCTGTCCCGTCCCCACTGGTGCTACCGGAAAGCGGGCAAGCGGTGTCCGTCACCGGTCACATGCTGATGCTGCGCGAGCCGGGTGGTACGCTGGGCCCGGGTACGGTGCTGGCGGTACCCGGCTGGCGTGCGTTGCCGGGTGCCGTCAGTGCTGGCTACACGGACGATGCCGTCTGGCTGCGGCTGGACGTGGCGCGCGCCGCGCATGCACCCGAGGAGTGGGTGTTGCGTTTCAGCAACGCCGTGCTCGACGATGTGCGCCTGTACCGACAGGATGCGGCGGGACAATGGACCCTGCAGGCGGCCGGGGCGGACGTGGCGCGCGGTGCCTGGCCCGTCGATGCGCGCCAGGTGGTGTTTCCATTTCGCCTGCATGATGGCACGACTGAACGCTGGCTGTTGCGCCTGCACAGCAAGAAAGCCATGTCAACGGAACTGACCTTGTGGCCGCGCTCGGCGTTCGACGATGCGTCGCGCCGCGAATACCTGTATTACGGCTTGCAGTTCGGCAGCTATCTGTTGCTGATCCTGTTTCACATCTTTTTCTGGCGCATGACGCGGGAAGCCCACAGCGGCTGGTACCTGCTGTATGTACTGAGCAATGCCATCACGGAAGCGTTGACGATCGCCATTCCACAGCAGATTTTCAGCATGCCCAACTGGCTTTCCGATCCCCTGCTCGGGGTGTCGATGGCCGCTTCCCTCGTCATCGGGGCCCGCTTCTCGACCTTGCAGCTGGAACTGCCCGCCCTATATCCGCGCTTCAGCCGCGGCGTGGTCGGCGTCACGGCCGGCGCCGCCCTGGTCGCTACCTTGCTGGTGCTGTCCGGCCAGTATGCCGCCGGCGTGCTGGTGGTGCAGGGCGCGGCGCTGCCGCTGATCGCCATTTTCGTGGCGCTGGCCACCTGGCTGGCCATGCGGGGCCACCGTCCGGCGCGCGCCTTTTTGCTGATATTCGGCATTTTTTACGCGGGCGTGCTGGTCAGCTTCCTGCGTAACATGGCCGTGCTGCCACCGAACTTCTGGACCAACCATGCGGCCACGCTGGGGGCGTTTGTCCACATGATGCTGATGAGCTTGCGCCTCAACCGGCGCTATGCGGAATTGCGCCGCGCCAAGGATCAGGCGCAAGCCGAAGCCGTGCGCGCCGTGCGCGCCATGAATGAGCGGCTGGAAGAGCAGGTGGCGCTGCGCACGGCCGCCCTGCGGCAGGAAATCGGCCGGCGCGCCGCGCTCGAAGGCGAACTACGCGCGGCGCTCGAAGTGGAAACGCGCACGCGCGAGGAACAGCAGGATTTCGTTGCCATGGTGTCGCATGAATTCCACACGCCATTGGCCATTATCAATACGACGGCCCAGCAAATCGCCCGCAATCCCGAAGCGTCGTGGGACAAAACCTTGCAGCGCTGCCAGAACCTGCGCGAGGCCAGCGGCCGCATGGCCGCCCTCGTCGATGAGTACCTGAGTGCAGACCGCATGGAAACGAGCGCGGCCACCTTCCGCCCCCAGTGGTGCGAGCCATGGGCGCTGATCGCGTCCCTGCTGGCCGAGTGGCCGGCAGGCAGGGTGGAGGCCAGCCTGCGCGGCTTGCCCGAGCGCCTGCAATGCGACCCCGGCCTGCTGCGCGTGGCGCTGCGCAACCTGCTCAGCAATGCTGACCGGCACGCGCCGCAGGCGCAGGCGATCCGTTTCGACGCGGCCATGCGCGCCGGTGGCGGCATCGACTTTACCATCAGCAATGACGGCGACGCGCTGCCCGCCGATGAGATTCCCCGCCTGTTCCAGAAATACTTCCGTGGCCGCATCGCCCAGCACAAGCCTGGAGCCGGACTGGGCTTGTACCTGGTGCGGCGCATCGCCGAACTGCACGGTGGCCAGGTTACGCTGGAACGCACAGGTAGCGACGGCATCGTCAGCTTCTCGCTGTACCTGCCGGCCTGATTTCATGATGACATTCCCGACTGATTCAGTCGGGAATTGCTCAGGTTTGCTCACTTACAAATCTGCAATTTTTGTTATATTTCACCCAAGAAATTTCTGTAGCTTTTGGCTATGACTATGTAGCACAAGGCAACAGAAATGGCGTCTGGGAGAGACGGGCTGCCGTATCGCGCATGCGCAGCCGTTTCCCCATCCGTGAGCGTCCCCCTCCTGCCGGAGATAGGGGTTGCGCGCGGCTGCGTCCCCCCTCCACACCGACAAGGATTTACAGCATGCATCGTCACGCATCACTCAACCATATTTACCGGCTCGTCTGGAGCCACGTCCTGAATGCCTGGGTTGCCGTCGCCGAGACGTCGCGCGGACGCGGCAAGGGCGCGCGCCGCAGGCTGGCCGCCGCCGTGGCGGCTATCGGGGCGCTGGCGCTGGGCGGGCCCGCCTGTGCCGGGCCTGCGGGTGGAAAGGTAGTGGCGGGCACGGCCACCATCAGCCAGTCCGGCGGCACGACCACGGTGCGGCAGGCGAGCCAGCAGGCCACGCTGAACTGGTCCAGCTTCAATATCGGCAGCCAGGAAAGCGTCAATTTCGTCCAGCCATCGGCCAGTGCGCTGGCCGTCAACCGCATTCTTGACAGCAATGGTTCGCAAATCCTTGGCCGCCTGAACGCGAATGGCCAGGTGTATCTGATCAATCCGAACGGCATCCTGTTTGGCCGCACGGCGCAGGTCAACGTGGGCGGCCTGGTGGCCTCGACCCTGGATGTGGATGGCACGAGTTTGCGTAGCAACAAGCATGTCTTCAGCGGCAAGGGCGGCGGCAGCATCGTCAATGAAGGCACGATCCGCGCGGCGGACGGCGGCTATGTGGCGCTGATCGCGGCCCGCATCGTCAACAGCGGCACGCTGGCCGCGCGCGGCGGCAGCGTGCTGATGGGGGCCGGCAGCCAGGTCACGCTGGACGTGGGCGGGCCCATCAAGCTGCAAGTCGCGCAGGGCGCGCTCGACACGCTGATCGAGAATGGCGGCGCGATCCAGGCCGACGGGGGGCGCGTATTCCTGACGGCCAAGGCGGCCGGCGAGCTGACGACGAGCGTCATCAACAATACGGGCGTGATCGAGGCGCACACCCTGGCCACGGGCGAAAAAGGCCAGATCGTGCTGCTGGGCGACATGGAGCGCGGCAGCGTCAGGGTAGCTGGCAAGCTCGACGCGAGTGCGCCGCAGGGCGGCGACGGCGGTTTCATCGAAACGAGCGCGAACCACGTTGCCATCGGCGCCGCGCAGGTCAGTACGGTCGCGCCGCGCGGCGCCACCGGTACCTGGCTGATCGATCCGAACGACTTCACGGTCGCTGCCAACGGCGGCAACATGACGGGGGCTGAGGTGTCGAATGCGCTGGCCAGCAATAATTTCGCCATCATGACCAGCAGCATGGGCACGACGGGGGGCAATGGCGATATCCACGTGAATGACGCCATCACCTGGTCGGCCAACAAACTCAGCCTGATTGCCGAGCGCAACATCAACATCAATGCGAACCTGAATGCGACGGGCAGCGGCGCGCTGGCATACCAGTACGGCCACGCCACGGCCGATGGCGCGGGCAGCGGCTACAAGGTGGCGGCAGGCGTGGCTGTGAATATCCCCTCGTCCGGCGCCTTCACCTGGCAAAAAGGCAGCGCGGGCAAGGTGAACAACCTGGTGCTGAACAATGGCAAGGTGCGTTTCGGCGATGGCAACGAGGATTCCTTCACGGCTGATGGCCTGCTGAAAACCCCGTTTTACTTTGATAATACCAGTGCCGACGGAAATGGCTGGTACCAGCTGACTCTGGGCCGGCCCTTCGAGTTTGCCGTGGCGGCAGGCGGCGATGGCGGCACGTCGTGGAATGCGAATGGCGAGTTGCTGATCGCTAATGGCAGGAGTGGCATAGGCGGCATGCCAGGCATGCCGGGCGGCGATTATTCGGCCGCGCTGAGCAGCCGCTCCCTGAATATCGCCGGCTACCAGGAGGGGCAGGGCACGGTGGTGACGTCGGGCACGCTGACTTTCCGCACCCTGAACCAGTCGGCACGCGTCACGCATACCTATGCCCTGAAGACGGGCGATTCCTTCGTCAACATGGATAGCCGGCTCACCAACCTGAGCGAAACGCCATTGACGAACGTGCGCATGTGGCTGGGCACGGGCGATGACTTTATCGGTTCCTCCGACGCCAACTACAAGATCAAGGGCAATATCGTCGCGGGCGCATTTGCACCTTTGACCGATGGCAAGAACGCGTCGAATGCCATCATGGTCACGGAAACGGACAGCACCACGTCCGGCTCCGCCATCCTGTTCTATTCCACGACGGCGGGCGTCGACACCGTGCATAGCCGGTGTTGCGCCTTCTCGAATGCCATCGTGCAGGATCCCCGCACCACCTCCGTGGCCTCGGGCCGTACGGACGGTAGCTACGCCATGTTCCTGCGCGCGGCCGACCTGGCCCCGGGCCAGTCCGGCGGCATGTCCGTCTACTATGCGGCCGCGCCCGTGGCGCAGCTGAACGATGCCATTACCTCGGTCGACAATGCCGCCGGCAATGCCTCCAAGCCCGTCTACATCCGCCTGACCCCGGGCAGCAGCGTGTACGGCGACGTGCCCGTCTTTAACTATGCGCTGTACGACGCTCTGAGCGGCGGCCAGTCGGTCACCGATGCCAGTGCCAGCGGCACCATCTCGTGGCTGGGCGCGCCTACCGCCACCTCGTCGGCCGGCGTGTACACGATCACCTATGACACGGGCCTCGTCCTGGGCAAGACGGGCTATACCCTGACGCCGGGCGGCCCCGTGTATTGGACGGTCGCGCCGCGCGTGCTCGACGTGGCCGTCAGCAAGACGTACGACGGCAGCGCCACCTTCAATGCGGGCTTTGTCCTGTCGGGCCTGGTCAATGGAGACCGCGCGCCCGGCGTCACCGGCACGGTCCGCGTCAGCGGCAGCAACGCCGGCCGCTACAGCGGTTTCGACACCAGCACCTTGAGTTTGTCGAACGGCAATTATGTACTGGGCAGCGGCGCCAGCGCCAGTATCGAAGCGCGCGCCATCGCCGTGACGGCCGATACGAAAAGCAAGGTGTATGGCGCAGCGGACCCCCGCCTGACGTACCAGGTAACGGGCGGTAGCCTGGTGGATGGCGACAGCCTGGACGGTGCGCTGCGCCGCGCGGCGGGCGAACAGGTGGGTAGCTACGCCATCGACGCTTCCGGCCTGGCCAACGGCAACTATGTGGTCACGGCGCACAATAGCAGCCTGAACATTGCGCCGGATCCCTCGCTGGAAAATGCGATCCGCCTGGCGCAACGCCAGGTCACGACAGGCACCAACGATGTGCCGGCGGGCACGACGGCCAACTTGGCGGCACCGCTCCTGCCGGGCGTGGCTGCCGGCAGCGCGCCCGATGGTACTGCCAGTCAGGTCGGCGGCCTGCTGCTCATTGCCGTGGCCGACGAGGCGCAGCCGACGCCGGCTGCCGGCACCTTGCTGGCCGCCGTCGGTGGCACCGACAGCGCCGGTTTTACGCGCATCCGCGTCGTCAACGGCGGCATCCGCCTGGCGCCTGCGGCACCCGTGGCCGAAGGCGTGGCGCAATGATGGCACTGAATCAACCTACAAAAGTATCTATGAAAAAACATCAACATCCACAAGCGACACGTCTTGCCGTGGCGCTGGGCCTGGTCTTCCTGCCGTTCGTCTCCATTGCGCAAGCGCAAGTTCCGCCGGATGCGGGGCAAACCCTGCAGCAGTTGCAGCCGCCGCTGGCGCCGCCCCGCGACAGCCAGCCGTTGACGATCCAGGCGCCACTCGATGCGGCACCCGTGGCGCCCGGCGGGCCTGCCGTGACCTTGCGCGCCGTCAGCCTGGCGGGCAACTCCGTCTTCAGCCAGCAGGCGCTGCACGCGGTGCTGGGCGATGTGACGGGCAAGACGTTTGACCTGGCCGGCTTGCGCAGCCTGGCCGGGCGACTCAGCGCGTTTTACCATGCCAGCGGCTATCAGTTTGCCCGCGCCATCGTGCCGCCGCAAGGGCTCGAGCACGGCGACTTGCGCATCGACATCATCGAGGGGCGCTACGGCGCGATTCGGGCGGAAGGCGATGACGCCGCGTTGGCACGCCAGGCGACGGGTTTCCTTGGCAGCTTGCAGCCTGGCAGCGTGATCGCCAGCGCGCCGCTCGAACGTGCCGCCTTGCTGCTCGATGACTTGCCCGGCATCCAGGCCAGCGCCACGATGCGTCCGGGCGAACAGGCGGGCACGGGCGACCTGATCGTCCAGGTGGCGCGCGAGCGGCGCATCAGCGGCGACATTGGCCTGGACAACGCCGGCAGCCGCTACACGGGGAAAAACCGCGTGCGGACGAATGTCGATATCCGCAGCCCCTTCCTGCTGGGCGACCAGATCAGCGTGCGGGCCCTGCTCAGCGAGGAAGAATTGTGGCTCGGTTCGCTTGGCTACAGCCTGCCGCTCGGCGTTTCCGGCTTGCGCGGCAGCGTGGGGTACTCGCATACCAGCTATGTGCTGGCGAAGGAATTTGCCAGCCTGCATGCAAACGGCACGGCCAAGGTGGCCAGTGCCGGCCTCAGCTATCCTATTCTGCGTTCGCGGCTGGCCAACCTGACCCTGAGCGCCTTCTACCAGTCGAAAGACTTGCAGGATAACCGCGACAGCACCGCCACCTATGAAAGCAAGTCCAGCAAATCCTTGCCGGTGGCGCTGCAGTTCGATTACCGCGATGGCTACGACGGCGTGACGTACGGCAGCGTGAGCTGGACTCCGGGCAAGCTGAAGCTCGATGCGGGCCTGGCGGCCATCGATGCATACGGCACCAGGGGCAGCTTTCACAAGTTCAACCTCGACCTCGTGCGCCTGCAATCCTTGCCTGCCGGCTTCAGCCTGATGGCCCACCTGGCCTGGCAACAGGCGAACAAGAACCTCGACTCGTCCGAGAAGCTGAGCCTGGGTGGCGCCAGCGGCGTGCGCGCGTATCCGTCCGGTGAGGCGACGGGTGACGAGGGCGGCCTGGCGCAACTGGAACTGCGCTACGGCGCCGGCGCCTGTGTGCCGTATGTGTTCATGGATGCGGGGCGCATCAGCGTCAACGCCAAGCCGGTGGTGGCTGGCGATAACCGGCGCAGCCTGCGCGGCGG
The DNA here is from genome assembly GCF_051380775.1 of Janthinobacterium pasteuri. NCBI lineage: Bacteria > Pseudomonadati > Pseudomonadota > Betaproteobacteria > Burkholderiales > Oxalobacteraceae > Janthinobacterium > Janthinobacterium pasteuri. The sequence goes on along the minus strand of NZ_JBNYXS010000026.1, from coordinate 21,218 downwards.
TGGCCTGGGCTTGCGCTACCAGTACCAGGCATGGAGCGCGGATGCGGCGCTGGCCTGGCGCACGGTGGGCGGCCGGCCGCAGTCGGAGGCGAACAGCGATCCCCAGCCACGCGTCTGGCTGAACCTCGAGTACCGCTTCTAAGCGGACAGTTGCAAGGCGCACGATTGAAACGTGCGCCTTGCAAAATAATCAAACTGCCGTTATATTCCCCGTTCTTTCTCGAACCTCTTCCGTATTGGAGCCAAAAGTGCCTCGCTACTTCGCCATCACCTGCTAACGCTGACGAAATGCTCTTTGCAGCATCGTTCGGCGCGTTGACGCCCCCGATTGCTGCGGCACTGCTCCATCCGCACACGTATCCGTGACGCTAGTCTCGATCGTCCACGCCCGAACACGTCGTCAGTATCCCTGACCCTGTATGGACACGCCCCGGTGAACGCGGCGTGGGACGCTATGTTTTTACAATCTTTACCCTTATTCAAATACCCGCGCACGCCGCACCTGGAAGGCTCGCGCCTGCAGGACGGCGACGACGGCTCCGACCAGATGCCCCTGAAAAAGCTGGCCGGCCAGTACGTCGTCATCGAGGAAAAAATCGATGGCGCCAACTCTGCCGTGTCGTTCAGCGATGCGGGCGAGGTGCTGTTGCAGTCGCGCGGCCACTACCTGGCGGGCGGCGGCAGCGAACGCCAGTTCAACCTGCTCAAACCGTGGTCGCACGCGCATGAACACGCCTTGCTGCATCTGCTGGAAGATCAATTTGTGCTGTTTGGCGAATGGTCTTACAGCAAGCATTCCGTGTTTTACGACCGCTTGCCGCATTATTTCAACGAGTTCGACGTGTATTGCCGCCGCAGCCAGATGTTCCTGTCGACGGCGCGCCGCCACGCCATGCTGGCCGGCTCGCCCGTGCTGTCCGTGCCCGTGCTGTATGCGGGCTTGATGCCCACGTCGCCGAAACAGCTATGGCAGCTGCTGCGCCATTCGCTGGCCAAGTCCCGGCTGTGGCGCGACGCATTCGAGGGCGTGGTGGCGCGCGAACGCCTGCCGCTGGATCTGTGCTGGAAGCAGACGGACAAGTCCGACCACGCGGAAGGCCTGTACCTGAAAGTGGAAGACGACGAGCAAGTGCTGGCCCGCTATAAGCTGGTGCGGCATGACTTTACGCAAACCATCCTCGACAGCGGTTCGCACCACAGCACGCGGCCATTGATCCCCAACCAGCTGGCCGACGGCGTCGACCTGTACGCGCCGCAGCCGCTGGTCACGTGGGAAAGCCTGGGTTTACATACCTGCCAGTCGCTTGATGAACTGGCAGCCTACTCAAGGAGTACAACATGATGCACTGGAAAACCCTGCAGCAACTGGTGCCGCCAGCGGGCCAGTCGCCCGATTTCAACGCCTGCCTGGCCGCCTTTCCGCAACTGGAACTGGCGAAGACGACGCCACAAAATCCCGTCTACCACGCGGAAGGCGATGTGTGGACGCATACGATGATGGTGGTGGAATCGCTGCTGGCCATGCCCGACTACCAGGCTGCCACGCGCGCCGAACAGGAAATCGTGTTTCTCGCCGCCTTGCTGCATGACGTGGCAAAGTGCAGCACCACGGTGATCGACCCGGCAACGGGCGCCATCGGCCAGCCCGGCCATTCGCGCAAGGGCGCGCTCGATGCGCGCATCGCCCTGTGGGATTGCGACGTGCCGTTTGCCGTGCGCGAGGAAATCTGCCGCCTGATCAATGTGCACCAGGTGCCGTTTTTTGCGCTGGAACAATCGCGGCGCGGCGCGACGCCCGAATTTACCGTGCGCGAACTGTCGTGGCAGGTCGATATCCGCCTGCTGGCCATGCTGGCCGAGGCCGACATCCGCGGGCGCATCTGCCCCGATCCGCAGCGCATACTCGACGCCATCGAGCTGTTCCGCGAACTGGCGCGCGAGGAAGGCTGCTATGGCCAGCGGCGGGTTTTTGTCGACGATCACACGCGCGTCAAATATTTTCGCGGCGCCGAGGCGCATCCCGATTATTCCCTGTTCCAGGAGCCGGGTTCGCATGTGATCGTGATGTCGGGCTTGCCCGCGTCCGGCAAGAATACGTGGGTGGACAAGCACCATCCGCGCCTGCCCGTCGTCTCCTTCGACGATGCGCGGATCGCACTGGGCTTGAAGCACGGCAAGAACGAGGGGCTGGTGGGCGACTATGCGGAAGAGCGGGCGCGCGAACTGTTGCGCAAGGGCGAGCCGTTCGTGTGGAATGCCACGCATCTGTCCAAGCTGATGCGTGAAAAGACGCTCAACCTGTTGTACAAATACCATGCGCAGGTGGAACTCGTGTACCTGGAACAGTCGCGCAAGGAATTACTCCGGCGCAACGGCCAGCGCGATACTTCGCTCAGCAACAAGAAGCTGCAAGCGATGTTGTGGAACTGGGAAATCCCGCTGCCGATGGAAGCGCATACGGTGCGCTATGAGGTAGCTTGAGGCATTATCGCCTCATGCCCCGAGCATCTGCGCGATCTCGCCAAACAGCTCATTGTTCAGCGAGGCGGGCAGGGTGGTGGCCAGGCTGCGGCTGTAGTAGGCGCCCAGGTCCAGGCCCAGTCCCAGCCCGCAGATTTCCACGGCGCCCTGCGCTTCGCGGCACGCCACCACTTGTTTTAAATGTTGCGCCAGGTAAAACTCGTCGTTGGCCAGATTCGTGGCCGTATCCATCGGGCAACCGTCGGAGACGACGAGCAGGATGCGCCGTCGTTCCGGGCGCGCCAGCATGCGCTTGCACGCCCAATCCACGGCTTCGCCATCGATGCCTTCGCGGTACAGATCCGCCTTTAACAGGGCCGCGATGTCGGGCCGCGCGCGACGCCAGTTCGTGTCGCCATCCTTGAAGACCATGTGTACGCGTTCGTTCAAGCGGCCCGGGTTGACGGGTGAGCGGGCGCGCATCCAGTCGCGTTTGACTCGTCCCCCGTTCCAGGCGCCCGTCGTAAAGCCCAGCAACTCCGTCTTGATGCCCGCCTGGTCCAGCGCGCGCAGCAATATGTCCAGCAGCACGGCCACGGATTCCGCATGCGTCTTCATGGAACCGGAGCAATCGACGAGGAAGGTGACCAGGCAATCGGCCTGGGGCAGGAATTGTTCCTTGAGAAACAGCCGGCGCTCGGACGGCGAGCTGATCAGCTGCGCCAGGCGGCGACCGTCGATCGTCCCTTCTTCTTCGCCGAACGACCAGCCGTCGCGCTGGGGCACGGCCAGCAATTGCGTGAAACGCCGTGCCAGGCGTGCCGTGTTGATGCCCAGGCTGGCGATGCGACCATCCATGCGTTCGCGGTAGTCGAGCAGCAGGGCGCGGCGCACCAGCTCTGCCGCTTTTTCTTCGCGGTCGTAAGCCGTGGAGTAAGCCCTGTAGGCGCCATCGCCGTCGCCGAAGGCACGGCTGTCGCCCAGCAGGGCGCTAGCGGGAAGATTGTCGTTGTCGCTGTCGAAATCGAGCAGCAGCTTGAAGGCCGCCTGCGCTTTCGCGTCCTCGGCCGCGTTTTGCTGCTCATCCTGCGCCGCTTGCGCCTCTTTCAGCATGGCATCGACGGCGTGGCTGATGGCCAGCGCGTGGCGGGCAAAGGCAGCCTGGGCCAATCGGTGGCGGCGCAATCCCGCCAGGTCGCCACTAAGTTGCGAAGCAACGGACCAGCGCGTGGCCTCGATGACATCTTCCGTCTTTTCCAGCACGGGCCGGGCCGTCAGGCGCGACCAGCACATCTGGAATACTGTATACAAGAGCAAGCCGGAAGTGCCTTCGGCCAGGCCGGAATCGTAAAACGCATGCGACCAGGCCGTGAAGCGGTGGCGCAGATTGTCGATGACACCAGCGTGGTGCTCTGGCGCAAGCGTTTCCACTCTTAACTGTTCCAGCAGTTCGAAGACCAGGCGTGCCACGGGTTCGACCGGACACAGCGTTTTGTGCAAGGCAGCGTCCGTATGCAGCAAACGCAGGGCCACGCTGTCGGCCGCGCCGCGCAGCGAGGGCAAATCCTGCAGTGCTGCATCGGGCTGCAGATGGGCTGCGTGGATGGGCAGGGCGCGGTGGCCGTCGTGCAGGCGCCGGCCCCGGTAGCGGATGGCGGCAACGCCGCTCAGTGCCCGGATCGCGCCCGCGCACAGTTCATCCGTTTCCTGCTGCTCGCGCGTGTAGGCGGCAGGAACAGTTGCTTCGGCGCTCATGGCGTCGTCGCCAGCAATTCCTCATTGAAACAACGCTGGTAATACTCGGCCACCATGGGCCGCTCGGCCTCATCGCATTTGTTGAGGAAGGACAGGCGGAAGGCCAGCGCCGGGTCGCGGAAGATCTGGCAATTCTCCGCCCAGGTAATCACCGTGCGCGGCGACATCAAGCACGCCAGGTCGCCCGCTGCATAGCCGTGGCGCGTGAGGCTGGCCACGGCCACCATGGTGGCAGCCAGCTGGCGGCCGGCCTCGTCATTCATGGCGGGGACTCTGGCCAGCACGATTTGCGTTTCCTCGTCTTGCGGCAGATAGTTAAGAGTGGCAACGATATTCCAGCGGTCGATCTGCGCGTGATTGAGCACCTGCGTGCCGTGGTACATGCCGTTCAAGTTGCCCAGGCCCACCGTGTTCGAGGTGGCGAAAAGGCGGAAGTGGGGATGCGGCGTGATGACCCGGTTCTGGTCCAGCAGGGTGAACTTGCCGTCGCGCTCCAGAATGCGCTGGATGACGAACATCACGTCGGGGCGGCCCGCGTCGTACTCGTCGAAGATCAGGGCCACGGGGCGCTGCAGCGACCAGGGCACGATGCCTTCCTGGAATTCCGTCACCTGCTGCTGTTCGCGCAGCACGATGGCGTCCTTGCCCACCAGGTCCAGGCGGCTGATGTGGCCGTCGAGGTTGACGCGCACGCAGGGCCAGTTCAGGCGCGCCGCCACCTGCTCGATATGCGTGGACTTGCCCGTGCCATGCAAGCCTTGCACCATCACCCGGCGGTTGTGGCTGAAGCCGGCCAAAATCGCCAGCGTCACATCCTGGTTGAAGCGGTAGGCGGGGTCGATGTCGGGCACATGCGGATCGCGCTCCGTGAAGACGGGCACGAGCAGGTCGCTGTCGATATGGAACAGGCTGCGCACGGACTGCAGGGTTTGCGCCGCTGCGGCGGGGGGATGTTGGTGTGAATCTGGCACCTTGTTCTCCTGGTCTGGCCGCAGCATGGGTGCCGCAGCGGTTATGAATTACCTGCCGAATGAGCGGCTTGAAATGCGGCGTCGTCGTCCCCGCCCGTCGTCGGCATGGTTTCCGATTCGATGGCGGCCAGGGCTTGCGCCGCGCGCTGCAATGCTGGTAAGAAATGTAAAGCCTTGTCGTGCGTCAAACGGATGATGGGCGCCTGGATCGCCACGGCCAGGTTCGAGCGGCCGTTCGGATTCGGCACCAGCACGGCCACGCATAGCAGGCCGGGCAGGAATTCCTCGTCGTCCAGCGCGTAGCCGTTGCGGCGCACCAGTTCCAGTTCGCGCTCCAGCTTGACGGGGTCCGTCTCCGTCTTGTCCGTAAAGCGCGTCAATTCCATATGGCCCAGCAGGCGGCGCCGTTGCACGGGCGTCATTTGCGCCAGGAACAGCTTGCCGCTCGACGAGCAGTGGGCCGGCACGCGCGAGCCGGGATGCAGGTAGAAGCGCAGCGGGGCCGCCGTTTCCACCCGGTCCAGGTACACCACTTCGCTGCCGCTGAAGGCCGTCAGGTTGCAGCTTTCGCCCACTTCCTCGACCAGCTGGCGCAAGACCATGCGGCGGGCGCCATGGAAAGTGTTGTTAATCAGCAGGTTCGACGCCAGCCGGCGCAAGCGTACGCCCGTGCTGTAGTGGCGGCCATCGCTTTCGCGCTGCAGCACGCCCACGCTTTCCAGCTGTTGCAGCATGCGGTGCAAGGTGGGTTTCGGTAGCCCCGTTTCTTCCACCAGCGCTTGCAGCGACAGCAACTGGTCTTTCTCGGCAATCACTTCCAGCAAGGCAAACAAACGCATCGTGGGCGTGTCGCCTTCCAGTTTTTCTGGCTCAAGTTTTGGGGATGAAATCATGTCCATGGTTGCCTCGGTGTGTTATTTCATTTTCGAACTCAAATTGTACCGTTTCCTTGAAAATCTGTTTGACTTTTGATTCCTGAACGCTTAAATTGAATTGTATATCAAATTTCGGAACAAAATATACCGATTTTTAATAAATTAGTTGATCATTTCGACAGCCTCACACCACAGACCAGGAGACCCCCATGAATGACATGACTGAGCAAAAAGCCGCCGCCGCCGCAGTAAATCCTCCCGCTTCTGTCGGCCCGCAAAAGATGACGCCTTCCGAAGCGTTCGTGGAAACCCTGGCCGCCAATGGCGTGACCGATATGTTCGGCATCATGGGCTCGGCCTTCATGGACCCGATGGATATCTTTGCCCCCGCCGGCATCCGTTTGATCCCCGTCGTGCACGAGCAGGGCGCCGGCCACATGGCCGACGGTTATGCCCGCGTCTCGGGCCGCCACGGCGTGGTTATCGGCCAGAACGGCCCCGGCATCAGCAATTGCGTCACCGCCATCGCCGCCGCCTACTGGGCGCATACCCCGGTCGTCATCATTACCCCTGAGACGGGCACGATGAGCATGGGCCTGGGCGGCTTCCAGGAAGCGAACCAGTTGCCGATGTTCGAGGAATTTACGAAATATCAAGGCCACGTCACCAATCCGGCCCGCATGGCCGAATTCACGGGCCGCTGCTTCGACCGCGCCATGTCGGAAATGGGCCCGACGCAATTGAACATCCCGCGCGACTATTTTTATGGCGAAATCAAGGCGGAAATCCCGAAACCGAACCGCCTGGACCGTGGTGCCGGCGGCGAGCAAAGCCTCAACGATGCGGCCGAATTGCTGGCAAAAGCCAAGTTCCCCGTGATCATCTCGGGCGGTGGCGTGGTCATGGGCGAAGCGATCGAAGAATGCAAGGCGCTGGCCGAACGCCTGGGCGCGCCCGTCGTCAACAGCTATCTGCACAATGACTCGTTTCCCGCCAGCCACCCGCTGTGGTGCGGTCCGCTCGGTTATCAAGGATCAAAAGCAGCGATGAAACTGATCGCCCAGGCCGACGTTGTCGTCGCCCTCGGTTCGCGCCTGGGACCGTTCGGCACCCTGCCGCAGCACGGCATGGATTACTGGCCCAAGAATGCCAAGATCATCCAGATCGATGCGGACAACAAGATGCTGGGCCTGGTGAAAAAAATTTCGGTGGGTATCTGCGGCGACGCCAAGGCAGCCGCCAAAGCCATCCTGTCCCGCCTGGATGGCAAGAGCCTCGATTGCGACGCGACGCGCGATGAGCGCTATGCCACCGTGCAAGCGGAAAAGGCCGCGTGGGAAGAGGAATTGACGAACTGGACGCACGAGAAAGATGCGTTCAGCCTGGACATGATCGAAGAGCAAAAGAAAGAGCCGGGCAATTACCTGCACCCGCGCCAGGTCTTGCGCGAGCTGGAAAAAGCCATGCCGGAAGACGTGATGGTGTCGACCGACATCGGCAACATCAACTCGGTGGCGAACAGCTATCTGCGCTTCGAAAAGCCGCGCAGCTTCTTTGCGGCGATGAGCTTTGGCAACTGCGGCTATGCGTTTCCAACCATCATCGGCGCGAAAGTGGCCGCACCGCACCGTCCGGCCGTGTCGTATGCGGGCGACGGCGCCTGGGGCATGAGCCTGATGGAAACGATGACCTGCGTGCGCCACAACATTCCCGTGACGGCCGTGGTGTTTCACAACCGCCAGTGGGGTGCGGAAAAGAAAAACCAGGTCGATTTCTACAACCGCCGCTTCGTCGCCGGTGAACTCGACAACCAGAGCTTCGCGGAAATCGCGCGGGCCATGGGCGCCGAAGGCATCACGGTCGACAAGCTGGAAGATGTGGGGCCAGCCTTGAAAAAGGCCATCGATATGCAGATGAATGAAGGCAAGACCACCATCATCGAAATCATGTGCACGCGCGAACTGGGCGACCCGTTCCGCCGCGATGCGCTGAGCAAACCTGTGCGTCACCTGGACAAATATAAAGACTATGTTTAAGTAACCCAAGGTCGCAAATGCTGGGGGCGAACCCTGAGGGTTCGACCCCGGTACTTGCATCCGGGTTTGGATGGCTTGTGACGAAATCCTCACACATTGTCACTTCAATAGCGCAATTTCAATAAAGAATACAAACCGTCCCGTTTTTTGGATTATTTGATTTGACAAGGCCATACTTAAGGCTTAAATTCAATAAAAGACAAAAAACGGAACGTATCGTATCAAAAACGATTTACGGAGACAAAAATGAACACACGAGTACCTACCGACGCCGTCACCACCGCCGTGACTACTGATTTCCTGCAAGCGTTCGGCGATGCCTGGAACCGCCACGATATCGACGCCCTGATGGCCGCCATGGCCGATGACTGCGAATTCCACGCCGTGGCCGGTCCTGATTTGCTGGGCAAGAGCTTCATCGGCCGCGATGCCGTGCGCGCCGGTTTCGAGCTGGCCTGGCAAACCTTTCCCGACGCCGCCTGGCTCAATCCCGTGCACTTTGTCAGCGGCCAGCGCGGCGTGACGGAATGCACGTTTTCCGGCACCAAGGCGGACGGCACGCGCATCGAAGCGCGCATGGTCGACATCTTTACCTTCCGTGATGGCAAGATCGCCGTGAAGAATGCCTTCCGCAAGGATCGCCCACCGGTCGTCACGGCTGCCAAAGCCTGAGCCAGCACGTTCACCAGGAATGATCATGAACAAACCTGTCGACACCCCGCCTGGCGTACTGGGCAACAGCACCGCCGCCCGCACCCCCTACGATCCCGCCTTCGATCCCCTGGTGGCCCAGCGCCCAGGCCACGGCAATGCCTACGCGCCCACCTACTGGATCGGCACGGCCGGCGAACCACCGGCCGACGACGGCCCCATCACGCATGACATCGACGTCGACGTGGCCATCATCGGCTCGGGTTTTACCGGTCTCTCCTGCGCCATCTTCCTGGCCCAGGAACACGGCATCAAGGCGACGGTGCTGGAAGCGAACCGCGTCAGCTGGGGCTGCAGCACGCGCAATGGCGGCCAGGCCCAATGCACAACGGGCCGCCTGAAACGCTCGCAGTGGATAGACCGCTATGGGCTGGATACGGCCCTGAAACTGCATACGGAAGTGTGCGACGCGATGGAAACGTTCAAGAAGATCACGGCCGACATCGATTGCGACCCGCAACCGGGCGGCCACCTGTACATCGCCCACAAGGCGAAAGCCATGCCCGCGCTGGAAAAAGAAGCCAAGGTCATGCGCGAGATCTTCAAGTACGACGCCCGCATTCTCGACGCCGACACCGTCAAGCGTGAATTCGTCGACGACAAGGAAGCGGCCGGCGCGCTGCACGAGCCCGAAGGCATCGGCATCCACGCGGGCAAGCTGGCGTTCGGCTACCTGCGCAAGGCGCGCGCGCTGGGCGCCAAGGTGCATCCGTCCAGCCCCGTCATGGGCTGGGAAACGCGCAACGGCGTGCATTATCTGCAAACGCCGGGTGGCGTGGTGCGTGCCCGCTCCGTGGCCGTGGCCACGGGCGGCTACACCTCGCCCCATCTGCATCCGCAAGTGAAAAACCGCTTGCTGCCGATCCTGTCGAACTCGCTCGTCACGCGTCCGCTGACTCCGGCGGAAATCGAGGCGTGCAACTTCCGCACCCACCAGGTGATCACGGATACGCGCATCCTGCGCCACTACTACCGCTTGATGCCGGACAATCGCGTGCAGATCGGCAGCCGTAGCGCCATCACGGGCGCCGACGCGCCGGACGACAAGTACAAACAGTTTTTGATCAACGATCTGCACCGCAAGTTCCCCGCGCTGACGGGCATCGCCATCGATTATTCGTGGTGGGGCTGGGTCGACGTCAGCCATGACATGATGCCGCGCATCGTGCAACCGGACCCCAGGCAATCGATCTTTTATTCGCTCGGTTATGGCGGCAACGGCGTCATGTACTCGGCGCAGGCGGGCCGGCGCATGGCCGAGCGCATCGCGGGCAAGGCCAGCGACACGGGCTTGCCGATCTTCAATTCGAAACTGCCGTATCCGAACATGATGGAACTGGTCGAGTCGCAAGCCTTCGCCCCATTCCGCCGCCTGGGCCAGCGCTTCCTGTACCGCTGGTATCACTTGAAGGATGAAGTGTTTTAAATAGTAATAGCAGTAGCCGTACTAAGCCGCCGCATGCGTTGACATAGATCGACCAGCGGCGCCTCCCGCGAGGGATGAGATTGCCCGCACGTTCACACATAACAATAAATCTTGGAGTGAGACATGAACACAAATACGAGCAAAAACACGGTTTTTTCAACGATGCGCCGCGCCGTCCTCGGCACCCTGCTGCTGGGCGTTACCCTTGCCTCCGCCGGTACGGCCTTTGCGCAAGGCAAGGAAGTGACGATTGCCTACCAGGAAATTAACGGTCCCTTCCTGGTGGCGATCGCCAGCGGCGAAGTGGAAAAGACCACCGGCTATAAAATCAACTGGCGCAAGTTCGATTCGGGTGCCAAGGTAGCCACCGGCATGGCTTCCGGCGACGTGCAGATCGGCGTCATCGGTTCGAGCCCCCTGACGGCGGCCATCAGCCGCGGCGTCGATCTGCAGCTGTTCTGGATCATCGACGACATCAATGAAGCCGAAGCGATGGTGGCCCGCAACGGCGCCGGCATCAGCAAGCCCACTGACTTGCGCGGCAAGAAGATTGCCGTGCCATTCGTTTCCACCACGCACTTCCACACCATGTTCGCGCTGGAAACCTGGGGCATCAAGCCCACGGAAGTGAAGTTGCTGAACATGCAGCCGAACCAGATCGCCGCTGCCTGGGAGCGCGGTGACATCGATGCCGCCTTCGTGTGGGACCCGGCCTTGAGCAAGCTCAAACAAAACGGCAAGGTGCTGGTCACCTCCGGCGAACTGAGCAAGAAGGGCAAGGCCACGTTTGACGGCATGGCCGTCGAGCGCGCCTGGGGTGAGGCGAACGCCGACTTCATGGCCAAGTTCGTCAAGGTGATGGCCGCGGCCGACGCCGACTACCGCGCCAATCCCAAGGCCTGGACCATCGATTCGCCGCAAGTGAAAGCCAACGTCAAGCATTCGGGCGCGGCCGCCAAGGACGTGGCCGCTTCCGTGGCCCTGTACGCTTACCCATCGCTGCAGGAGCAGGCTTCGCCGGCCTGGCTCGGTGGCGGCGCGAAGGGCGGCGTGGCGCAAGCCTTGCTGGCCACGGCGCAATTTTTGAAGGGCGAAGGCAAGATCGATACGCTGGCCCCTGACTACGCCAAATATGTGACCCCCAAGTATGCGCAGGCCGCTGGCCTGCTGAAGTAAACGTTGTGCGATGGCGCGCCTGCGGGCGCGCTGACTGAACAGAATGCGTTGAACTGAAATACTACTTATGCGGGGACATCATGGAAAATCTGTACGTCAAGGATGTCAGCGTGATTTATCCGGGCAAGACGGCCGGTGAACGCGTACATGCCTTAAATAATATCAACCTGACCATCAATAGCGGCGACTTTGTCGTCGCGCTGGGCGCCTCCGGTTGCGGCAAGACAACCTTGCTGAGCCTGATGGCGGGCTTTATCGCCCCGTCCAAGGGCGAGATCATGCTGGGTGCCAATAAAGTGGAAGGGCCGGGCGCCGACCGTGGCGTGGTGTTCCAGAAACATGCTTTGCTGCCATGGCTGAACGTGATGGAAAACGTGGAATTCGGCTTGAAGCTGCAAGGCGTGCCTAAAGCCGTGCGGCGCGAACAGGCGGCCAAGAACCTGGCGTTGGTGGGCTTGAAGGACTTTCACGACAATATGATTTATCAATTGTCGGGCGGCATGCAGCAAAGGGTAGGCATCGCCCGCGCCCTGACCAGCAATCCCGCCATGCTGCTGATGGATGAACCGATGGCGGCGCTCGATGCGCTGACGCGCGAAACCATCCAGGAATTGCTGCTCGATATCTGGGCCAAGTCCAGCACCATGTTCTTCTTCATTACCCACAGCGTCGACGAGGCGCTGTTCCTGGCGAACCGGCTGATCGTCATGTCGCCCCGTCCGGGCCGCATCACGCACACGTATGAACTCGATTTCAACAAGCGCTTCCTCGAATGCCGCGATGCGCGCGCCGTGAAATCGAGTCCGGACTTCATCAAGATGCGCGAAACGGTGCTCAACATCATTTATGGCGACGAGCGCGCAATGAACCAAGAGCGCGCGGTCAACAAAGAGCTGGAGGTGTCCCATGCATAGCCCATCCGTCGTGGGATTTCCTCCCACCACCGCCAAGCGCGCCGGTTTCTTTGGACGCCTGTTCGCTCCCCGCTGCGCCATGCCCGGCGAAGCGTTCGGCGCGCCGGGGCAGGGCAATTCCAGCCGCATCGCCACCGTCACCGTCATCGCCGTGCTCTTGCTGTGGTTCGCCGTGACGGCCAGCGGCATGGTCAAGCCCCTGTTCCTGCCCTCGCCGCAAGCCGTGTACGAGAAATTCATCATGGCGGCTACCACGGGCTTCGGCGGCGCCACCTTGTGGGAACACACGGTGGCCAGCCTGGTGCGCGTGTTCGGCGCCTTTGGCCTGGCGTGCCTGTTCGCCATTCCCGTCGGCGTGATGATGGGCGTCAATCGCGTGGCACGCGGCATCTTCGATCCCTTGATCGAGTTCTACCGTCCGTTGCCGCCGCTTGCTTACTTGCCATTGGTCATCATCTGGTTTGGCATCGGCGAATTCTCGAAGGTCTACCTGATCTTCCTGGCCATTTTCGCCCCGATGGCGATTGCGGCCCGGGCCGGCGTCAGCTCTGTGTCGCTGGAGCAAATCCACGCGGCGTACTCGATGGGCGCCACGCGTTTCCAGGTGATCGTGCATGTGATCCTGCGGGCCGCGATCCCGGAAATTCTCACCGGCATGCGCATCGGCATCGGCGTGGGCTGGACCACCCTGGTGGCGGGCGAGATGGTGGCAGCCACGCGCGGCCTAGGCTACATGGTGCTCAGCGCGTCCGAGTTCCTGGCCAGCGACGTGGTGATCATGGGCATTATCGTGATCGGCTTCTTTGCTTTTCTGTTTGATTTGATGATGCGCTACCTCGAACGTACCCTCGTGCCATGGAAGGGCAAGGTGTAAGACGTTCCCGGGAGTGGCGCCGACGCCACAAGTGTTGCGGCCGCTCCCTTTTTTTCAACCGCCATACCCCGTACGTATCCTCCAGTGCGCTTGCCCCTTGGCAACTGCGCCGGGCCGCTGCATTTCCAGATTGACTTATGACATGCAGCCAACCAGACTGATTTGATGATGTATCGATGCTGCTTGACGGTGTTGCTCAAATAAAACAAAGCCGCGCGGCAGAAACAGAGCCGCAGCAGGCGAGGGCGCACCGAGCTTCAGATATTACTAGGAGACACACATGATTAGCGACAACCACAATAATACCGGCTTGCAGCACTCGCTGAAGCAACGCCACATGAGCATGATCGCCATCGGCGGCGTGATCGGCGCCGGCCTCTTTGTCGGCAGCGGCGTCATCGCCAAGGCCGCCGGCCCGGCAGCCATCCTTTCCTTCTTGCTCACGGGCGGCCTGGTCGTCCTGATCATGCGCATGCTGGGCGAGCTGGCCTCGTCCCTGCCCGTGGTCGGCTCCTTTTACGAATATGCGCGCCTGGCCTTCGACGACAAGCCGAAAGTGTCGAAATTCCTCGGCTTCATGAGCGGCTGGATGTACTGGTATTTCTGGGTTGTCGTCGTGGCCTTGGAAGCCATCGCTGGCGCCAAGCTGGTCAACTTCTGGCTGCCCGACGTGCCGTCGTGGTCCATCAGCCTGGTGCTGCTCGTCTCGATGACGGTGCTCAATTTGTTTTCCGTCAAGGCCTTCGGCGAGTTCGAATTCTGGTTCGCCTCGATCAAGGTGGTCGCCATCGTCGTCTTCCTGTTTGTCGGCGCCCTGTTCATCACGGGCAGCTTGCCCAACAGCATCCCAAGCCTGGGTTTCCTGACCAGCAACGGCGGCTTCATGCCGCACGGCTGGGGACCGGTGCTCAGTGGCGCCGTCGCCGCCACGGCCTTTTATTCCGGCGCCGAGATCGTCACCATCGCCGCCGCCGAAACGTCGGACCCGGCCAAGGCCATCGCCCGCGCCACCAATTCTGTCATCACGCGCGTGCTGATGTTTTATGTGGGCTCCATGTTTGTCGTCGTCTGCATCGTGCCCTGGGATTCGCCGGCCATCGCCACGCCCTTCGTCAGCGCCCTGACCGTCATGAACATCCCGTACGCGGCCCATATCATGAACGCCATCATCCTGACGGCCGTGCTGTCGGCCTTGAATTCCAGCCTGTACGCCTCGTCGCGCATGATTTTTGCGCTGACGCGTCGTGGCGACGCGCCCACGGGCCTGGTCAAACTGAGCAAGAACGGCGTGCCTATTCGCGCCATTTTGTTCAGCACCTTGTTCGCCTATTTCGCCATTGCCGTCTCGTATGTGTCGGCCGACCTGGTGTTCCCCTTCATCGTCAATTCCTACGGCATCCTGATCCTGTTTGTCTACCTGCTCATTGCGATATCTCAATTGCGTTTGCGTCGTCGCCTGGAGCGCGAATGCCCGGAACGCATCAAGGTGCGTATGTGGCTGTTTCCCTACCTGACGTATTTCACCATCATCGCCATGCTGGTGATCCTGGGCGCCATGAGCGTGTCGTCCGATACGGAGCAGCGCGTGTCGTTCTGGTTTGGCCTGCTGAGCGTGGCCATCATGAGCGTCATGTATTACATCAAGAAACTGGTCAACGATGACCGCAACGGCGGTGCCTCCGCCGATACCAAAGTGGAACTCAAACATGTCTGACACGACCTTGTTGCCTGCAAGCAGGCGCCGCTTCCTGCGCACCTCGACCGCCCTGGGCGCCGCCGCACTGGCGGGGCCTGGGTCAGCCTTGGCCGCTTCCGTCACCTTGCCGTTTGAAAATGGCGAGCGCGAACTGGTGGCCTTCCCGCAAAAGCGCCCGCTGATTTTGCTGACCAGCCGCCCGCCCCAGCTGGAAACGCCGTTCAGCGTCTTCAATGAGGGCGCGATTACCCCTAACGACGCATTTTTCGTGCGTTATCACTGGAGTGGCTTGCCTACCAGCATCGATGGCGACAGCTACCGCCTGCGCATAGGTGGCCTCGTTAAAGCGCCTTTGGCGCTGTCGCTGGCGGAACTGAAACAGCTGGCCGACCCGGTGGATGTGGTGGCCGTGACCCAATGCTCGGGCAACAGCCGCGGCTTCTTTGCCCCGCGCGCCAACGGCGGGCAGCTGGGCAATGGCGCCATGGGCAATGCTCGCTGGACGGGCATTGCCCTGAAAACCGTGCTGGAAAAGGCCGGCATCGGGGCCGGTGCCGTGCAGGTGGCCTTCAATGGCCTGGAAACGCCGCCCGTGGGCGACGGCCCTGATTTTCAGAAAGCCTTGTCCGTCGAGCACATCATGGCCGGTGACGTCATGCTGGCCTGGGCCATGAATGGCGAAGACATTCCCTTCCTCAACGGTTATCCGCTGCGCCTGATCGTGCCGGGCTTCTATGGCACTTACTGGGTCAAACACCTGAGCGACATCACCGTGCTGGACAAGCCGTTCGACGGTTTCTGGATGAGCACGGGCTACCGCATCCCGGACAATGGCTCCGGTTTCATCGAACCGGGCGCGCCCGTGGGCAAGACGACGCCCATCAGCCGCCTCAACGTGCGCTCCTTCATTACCAGCGTGCAAGATGGCGCGCAAGTCAAGGCCGGGCGCGACCTGGCCTTGCGCGGCATCGCTTTTGATGGCGGCCAGGGCATCAGCGAAGTGGCGATTTCAGCCGATGGCGGCCAGAGCTGGCAGGAAGCACAACTGGGCAAGGACCTGGGCCGTTTCTCGTTCCGCGAGTGGACGGCCGTGCTGAAAGCGCCGCGCAAGGGCAAGCATGTGCTGATGGTGCGCGCCGTCAACCGCATTGGCCAGAGCCAACCGATGAAAGCCCTGTGGAATCCCATGGGTTATATGCGCAACGTGGTGGAAACCACGCGCATCCAGGCAGTGTGAGGAGAGTGCCATGCTGATCAGAACACTTGCCACCGCCGTGGCCTTGATGCTGTCGGGCAGCGCGGGTGCGCTGGAAATCCATTTGCCGCTGGAAACGGCGACCTACAAACCCAGCGAATTACCTGGCTACCAGCTGGTGCAGCGTAATTGCATGACGTGCCACGCGGCGCAGTATGCATCGAGCCAGCCGCCTGCCTCGCCGCGCGCCTACTGGGAAGCGACTGTCAAGAAGATGAAAAAGCCGTTCGGCGCCCAGTTTGACGACGCGGACATGCCGGCCATGGTCGATTACCTGGTGAAAACCTATGGCGTGGAGCGGGGCGCCGCCGTACCTGCCGCTGACGTGGCCAGGCCAGCCGCAGCGGCTGTCCAGGCCGCCAGCGGCAACAATGTCAAAACCTTGCTGGCGGCAAATGGCTGCATGGCATGTCACGCTCTCGACCAGAAAGTGGTCGGCCCCGGCTTTGCGGAAGTGGCAGCCAGATACAAGGGCAAGGACAGTGTCGCTGTCGTGGCGGCCAACATCCGCAGTGGCGGCGCCGGCAAATGGGGTCCCGTGCCCATGCCGCCATTCAGCCAGCTCAGCGTGGCCGATGCGGCGACCCTGGCGAAATACGTGCTGAACAGATAAGTTCGTCCTTATCGCGCGGCAACCCTTAATACCACTTGCCGCCACGCCTCCTGTGCGGTATTGCTCGCTGCCATCGTGCAGCGGGCTTTTTATGACTTCCGCCATTCGCCGACGCATCGTTTGCCAGCGCAGTGATTGCTGCCACTGGTATTGTAAAAAACACCGTTATATAAAACCACTTGACTACCAATTTTCGGCGTCGCATTCTCTGTGCAGAAAGCCGATGCTTCGCTGCGCTTTCTTTACGTACAACATAAAAAGCTACTTCGATAGTTTTCGTATAACGTTCAGGAGACAATGTGATGACACGGCAATCAAGCCGGCTGGCTACGCCATTCATGGCTGGCCTGCTGGGCAGCGCGCTGCTCGCTTGCGGCGGCAATTCCACCACCGAACCCCCGGCGACCCTGCTGGCCGCCACCACCGCCAGCGACAGTTGCGCGGCCTGGAGCGCCAGCGCCGTCTACACGGCGGGGCAGTGCGCCGTCTACGAGGGCAAGGTCTACCGCGCCAAATGGTGGGTGCAGGGCACCGCGCCGAGCAATGACCAGTGGGGACCGTGGAGCCTCGACGCTACCACCCCGACGCCGACACCGACCCCCACACCGACCCCGACCCCGACCCCGACCCCGACCCCGACCCCGACACCCACGCCAGGCGTGCCCACCAAAGCCCAGGCCGAGGCGAACGAGGCGGCGCTGACGAACAACGATTTCTTCCGCAAGGTAAAAGCGTCGATCCGCACCCTGGGCAATACGGCCGTCGAAGCCGTGCAGCCTGGCCTGGCCAGCAATCCGCTCAACGTCAAGCGCGTCGAACGCCTGCTGCCGGCGGCGAAGTGGGATTATTATTTTGCCGCGCGCGACGCCAGCTATACCTATCAGCGTTTCCTGCAAGCCGTGGCCAAGTTTCCCGCCGTGTGCGACGACTATAGCGACGGGCGCAATGCGGATGCCATTTGCCGCCACAGCCTGGCCACCATGTTTGCCCACTTCGGGCAAGAGACGGGCGACCATAACGCCAGCAGCCCCTTGCCGCAATGGCGTCAGGGTTTGAAGTATCTGCGCGAGCTGGGCTGCGATGAAACGGGTGCGGGCTGCGGCTACAACATCGAATGCGCGGATCCCGTCTTCAACAAGGTGTGGACCTGCGGCAAGAATGCCGATGGCAGCTTCAAGAAATACTTTGGCCGCGGCGCCAAGCAGCTTTCCTACAACTACAACTACGGTCCGTTTTCCCAAGCCATGCATGACGGCGACCAGTCCGTGCTGCTGAAAAATCCGGACCTGGTGGCCTCGACCTGGCTGAACCTGGCGTCGGCCACGTTCTTCTTTGTCTATCCGCAACCGCCGAAACCGTCGATGCTGCATGTGCTCGACGGCACGTGGGTGCCGAATGCGGCCGATACGGCGGCCGGCGCGGGCAACAATTTCGCCACCACCATCATGATCATCAACGCCGAATGCGGACAGGGCACGGAAAAGCAGGCCGCGCAAAACCGCATCGATTACTACAAGCAATTTGCCGCCGACATGGGCTGGGATTATTCCGGCGAACAATTGTCGTGCGCCAATATGCAACGCTTTACACCGGCCAGTTCCGCTTCCTACAACATCTATTGGGAAAAGAACTGGAGCGCGGGTGGCGACAACCAATGCCAGCTGGTCAGCTATCAAACCCCGTACAGCGCCTTGCAGGCGGGGAACTACGTGAAATGCGTGGAAGCCAACTGGAATGTGAAGTTGCAATAGCAGTCAATGCAGGAATAGCCGGCCAGGGATAACAGTTGACAAGAGCCCCTTCAGGGGCCTGCAACAAGCTTTCGATGTACCACCATAACGGAGACAGACACCACATGAAATCGAATGCATTATTGATGGCCCTGCTCAGCGGCGTGCTCGTCGCTTGCGGCGGCGGCCAGGAAGGCACGACCGCCACGCCAAACACCTTGCTGGCCGCCGTCGAAGCGTGCGCCTTATGGGATGCCGCCACCGTCTACACGGGCGGCCAGTGCGTGCTCTACCAGGGCGTCACCTACAAGGCCAAGTGGTGGACGCAGGGCAATGTCCCCAGCGCCGCCGATCAGTGGGGGCCTTGGGCAGTGACGGATACGCCAACACCGACCCCGACCCCGACCCCGACCCCGACCCCGACACCGACACCGACACCGACACCGACACCGACACCGACACCAACACCAACACCAACACCAACACCAACACCAACACCAACACCAACACCGACCCCTACGGCTTGCCGTCCCGACGGCTTGATCTCGGCCGTGCCGAATGTGCCGTATTGCAAGGTGTATGACGCGAATGGCCGCGAAGTGCTGGGCAATGGCTTGAACCGGCGCATCGTCGGCTATTTCGCCAGCTGGCGCACGGGCGTCGATGGCAGCCCCACCTATCTGGTAAACAATCTGCCGTGGGATAAGATCACCCACCTGAACTATGCGTTTGCTTCCGTCGACCCGGCCACCTCGAAGATCGCCATCGGTAGCGGCGCGGCCAACCCCGATACGGGCCTGACCTGGCCGAACGTGCCGGCGGCGGCCATGGACCCGTCCCTGCCGTACAAGGGCCACTTCAACTTGCTGTCGCAATACAAGAAGAAGTATCCGGGCGTGAAATTGATGATTTCCGTGGGTGGCTGGGCCGGCAGCGGCGGCTTTTACACGGCCACGACGAATGCGGACGGTAGCGTGAACATGGCCGGCATCAATACCCTGGCCGATTCCATGGTGGCATTCGTGCGCCAGTACAACTTCTTCGATGGCGTCGATGTCGATTATGAACACCCGACCACCAACAATGAAGCGGGCAATCCGAACGACTTCGCCATCTCGAAACCGCGCCTGGCTGGGTTGATGACGAGCTACAACGTGCTGCTGAAAGTGCTGCGCCAGAAGCTCGACGAAGCGGCGGTGCAGGATAATAAATACTATCTGCTGACCATCGCCGGTTCCGCCTCGGGCTGGGTCTTGCGCGGCGAGGAAAATATGTCGGGATTGAAATATCTCGATTACGCCAGCCTGATGACCTACGACTTGCATGGCGCGTGGAACCAGTATGTGGGACCGAATGCGGCGCTGTTTGACGACGGCAACGATGGGGAACTGCGGGCCGGCAACGCTTACCAGTACCAGAACATCGGCTACCTGAATACGGACTGGGCCTACCGCTACTACCGTGGTGCCATGCAGGCGGGACGCATCAATATCGGCGTGCCGTTCTACACGCGGGGCTGGAAGGATGTCACTGGCGGCACCAACGGCTTGTGGGGCACGACGGCGCTAAGCAATTCCACTGTCACTTGCGCGGGCGTGAAAACCTGCGGCACGGGCGCTACCGGCATCGATAACGTGTGGTACGACCTCGACTCGCAAGGCAAGCCAACGCCGGGCGGTGGCAACCCCATCTGGCATGCGCTGAACTTGCAAAACGGCATCGTGCCAAGCTACCTCGATGCGTATAAAGTCACGGACAAGGCCCTGGTAGGCACCTATGTGCCGTACTACAGCAGCACCATGGTGGCGCCGTGGCTGTGGAATGCGAGCAAGAAAGTGTTCATTTCCACGGAAACCACGCAGTCCATCGCGGCCAAGGCCCAGTACATCGTCAACAATCATATCGGCGGCGTGATGATCTGGGAAATGGCGGGCGACTATGCCTGGGATGCCACGCGCAATGGCGGCAAGGGTGAGTACTTCATGGGCACCACCCTGACGGACGTGCTGTACCAGGCTTTCCGCACGGCTGGCGTGTATGGCAACAAGCGCGCCGAAATCGCCATGCCGGGCACGACGGCTAACGTCAGCATCACCTTGGGCGGCTGGAAGCTGGGCGACAATAACTTCCCCATCAACCCGGTGATGACGGTGAAGAACAACACGACCTCGACCTTGCCCGGTGGCACCGTGGTGGAGTTCGACTATCCCGTGTCGGCACCATCGGACATGAGCGACCAGTCGGGCTTCGGCCTGACGGTGATCAATGCCGGCTACACGGGGCCGAACAATATCGGCGGCTTCACGAAGAACTACAACCGGGCCCGCTTCGCGATTCCCGCATGGCAATCGCTGGCGCCGGGCGGCTCCGTGGCGCTGACCCTGAACTACCGCTTGCCCATCTCGGGACCGGCCAACTACACGGTCACCGTGGGCGGCACCAAGTATGCGCTGACGCAGGAGTATCCGGAACTGCCGGTGGCCTTGCCGTAAGGAGTGATACGGTAGGGTAAACAGAAAAGGGCGGAGAGATGAACTGACCCCGTAAAGTTGGACGGTTAAGTTTGTTAGGTAGCCAAGGGCTGGGTTCTGTATTGCACAGGACTCAGACCTTTTAGTTTCATCTTGATGCGGTCGTGATTGTAATATCGGATGTACTTCTTGATGCCAGCTTGCAGCTCGTCGACGCTGCCGAATTTGTTCAAGTAAAAGAACTCCGACTTCAAC
>NZ_JBNYXS010000025.1:0-79527 GCF_051380775.1 Janthinobacterium pasteuri | reverse complement strand
AGCCACACACGCCGAGCGCATCGCCAATTCTTGCTGACGGGCCTCCAGCGCAAAAATGATTGCGAACACCTGCTCAATTGAAAATGTGACTGTTTTGTAATTTTGTGTAACTGACATTTTGCCCATACTGGCCTCCCCAGGCTGTTGTGCATCCCCGGCAAAGGAGTCAAGCGGCCCGCGTGGTGCGGCTTTGCCTGGGGAGCGATGAGTTACCGCTCGACAGGTGCGACTCTATATCGAGATGATCGATATAGTCAAGTGCTCGATAAAGTGAGTGTCTCGATGGTTGTTATATCGAGACGCTTGATGTACATTCCGCTTATACCTGCCATCCGGCTGGGAAAGCCCTGGGAAGCTCACATGAACACCATTGAATACATCGACACGGCGAAGACTCGCCTGGGTGTTGATAGCGACTATGCGCTTGCGAAGGCGCTCAAAATTACGCCGTCAACAATTTACGGATACCGCGCCGGCCGAAGCCACATGGATGACGAAACTGCCTTGAAAATTGCCAAGTTACTTGGCATTCATGCTGGATTTGTTCTGCTCGATATGCACCGTGAACGCGCCAAGACGCCGCAGGAGCGATCTGCTTGGCAGGAGATTTTCGAGGGTTTTCTCACACTGTTGCCACACGCTAAAACGGCCCGGAGCCTTGCGCTCCCCCGGTAGCAACAGATTATTTTTTAGCAGCAAATGACGCGCTATTTATATTATGTCAAATGAAGAGCGGAGGTTACAGATACTTATAGTGGCATTTCCCAAGTGCCGCCCCGCACATCTATGAAGTATTAGTCCCCGGGAAATTTGTACAATCCAGACTCCCAGGGGCTGCACACGACATCAATCCTCTTCACCTACACATCGAGATCTTCTCTTCATTGCTTAACTACGTCATGCAAGCATTACTTCCCGAATCCTGTCCGCCAAGAACGTTTCCTCTGGACGGTCCGTCGGAGCAAGAGCCTTGGTTTGCAGTATCGAGACGAGATCGTCGTCAAGTACCGGGATAATGAGTTCTCGTTTGTCCTTCCAAAGGTCGCGGCACCGATCAATTAGGCGTTTATAATTCTCCACGGAGCGACACAGTAACATCCCAAAGTTACCCCTATTAACCGTAAAACGCCCCGCAAGTTGATCCAGTTCCGGGTTTCCTATTTCGCGACCGTAATTCTTACATTCGATCATAATGTAAGGACAAGCCACCTTCTTTATTTGATGCAAATCAAAAAGCTGGCCGCTTCGCGCAGCATTATCAAATGTAATGTCAATACGTTTTCGACCATCGTTAATGCCAACCTCTTTCTTCGGACAAGAGAGCGTCGGATGAAATATGAGTTCCAATATTCCGACAATCAAACTGTGATAATTTCCAGCATCCTCAGCACCAACAGGTGTATTTATCAATGTTTGAATCAGGTATGCGCACAAATCACCTATGTTTGTCGTCGAATTCAACTCAGAGTTATCCAGCGGTTTCGCATTTCCTTTTGTGAAATCTTTAAAATCCTTAAAGACTTTTGGATGTTTTGCGGTGAACTCCGCAACATAATCTTTGTTCGGTGGTACAACGAATTTTGCTAGGTCTTTTTTTGTTACATAGGAGTCACCAACCTCCTGCCCTTTTTTTGCTTTCCTGTGACGAACATGAGGACCATTGGATGCAATCTCCTGGATTTTTACAAAGTTCAACACGAAGTGTCGATGGTATCTATCAAAATCGAATGCAATTCCCCGGGAAACAAGACTCTTTGGAACGAGAAGAATAGGCTCGTCATCTATAACCAACATCGTCTCGTGCGAACTTTCCCATTGTCGAGTATCCGCATTCCACCACGGATTTGTGGCTATGCCGTCTATCATTGGAATACCATGAAGTTCGCATTGACTCTGGGTATACTCGATCAAATTTTTCCTAATGATGTTGGTCGTCATGTCAGATACCTTATCCGGCCCAACACCATGAACGAAAATACGAAAATCCTCTAGATCGTGAAGTACACCGGTCACAATAGCCTTACTCGCCATGATACTTTCAAAGATTTCACCAGCCTGTTCATCGCCAACCCCGCGCCCTTTTGGTTTGCCTTTCGATGATCCAAGGCAAGTCTCATTTGGTTCGGAAAGATATGAAAATAGTTCTCTAGCTCTCTCTTGCTCACCCTGTTGAATAAGCTCCAAAAAAAACGAAAAAAAGTCTGAAATTGTATTATGACAACGATCTGCAAATGCATGATTGGACGCCCCAATCAACTGTGAGTCGATGTATAGCTGAATATCGCGCTCGGGATCAATGTCCACAAAATCTAGCTCGGCCTGAGTCTTTTTAAGATTGAATATTTTGCTGATCTGCATACTGTCCTTGAATGTTTTCCTTACTTTGCGAACGCAAAGCGATCACCTCACAGAGGCGACACGCACAGATACAGTCGGGACAAAAAAATCACATCCCAATTGACAAAAATATTATAGCACCAATACATTCAAGGAAAACAACATCAACCTTTAACACTATTATCGTTAAATTGATCACTCAAAATCGCCACGTCTAGCTCTTACGCAGAACGCATGACAACGGCATTCATCTTTAAAACAGCGTTCACAGACCCGCAACCGCAAGCAATACCGCGCCTGCTGCACCGCCCATTTCGGCACCCCAAGCATGTACATAAAATCGCCTAGCATCCTCGTGCGGTTCACCGCCCGCCAGTTAGTCCGCCTGGAATTTCGAATTATCCAGTACTGATTGCGAAATTCATCCTCAATTTGCTCAAGTACCCGCAGTGTATTAGCATCAAAATTTGCCATATCACGTCCCTCCTCCTCATCAATCAAGGTGGAGTAACTGTCAGAACGGACAATCGTCCACCACTTGTGGCAATCCCGGGGCCGTCGCCAGAAACACGACGCCTAGATTGTTGTTACACCAGGTCTGTAGGCCGTCCATGCAATGACCTGATAGCGCCTGAAATGCGACCTGCGCAGCACGCAGCATGTTTGTACAAAACGGCACCCGCCATACATCGACTTCCGGCACCACGATGCCCCTGGAGCGGAAGTAGCGTTTCTGGTCAAGCGCCCTGCACTGCATTTCTTTGCCGCAGTACTTTGCTATGTAGCTGGCGATCTTGTGCGCTCCGGCCACGCCGAAACCGAAACGGTGCGGGTCGCGAACGTGGACTTGGCCCATCTGTTCACCGTTCGGGCCGCGCCCCAGGATGCTTTGCCAGATGGAGCGCAGCAGCGCATACATTTGCCTTCCGGCGACAGCCACATGAAAATGCAAGGCACCTCTGGCTTGCTCCTCAATGACCGCTACATAATGAAATTGTTTATGCTTACCAAGCTTTCGACAAAACGCCTTCCAGTGTTTTAATGCAAGTTCGCGGTCCAACATGTTTTCTCTGTAGGTCAATGTGACCATGCGATCAGCGCCGATTTGCTTGCAGCAAAGACGCACATTCTTTTTTGCGCGCCTGCCCGCATCATCGTCATTCGCCTCGCGCTGGCTCGATTCGCCGCGTTTCGCCTGCGGTTTGCGCTGCAGCGCTGGACCGATAAAGAAACGTTCCTTGACGACAGTAACTTCGCACTGTCCGTCTGGAAATACACGGCGTCGTGCAGTATAGGTATCGTTCCAGGTATTCTTAATACCATCATCGTTCCAATAGTCGGGCCTGCTTGTATCAATATCTTGCTCAGCAGTAGAGAAATCTATTGACGAAATCGTGCTTTCATCATCTAATTCACTCATTCGGTACTCCTGTGTGGCAGGTTTATCGAAGGCTCCAAGCATTTTGCCGATGCTTGGAGTTTTTTTATGGAAAAACAGAATCAAGTTCTTTACTGCAAGTGCCGAATCTCCTGTTGTGTGCTTAAGTGTCCCTAATATAAATTTAGGCCGCCTTGCGGCGGCCGCCGCTGCAAGCAGCGCGACCGCCACTCGTTGCCTGTTGATAATGTTGTCTTCATGAATGGGGCCTGTATTCGACGTGTGACACCTGAGAAATAAATAGCGCTAAAGTCTGCCCGCTAAAACTTTTTAAACTATGCGGGCCAGCCGCATCACATACCCACTCAGTCAATGGGCTGTTACCCCAACCTCCACAGCCGATTCCTGACGCACAAAAGATTTTGCCCGCCCTGCGGGCCGCTTGTACTGTCAAGGCCATCCCAGGCCGCTAATTGAGCGCGGACGCCACGCGGGCGCTGAGGATAAGCACCAGGTCTGTATGTGAGTCGGAAGACGTGCCACCGCCCCAGGAGCGCGGCAGAAAGGAAAATCCGCTGTGCGCCATAGTCGAGCGCGTGTCGTCCAGGCCTCCAATAATCACCACTTCACCATCGGCTATGGTCACGGAGGTTTTCACCTGGCGCTTAAGCAGCGTGGGCGAACCCGTCACGCCATTGACCGTGGATTGAAAGGACGATACTTGCCCATCGACGGCCAGCGACAAGCGCCCAGGGCCAGCGGCACGCGGCGTCACATCGAGAATCACGCCCGATGGCCGGTAGACGATGTTTTGCACGGCGTTGCCCTGATTGTCGCGGCCCGAACTGGCGATAGTGGGAGTTTCATCCCCGACTGTCAGCAACAAGTGTTCCGCTTCATCGCCCAGGACACGCGAATTCGACACCTGCTTAAAGCGGCCGTCAGCACGCAGCGCGTCAAGCACCAACTGGAAGCCGCCCGCTGACACGCTCAGCGAACCGGTGGACGTAGAGAATGCCGCGCCAAACCGAGAGGCCAGTGTGGAGGCGACCAGCGACAGGCCCCGCGAGGTGGAGTCAGAGCGCAGCACCTCGACAAACGATGCGGATACCTCGACGGTGCGGCCGCGTTCATCGAGCGCTTCGAGCAGGCGGCGCGCATCGGCCGACCGTGCGGCGGGCACGGAGAGCGCCACGACGACACCGGCCAGCCGCGCATACGGCGCACCAAAGGCCGCATTAAGAGCAGCGACAAGGAATTCGGCGGGGCGGTGGCGCGGCGCATAAAGCTCGACCACATCGAAGGCGGCGCCGTCGCGTTCAGGCGGTGAGGCAGCGGCAGACGCGGAAGCAAGGGCCGCTTGCGGTAAGTCGGGCGCGGCTTTATCGACACTGGGAGCCGCCATTTCCAGGTAATACACCCCGTCTTTGATACGGGTTCGAATGCCCTGCGCCCTCAGCAGCCCATCGACAAACGCGGGCACCTCTTCCACGGGCAGGGATTTGATGTTGATACTGAATTGCCTATCAAGGGCCAACACCTCCGGCGAAATCACATAGTCGCGCATCAGCATGTTTTTATATGTCGCCTGCATAAAGGCTACAACAGGCACCGCGGCAAAATTAAGGGTAATGGTGGACGGTCCTAGCGGCTGCGCCGCAATGGGCAGCGAAGCCGCAAGAAAAATCATTGGCAAAAGCAGAACCTTGAGCAGTCGATTCATTGCACACCTCCCCTCACCCATAAGTCTGGCGCGATTTGCGCCTCATACCCGCCCGGGAAAACCTTGAATTGCTGCGGCTGGAAAATCACCCGCCCGTCTGAAAGGAGCAAGGTAATCGCGCCCCCATGATTGAAATAGCCGCGCGCGGTGACGGTGGTAGAAAAGGTGCGCGTATCGGCCATCGGCGCGACAGTTGCTGGCGTGGCCGCGCTGGACGCAGGGTCGTGCAGACCTTTACCGCTAATACTGTGCGTCAGAACGGAATAAGCGCGGGGGACAAACACAACGCCGAGGGCCACGGCCAGCACGGGGATAAATACCCATATCGGCAAGCGGAAGCGCTGTTTGGTATGGACTTCGGCCGACTTGTACCAGGTATAGGCCTTTTTCGGATAGGCCCAGTAACTCTTGACCGCGTTCTTGAGCCCACCAAGACCGTCATTGCACGCATCAAATTCGTACACCATGGCGCGCTGGCCACCGAACAGGCGGCGGAAATGCTTATGCTTGCCGACCAGGGCGCGCACGGAGCCGTCCATAAGCTTGGGATGCTGTGTGGTCAGCCAGATATCGAAACCGTTGTGCCGGTGGACGTTCAGCCACGCCACATGCGGCAGCGGTTTTGATTGGGTGGAGCGTGGCGGAAACGCGCACTGGCATTCATCGATAATGACGAGGGAGCCATGGGGCATGGCTTGCCAATCCGGGATGACCTCCGATAGTCCCAACTGCCCAACGGAGACGGAGAGCAGCGGCATGGCAGCATGCGGAAGGGATAGTTCAGGGATGCCGTGCACGAAAATCGGCCGGGCCTCTTCAGGATGGCGCTCCCACCGGCCCACAAGCGCGGCCAGTTGCTGAACCATGGAGAGCGTTTTGCCCGAGCCGGGCACGCCAGTGTTTAGCTCGATCATGGCGCATCCCGGCTGTCAGCTGGATTTCAGCACGTAGCGTGCCGCGCCGACGCTGGCCCACATGGCCACACGCGCCACATACGCCCCGAACAGCATACCTAAGGATTCAGGAATGCCAGACAGCGACGACAGTTGCAGGACGGCCAGCGGAATAGTCGACCAACTGGCTTGTGCCGACGCGATCAGCTGATCAACCAATGCGGTCACGCCAGTAAAAACCACTGCGGTAAAGCCCAGGGCAATAATTGCCTTGACGACCAAGGGGCCGATCAAGGCCAACAGCCAAGCAGCGATTTGCGTCATGATTTCAACCCTCGCATAAAGATCAGCGCTGCGCCGGCAGCGGCACAGGCGAGAAACAGCGGCCGTAACTTGGTCATAAGGTCGCACATTGGCGTAAAAGCGATCTGACGCGCACCGTACATATCAAAACTGATGGGCGCCGGACAGGTGGCGGACGAGGCAAATATTGTTGGCGTGTAGTTGATCGGCACCTCTTTTCGAGGAATGGCCTCAGCAACGGGCGGCACATCAAACTCGGCACAACCTGCCCTACGCGGATTGTCCTGGCAAGCGTTACGCATGGCTTTGATATCTGCGGCAATCGCTTGCTGGGTGACCTCCCGGTTGTAGTCAGTTGGAAGATCAATTGCAGAATCAGATGGGATTGAGAGACCAGTATTTTCTGTTGTTGTGCTGGTGGAAGGCGGGTTCGACGTTGATTGACCAGTGTTGTTAGTTACCGTTGTAGTTGTCACATTACGCACGTTGTAGCTGATGCTAGTAGCACTACCGTTACCCGATTGCACAGGCGTGATGGTGCTGGATTCTTGACTGGTACGCGTCTGAGGCACACCGTTAGCATCAGTGTACTGCTGAGTAGAGGTTGTTACCTGGGGTGTAGTGACAGGCGGCGCAGTCATGGTGGTTTGCGACGTGGGCGGCACCATTACATCCGCTGAGACAGGCGGTTTACCGTTGGCACGTGCAACGGCATTCACTGCTTGGGCAGCATCCCATGCACGTTTAGCAGTTGCAGCGCCAGTAGTGGCATTAGCAAGAGAGGCATTCAATTTTGCTTCGATGTCAGCATCAGAGGCCGGAGCGCTAGCACCGCTACTATCGCTGACACAACCACGTGTACTACTGAGGGTGGCGCCCGAAGGACAGACAACTTGAAAATTAACGACTTGAGCGCGATCCTGTAGAGGCACTTTGGTACCACACCAAGCATTACCCGCTGTATCAGTAAACATCTGCATCCCAGTTCCCCAACCAGGGTTAAGACTCAGTGCATACTCGCAGGCAGCGGTAGGAGTGCGAAACTGGCCAACTGCGCCAATGACATAAAAGGACCCGCTAGAGGGATCAACCACGGTACCAGCACCAGTAGAGCAAAAGAAATCAGGTGCAGCACACGGGGTCAACCCGGAATCCTTAATAAGATTGTAAATTTCAAATGCAGTCAATACCATCCCAACAGGGCCAGCTAACCCCTTCGCAATTTTAAAGGCTCCAACAGCAGCTTTTGCGACATGCGCCTTAGAGATATTCGTTGTCAACGACACTGGAATATTAAACTTGGTACCGTTTTTAACAGCAGTAGCGACACCGCTGGTAGTCAAGGAAATGCCATTACCTGTCCCCACAGTAGAACCGCTTGTAATAGCAAAGCCAGTCTGAGCAGCTGGAAAATAAGCCGAGTATGGACCAGCCACATTAGATGGTTTTAACAGCGAAACCTCTGCATTTGCAGACGACAGCCAGAGCGCTAGTGGTGCCATTAAAACTACAGAAACGATTTTAATAGTTTTCATTTTTCAGCCCTCGACCAGTCGATAAAGGAGCGAACTTGATAGGCGCACCAGCAGAGAACCACAGCACTCAATATGGCAGCAAATATTTGAAGGCCTGCACTGACGATTGTGCCGTTCTGGCAAGGAGGAAAATCGATGCGATGGACAGCGGAGACGCTAACAGCAGGCGCGCCGGTCATGGAGGTAGTTGTGATGCGGACCATTAGTGCGCCATCCGGAGTTGCGGCCGTACAGCTGGCGGTTTGAATCCCGCTACCGTCAGGTAGAACGATAGTAGCGGGTGGAAAAGAAGCACAGGCAGCGGCCGCAGCGTCTGCTGTTGAGGCGTAACACCACGGCCCGACCTGGTAAGACATGTTAGCCGCCTGCTTTCTTGCTGATGAACGAGTACACCTTGGTCACGCCAAAAATGGCGACGCTCAAGGCAATCAGCGCGCCGATCACGGCGAGAATTGCCGTTTGCGCTTCGGTAATGCCAGCGGTCATGGCTGCGGTATCAACGGCCGCGAAAGCAGGTACGGAAAGTACTGCTGTCAGCACCGCAGGAGCAACCTTTTTCAACGACAGGTGTTTCTTCAACATGATGACTCCCCTTCTATGCCGGAGTTCGCCGGCGCGATTCGGCAAAATGCCGTAAAACAAGTTGATTAGGTGGCTGCCGCCGGCGCGCTCGATGTGTGGCGATGCGATGGCCGTTGCGGCTCATCTTTGATTGCTTCGATGGAGAACACTTCGGCACCCACACGCTTATCCCGGGAAATGGCAACGTCGAATTCCACCTCATACGTGCCTGGTACTGTGTCCTTGAATTTTTCTGGCAGCAGCAGCTCACCGACGAGCGGCTCAACGAGATTGGTGGCGCGATTGATCTTGTGCACGATGCACTGCGCCATCCTCATGTCGTAATCGTTGCCCGTTTTTTTGGAACGGCCAGCGACTTGAGTGATGTGCAGGATCTGGATAGTGTGTTTCATGGCTTGCCCCTTTTTTCGCCCGCTAGAGCGATTGATGAAATGCCGGATTGGCGTGAGAAGTCAGAAGTAACCGCACTGCTATCGAGGAAGCTTGATAGCGGGAAAGCTCATCAATCACGGCATCGAGCTTTGCTATCTCTGCAAGTTGCAGGTCAATCTGGTGCGTGAGGTCCGCTGGAAGCAAAGGAAGAAGAGCAAGCTGCTCCTGCCCTTCGGCACGGCGCGACAGGAGCGCCAAAATGGATTCGTTCACAGCGTCATCACTCAAGACAAATTGGCTAGCCATGCTGCCCCCAATTTCGCCCACTAGAGCGATTTGAAATATCTACGAATGTGCTAGGATGAAGAAGCGTACTAGGCGAAAAGCTATACCGGTCGTACTAATACACGTTAGTACTCCGAACGGAATAACTGAAATGGATAATTTCTATGAAATATTCTGACTTGATAGAAATGGCACTAAAGGGGCGTTCCGTCAATTCAATGGCGAGAACGTGGGGTGTACCGCAGCCAACTTTAGCGCGGTATATGCAGGGCAATAGATTGCCTGACTATGATCTTGCCCTAAAGATTGCAATCGAGGCGGGCGTGGAGCCTGGAGAAGCATTCATTGCTCTAGCCGAAGAGCAACGAAATTTGAAGTCGAAGAACTTTAAGTTACAGGGAGGTTTTGTACAAATCACTCCCCTCCTCTCTATGGCAATAGGCACTGCAACTATGCTAGTTCTTTATATTATGTAAAATCATAGAGAGGGAGTGGAAGGTACTTTTAGCATTTAGCATTTAGCATCATCCCCGTCCCTCGTACGCCCCCAGCATTTTGAATACTCACGCGAGAGAGTCCGCCCGCTATACCGCCAAATCGAGCAGCGCCAGAAAGCTTCTCTTCACTTGATCTGGCGTCCGTTCAAGTGTCGAGAATGCAGTCTGATCTATCGAGTATCCAGACGCTATGCAAGCGCGAAGATCCCCATGCCCGGGAGCATGGGGACGAAGAAAACGAGCGGCTTGATCCCTCCTGACGCCAGCGACGCCACTGCCGGACCGGGGAAATAGCCAGCCAGTCCCCATCCGATTCCAAATCGCAGCTGCCAGTCCTCCACTGCCTGGGTGGAGCCACATATCATCCAGCCTTTTCCAGCGTGGCCGACGGCGACGCAATTTTGTGATCCAGATCCGGTCGCCGCCATGGATCGATATGCGTCATCAGATTGAGAACCCGATTTACGTGTGTGCAAATCATGCACGCCGCTGATGCCGGAAGTCGTTAATCGTGGCTCGCGAATTGCATTGAGTTCTATCTCGTCAACCGCTCTACCCATCAATTCATGCAGCGCGTCCCAGGCAAAGGACTTGGTGCCAGTGCGGAAAAATATCTCCTTAATATCAATACCGCGACAGCACCGCAAGCCTTGCCGTTTCGCTCTTTTTCCTAAAAATTTCATCCTATCCCGTGCTTTTAGCCCTAACTGTGGTGATAATAGTGTTACACCCTCGACTATGGAGCGCAAATGCGTCGGATTTTGCTGGCAATGAGTTTGACCCTGCACGACGTCTCTGCAGAGCAAGCCGTGATGACCTGGCTGATTCCGGATTTGCCCCCGATATCGATACGCAGCAATGACAAGCCAGGGGCCGGAATTATCGACAAAGAAATCGCCTACGTAGCCGCGCATTGGCCCGAGGTCGAGCACCGCTTCGTCTACGCCAATTTGAAACGCAGCTGGGCCATGTTGAAAGCTGGCCTGCCTGCCTGCTATTCCTTCGCCTTGATCAATCCCGAGCGACTGAAAGTCGCTTACATTGTCGAAACAGGCATGCTGCCTCCCTTGCATTTGCTGGCGCGCTCCGAGGTGGCGGGCGCCCTGCCGCTCACCAGGCAGGAAGTCGATTTGCCACTGCTGCTTTCTATGCACGAACTGCATGGCTTGATCAGTGAAAAGCGCAGTTTCGGCAAGCCGCTCGACAACATGCTGCGCCAGCGGCCTGCTGACGCCTCGCTCACGCTGACCACGATCAACAACTACGGCGAAACGATCTTCTCGATGATGCTGCTCAAGCGCGTCGACTATACGATCGACTATGATTTCATCCTCTCTTATTACCAAAGCCGTAACCATAAACTGGCCGGGGTACGCAGCTTCCCCATCGCCAACAATGTAGAACCAGTCAAGTTCGGCTTCGCCTGCCCGAAGACGGCTTGGGGCAAGGCGACGGCACGAAAGATAGACGGCATTCTGGGGACCCGGGACGGGGCGCAGGCGATGCGTCACAGCGTGGAAGCCTGGCTGAGCCAGGATACACGCCGACGCTACGCAGATCAATTCGGTGTGTTCTACCGGCGGCGCGAAACACCGATGCTGCCTCTCGATGGCCCGTAAACATGCAGACTGCTATCGCATTGTTGAGCGAAAGACGGATTTTTCCATGCCCAGCATAGCCGGACTCATGCTGCCACGTTCAAGCGCGCTATCATGACCACCCGCACATTGTTCCCAAATGAACAGCATGAATCATAGTTAATTCCTACCGATTCAATAAAAACAATTAATTTTAAGAATCAATCTTTGGTGCTTATACTCGACGTATGTAGTTCGATTTCGAACCATGTTGCATTCTCCCGACTTTTTTTAGAGACAGGATCAGCGATGAGTACAGGAAAAACAGCAGCTAAATGCCCCTTCAATGCTGCAGCGGGTGCAGGCACGACTAACCGGGATTGGTGGCCGCAGCAGTTGCGCCTCGATTTACTGCACCAGCATTCGTCGAAATCGGATCCGATGTCGCAAGAATTCGATTACGCTGCGGCCTTCAAAACGCTCGATTTGCCAGCGTTGAAACAGGATCTCACCGCCTTAATGACTGATTCACAGGATTGGTGGCCGGCCGACTTCGGGCACTATGGCGGTCTGTTTGTACGCATGGCATGGCACAGCGCCGGCACCTACCGTACAGGCGATGGCCGCGGCGGTGCCGGCCGTGGCCAGCAGCGCTTCGCACCACTGAACAGCTGGCCCGACAACGTCAACCTGGACAAGGCACGTCGCTTGCTGTGGCCCATCAAGCAGAAATATGGCAAGCACATCTCTTGGGCCGACCTGTATATTTTGACCGGCAACGTGGCGCTCGAAAGCATGGGTTTCCACACGCTGGGCTTCGCTGGCGGCCGGGCGGACGTATGGGAACCGGACCAGGATGTGTACTGGGGCCGGGAAAACAAATGGCTGGCCGGCGACGTGCGTTACTCACTAGGTTCGCCCGGAGTCGACCAGGTCAACGCCGTGCTGCCGAAAGACGACGATAGCGAAGTGCCACATACGCGCGATCTCGAAAATCCCTTGGCCGCCGTGCAGATGGGACTGATCTACGTCAACCCGGAAGGTCCGGACGGCAAGCCAGATCCGCTCGCCTCTGCCATCGACATCCGTGACACCTTCGCGCGTATGGCGATGAACGATGAAGAAACCGTCGCGCTGATTGCCGGCGGCCATACCTTCGGCAAAACCCACGGCGCCGCCGCCGCAGAACACGTCAGTTCTGAACCTGAAGCAACCGATATCGAAGCGCAGGGATTGGGCTGGGCCAACAGCTATGGCACCGGAAAAGGTGGCGACACCATCTCGAGTGGCCTGGAAGTGACGTGGACCAGCACGCCTACGCAGTGGAGCAACAATTATTTCGAGAACTTGTTCGGCTTCGAATGGGAATTGACGCAGAGTCCGGCTGGCGCACACCAGTGGGTCGCCAAAGGCGGCGACGGACTCATCCCGGATGCCCATGACGCCGGCAAACGCCATCGCCCTACCATGCTGACAACTGACTTGGCGCTGCGCATGGACCCGGCTTACGAAAAAATCTCCCGGCGATTCTTTGAAAACCCGGACCAGTTCGCCGATGCATTTGCGCGCGCCTGGTTCAAGCTGACCCACCGCGACATGGGCCCGCGTTCGCGTTACCTTGGCGCCGAAGTACCAAAAGAAGTATTCATTTGGCAAGATCCTGTCCCCGGCGTCGATCACGCTCTGGTCGATGAGCAGGACGTCGCGGCGCTGAAAGAAAAGCTGCAGGCATCGGGCTTGACGGTTGCCCAGCTCGTCGCCACGGCGTGGGCTTCGGCATCGAGCTTTCGCGGCTCGGACAAGCGCGGTGGCGCAAACGGCGCCCGGGTTCGCCTCGCGCCGCAAAAGGACTGGGCTGTCAACCAGCCGGAACAGCTCAGCGAGGTACTCGCCATCCTGTCGCAGATTGCCCAGGCGTTCAACACCGGCGGCAAGTACATATCGCTGGCCGACCTGATCGTCCTGGCAGGCAATGTTGGCGTCGAGCAGGCAGCAAAGAATGCTGGCCACGCGGTCATCGTGCCGTTCACCCCAGGTCGCACGGATGCTTCCCAAGAGCAAACGGATGTGCAGTCATTCGAGCCACTCGAACCGATTGCCGACGGCTTCCGCAATTACCTGAAGACGCATTACAGTGTGCCTGCCGAGGTGCTGCTGGTCGATAAAGCGCAATTGCTGACCTTGACGGCGCCAGAATTGACGGTGCTGATTGGCGGAATGCGGGTGCTGAACACGAATGTCGGCGGCAGCCAGGATGGCGTGCTCACCCAGCGACCAGGCGCTTTGAGCAACGACTTTTTTGTCGAACTGCTTGATATGAATACGCAGTGGGCACCGGTTTCGCGCACCCTGGACCGGTTCGAGGGACGTGATCGCAAGACGGGCGCGCACAAATGGAACGCCTCGCGCGTCGATCTGGTATTTGGCTCGCACGCCCAGCTGCGCGCAATCGCCGAGGTATACGCCAGCGCCGATGCGGCCACGAAGTTTGTGCACGATTTTGTGGCTGCATGGACCAAGGTGATGAACCTCGACCGTTTCGACACGAATTTGGCCCCTTCTGTGAATTAAGCAATTGAATGAAACGGTCCGCCCAGCTTGCGGACCGTTCACTCGCACGACGTCTCACTGCCTGCACAGCTGTTCCAGCCGCAGCTGATCGTCCGCCGCCACAAAACACGCCGATTGCCAGTGCTGCGTGCGCTGGGCTTGGCCAGATTCAGGCACACACCACGGCGGATAGACGCGCAGCGCGCGCTTGCCGCCACTGCCCGCGCGCGACATCACGCCCCGTTCCAGCAGCACGGCACGGGAAAAGACAAAGAAGCCATGCTGCGCGCCGTCGCCCACGGCGATGATGACGACATCGACGGGGTCCGCTTCATCCAGCGGGGCGATCTCGGCATCGGCATGGGGGCGCTTCCAGACGGTGACGAACTGGCCGCTTTTCGTCGGCGTGGTTTTCGCCATGCGCAAGAGCAGCCGCTGGCCATGCAATTCGGCACGGCAAGCGCCATAGTCCGCGCTTTCCGCTTCCGGCACGGGCGCTTGCGGCAAGCCCAGGAAAGCCCATGGGCTGGCCTTCATTGCGCACTGAACTCGGCTGCGGCCTTGGCCGCCCACAGCGCCTCGGCGTGGCTGGCGAACGGGCTGTCGTAGCCGTCGACCTTGCCATCTTCATCGACAAAATACAGCCACCAGCCGTCGGCCTGCTCGCGGATGGCCGTCTGGCCCGGCGCGCAGTAGGCTGCCACATCCTGAGTCGATGCGAGGGTGGCGATGGTGATGCCGCGGTGAATAACATGCTCGGGAGTCATGGGAAATAGGTCCTGCGAAAAAAATCAATGGCCTTAGTGTAGCCGCGCCGGCGACTCCTGGCCAGTGCGCTACACTGCTCTTTCAAACGGAGGACAACATGGCATCACAGCAAGGCACCGTGGATTTTTTGCTTGACCAGATGGCGGGCGCAGGCAGCGTCAACGCGAAAAAAATGTTTGGCGAATATGGCTTGTATTGCGACGGCAAGATGTTCGCCATCGTCGCCGACGACCAGCTGTTCATCAAGCCGACGGACGCGGGCCGCGCCTGGATCAGCGCGCAAGGCACGCTGCAGGAAGCGCCGCCCTACCCGCAAGCCAAGCCCTACTTTTTGATCGATGGCGGGCTGTGGGACGAGCGCGACTGGCTGAGCCAGCTGGCGCGGCGCACGGCGGACGCCTTGCCGCTGCCAAAACCCAAGCCGCCGCCCAAGCCTAAAAAACCGGCGTCAGCCATCTAATACGCTGTTTTCGCACGCCTGGCCCTGACGGAAACACGCCAGGTTGTGATAAGTGATGGCGGCGATCTCGCGCAGCGCTTCGATGGTAAAGAAGCCCTGGTGGCCCGTCACCAGCACGTTCGGGAAGGTCATCAAACGCTGGAAGATGTCGTCGTCGATGATGTCGGACGAGCGGTCCTGGAAGAACAGATTGCTTTCCTGCTCGTACACATCGATGGCAAGCGAACCCAGCTGGCGCGATTTCAGTGCTTCGATGACGGCGCCCGTGTCGATCAGGCCGCCACGCGAAGTGTTCACCAGCATGGCGCCCTTCTTCATCAGCGGCAGCGTTGCTTCGCTGATCATGTGGCGCGTGCTTTCCATCAGGGGGCAATGCAGGGAAACGATGTCGGATTCGGCCAGCAGCTGCGACAATTCCACCATCGTGCCCAGTTCTGCGAACGCGGGCGCCGGATACGGGTCGTGGCCCAGCACCGTGCAACCAAAACCCTTGAAAATGCGCGCCGTGGCCAGGCCGATCTTGCCCGTGCCGACGATGCCCACCGTCTTGCCGTGCAAGGTGGCGCCCAGCAAGCCGTCCAGCGAGAAATTGCCTTCGCGCACGCGGGCATACGCGCGGTGCGTGTGGCGGTTCAGGGTTTGCACCAGGGCCAGGGTGTACTCGGCCACGGCTTCCGGCGAATACGCGGGCACGCGGGCGACAAACAGGCCCAGGCGCTTCGCCGCTTCCAGGTCGAGGTTGTTGTAGCCGGCGCAGCGCAGCAGGATGGCGCGCACGCCGTAGCCGTGCAGCGATTCCAGCACTTGCGCGTCAAGCACGTCGTTGACGAACACGCAAACAGCCTCGGCACCTTGCGCCAGAACCACGGTTTCCTGGCTCAGCAAGGCGCTGTGGTAAACCAGTTCGATGCCGGCGGAGTCGGGCTGGGACGGCAAGCCTTCATCGAAGAAGCGGCGATCGTAGGGCTGGCTGGCAAAGAAGGCGATTTTCATGGAGAATCCTGGAACTTGCTGAATGGCAAAACAACATCATAGCGCAAGCGCCCTGCCCCACGGCGTACGCCTGGCGTCCTTGGTTGTCTATTTGGGCTCGCGGGGCAAGGTCAAGGCATGGCGCAGGTACGCCGTCTCATCCGCGTGCTGCGCATGGTAGCGTTCGCGCTCGGCGCGCATGGCCGCATGTTGGGCGACCATGCCGCTTTCCGTCAGCTCGACGCCGAAGTCCGCCGGCGGCCGTGGCGCGCCGCCGAACAGGCGCGCCAGGATGAAGTGGCCCACATTGTCGCGGTAGTGCGACGCTTCCCAGTAGTAGCGCATTTCGCGTGCGCCCGTCACTTGCGGGATCGGCTCGCTGGTGATGCTGTTGAAGCCTGAAAAATCGTACACGCGCACGTCGCAGCCCTGGCGCCGGTAGCGCCCGGCCATCTGTGCCAGGTCGCGCTGCCACTGTTGCATGGCGTCCCACTTGCCGCGCCAGTACAGAGCGTCGAGCGTCAGCGCATGCGTGGGATTGATGTACAGGCGCAGGCGCGTGCCGCTCCGGCACAGCTTGCCGACGCTCGCATCGAAGGCTTGCAGCGCGGGCAGCGTCGGCCCCAGGCCGTCGCCGAATTCCTGCAAGCGCGGCGTGAACGCACGCGCCGTGCCAGCCCAGCCATGGTTGCGGCTGGTGATGCAGGACTGGTCGCGCTGGCCGTGCAGGGCCAGACTGGACAGGCACGCGCCGTCATAACTGCCGCTGAGGATGCGCCACGTGTCGCGCGTCATGTCCAGGCTCAGGCCGCGCCTGATGTTGAGCAAGGCGCGCCGCGCGAAAAAGGCGGGGCCGCCCTCCGTCAGGCCCGGCTCCACGCCGGCCGAACCCTGTTCCAGGGAAAACGAGGGCGCGTCGATGCCCCACACCATGGTGTCGACTTGGCTGACCCTGGCCGCGTGCTCGGCCAGCAAGATGGCGTCGCCAATCGAGGCGCCCGAGACGGCGCTATTGAAGACGCTTTTGCCATCGAACAAGGCACGCACGCCTGTCGGCAAGCCCATTTCCGTGCGCGAGTTGCCGATGTAGACGACGGCGGGCCGGTAACGCGCCACTGCATACGTCTTGCCCCACACGGCCAGCTTTTCATACGTGGGACGCAGGCGCTGCACCAGGGGCGTGTCCCACTGGTGCAGCAAATACGGATCGACGCGGTAATTCACGGCTGAAACGAGGGCCAGCGCGGCCAGCACGCAGGCGCAAAAGATGGCGAGGTAGCGGCGGGCGTTGGTTTCCATGCTCAGAATTGAAAGTAGAGAAATTCGGTGACCCGGTTCATGCCAAAGATGCAGGCGACGAACAGCGCGGCAAAGCCCACGCTCCAGCGGCGCGTGGGCCGCCAGTTGAAGGCCCAGCGACCTTGCGGTTGAAATATTCTTTCAATGGCAGGCTCGTAGAGAAAGAAAATTTCTTGCGTGTTCGGCGCCCTGAAGGCCAGCACCATGGCGCCCAGCAACACGGGCAAGCCCGGTCCCGCCAGTTCGATCCAGCGGATGCCGTCGAAGGCCGGATGCAGACCCCACTGCGCCAGGCTGAGCGCGTGGCTGGCCAGGGCGCGCGGCAAGCTCACGCCATTCGCGCCCACCAGCGCACCGACGATATCCCAGGCCGTGGCCACGTCGGGCGCGCGGAAGA
The DNA here is from genome assembly GCF_051380775.1 of Janthinobacterium pasteuri. Taxonomy (NCBI): domain Bacteria; kingdom Pseudomonadati; phylum Pseudomonadota; class Betaproteobacteria; order Burkholderiales; family Oxalobacteraceae; genus Janthinobacterium; species Janthinobacterium pasteuri. Next base: position 61,599 of record NZ_JBNYXS010000025.1, on the reverse strand, counting down.
AGATCCAGGCCAGCATCACGGCAAGAAAGGTCAGGAAGCTTGACCACCAACCCGGCCACCGGCGCGCCCGCACCGCGCCAAACATGCTCTGCCAGGCCTGCTGCAGCACCAGGTACAAGCCATGCAAGCCGCCCCAGATGACAAAGGTCCAGCCGGCGCCATGCCACAGGCCGCCCAGCAGCATGGTCAGTATCAGGTTGCGGTAGCGCATGGTTTCGCCGTGGCGGCTGCCGCCCAGGGGAATATACAGATAGTCGCGCAGGAAACGCGACAAGGTCATGTGCCAGCGGCGCCAGAACTCGGCGATATTGGCGGCCTTGTATGGCGAATTGAAGTTCAGCGGCAATTTCACGCCGAACAGGCGCGACAGGCCGATGGCCATGTCGGAATAGCCGGAAAAGTCGAAATACAGCTGGAAGGTGTAGGCCAGCACGCCGATCCACGCTTCGATCAGGGTGGGTGTAGCCCCGGCCGCGAAGACGGGGATGGCCAGTGGCGACAGGTTGTCGGCAATCAACACCTTTTTTGCCAGGCCGATGGTGAAAATCGACAGGCCGATGGCGAAATTGGCGGCGCGCGGGTGGGCGTTGGCCGGGGCGGCGAACTGCGGCATCATGTCGCGGTGGTGCAGCACGGGGCCGGCGATCAGGTGCGGAAAATAGCTGACGAACAGCACGTAATGAATGAAACGGTATTCGCGCACCTCGCCCCGGTAGCAATCGACGAGGAAGGCGATCTGCGTGAAGGTGAAAAACGAGATGCCGATCGGCAGGATGATGGCTAGGCCAGACAACGGCAGGCTGTCAGCGCCAGCACCAGCAAGCTCGGCGACGGCATTCACGCTACCGATAAAGAAATTGGCATATTTGTAGTACGCAAGCAAACCCAGGTTCAGCGCCAGCGCCGCCAGCAGCAGGCGCTTGCGGGCCACGCCCGAGCTGGCCCCCAGCAGGCGCCCGGCGGCATAATTGATGCAAATGGACGCCAGCAGCAGCGGCAGGTAGCGCACGTCCCACCAGGCATAGAAGAACAGCGAGGCGAGCGCCAGCCACACGGCTGGCGCCAGGCGCCAACCGGCGCAGGACGCCCAGCGGTCCAGCACAAAATAGCCCGCCAGCACGATGGGCAGATAGCCGAACAGGAAGGCGAAGGAATTAAACAGCATGTTGCCTCCTGGCAGTCAATGACTGGGACTGGGCCTGGTAGTAACACTCGGCAATCTGCGCGGCCACCCGTTCCCAGGTAAAACGTTCCACCAGCGCTTGCACGCGGCAGCGCTCGGGCGGCAGCGCCAGCAGTTCGACGATGGCCTGGCGCTGCGCGAGACCATCGTCCCAGCGCACCTTGCGCAGCGCGAACGCGGAATCGGGCAAGTCCAGCGCACTTTGCGCCGTCATGACGACCGGCATGCCGGCCGCCAGCGCTTCGAGCACGCTCAAGGGAAATACTTCGCCCTGGCTGGGCAAGGCCGCCACAGCCGCCGCATGGTAGGCGCTGGCCAGCAGCGGGTCGGCGTGGTCGAGCGCGCCCAGCCAGCTAACGTGCGGCAAGTCCAGCAGCAGCTGCAGGTACGCTTGCTGTTCGCGCGGCGCGGCACCGATCAGCACCAGGGGCAAGCCGGCGCCTGCCAGCGCCTGCGCCAGTCCCAGCTGGTTTTTATACACTGAAATGCTGCCCGTCATCAGCACGAACGGCCCGGCGATGCCCGTCTCGCGCAGGAACAGGTCGCCATTGGCCGTAAAGAAATGCGGATTGATCCCGTTCGGCAGGACACGGATGGTGTCGGCCGTCATGCCGAAACCTTGCACGATGGCATCGCGCTCGGCCTCGCCCAAGGCGATCACCACGTCGGCCAGCTGCAAGGCGCGCCGCGTCTGCGCGTAGCTCGTTTGCACCATCCACTGCGTCAGGCGCCCTGCCAGCCGGTCGGCCAGCCGCGCGCGCCAGGCGCTTGCCCGGCCCCAGCCGGGCGACAGCAGCGGCGACAGCACCACGGGCACGCCTTGCTCGCTGGCCATTTCCATGATGCGGTAAGTGCCATTGTTGGCCGAAAACACGTGCAGCACGTCGAAATCGGCCAGCCGCTCATGGTTGGCGTCGACCAGCTGCACGTCCAGGGGGCGTGCCGGTAGCTGGGGCAAGCGGTTCAGCGCGGCAATGGTTTCGCGTACCTGGATCTGCAAGCCGCCGTCGCGCTGGAACAGCATCGGGTAGGACAAGATACCGACACGCATGGTCATCCTTTCGTGCGCCCGCGCCGCTGGCGGTTCAGTGCGGTGATTTGACTGCCAGCCAGCGGCCAAGCACCTGACGTTGCAACAACAGGAACTCGCCGGCGAGCTCATGTTTCAACAGGAACAGACCGGCCAGCCAGCACAGCAAGCTGGCCAGCGCCGTGCCCGTCAGCGCCAGCAGCGCCGGAGTTTCCGTTGGCAGCCACAGCAGCGCAGCGACGGGCGCCACGGCACTGACGCCGCAGAGCAGCAGACTCTTGCGCAAGGCCCACGCCAGGATGCGCCAGTCCAGTGCGCTCAAGCGCCGCAGGCAGCCGTAGTTCAGCCAGCTGCGCAGCACGTTGCTGAGCACCACGGCCCAGGCCATGGCTACCAGGCCGAACGGCGCCGCAGCCAGCAGCAGCGCCACTTTGATACCACCAGCGCAGGCATCGAGCCGCACCTGCGCATGCAGCTGGCCCGTCGCCACGAACAGGTAACGGGCCATGCTGAACATGCTATACACGGCAGACGACAGGCACATGATGCGGATCAAGGGCACACAGCCGATCCATTGCGCGCCGTACAGCACCTTGACCAAGGGCAAAGCCATGCAGGCGAGGAAGAGAAAGAAAGGCCAGGCCAGCGCCGTCATGTAGCTGATCGTGCGCAGATACACGAGTTCGGCCCCGCCCTGCCCGCCCTGGCCCCCACCTTCACGCGCGCGCGACGCGAACAATGGAAACACCACGGGCGAGATGGCGCTGGTGATGGCCTGGTTGAAAATATTCAGCACGCTTTGCGCCTTGCCGAACAGGGCCAGGCTTTCAATGCCGATCAGCTTGCCGATGATGAGGTCCGGCGCCGCCACGCCCGCCTCGTCGACCAGGCCGCCGCCCGTCGCATATGCACCAAAGCGGGCGATATCGCCCATGCCGCGCCTTCCCGGCAGCCACGGTAGCTCGCCAGGCCGCACCAGCAGACTCACCAGCAGTGAAGCGCAGGAGCCGGCCAGCGCCGCCCACACCATGCTCATGTAACTATAGCCATGCAGCGCCAGCAGCACGGCCACCAGCAGGTTGACCACGCTATTGGCCGCGTTGATGGCGTAGATGGCACGAAAGCGCAGCTGGCGGCGCAGCATGGGTAACGTTAGCGCGCTGAATGGGATCAAGAGGAAATTGATCGCCAGCAGGCGCAGCACCAGGGTCAGCCGTGGTTCGCCATAGAACTGCGCCAGCGGCGCGCTGGCCAGCAGCACCAGAACCGCCAGCAGCCAGGCGACGAGCAGGCTGGTGGCCAGAGCGGCCCGCAGTTTCACGGCATCGAGCTGCTTTTCCTGGGTCAGGTATTGCCCCACGCCAAAGTCGCGCACCACTTGCGCCAGCGCCACCAGCACGGCGCCCAGCGAATATACGCCCACCTCGGCCGGCGTCAACAGGCGCGACAGCACCATGGTGGCGATGATGCCCAGCAGTAGCACCGTATATTTTTCGGCGAAGGAAAAGAAAAATGAATGGCGGGTGGCGCTCATGCGGGCCGCCCGCGCCTACACGAGGCCCGCATAGAACTGGCGCAACTGGCGCTGCAGGCGCGGCATCGAATAGCGCTGCACGGTTTCCTCGCGCGCCAGCCGTCCCATGCGGGCACGCCAGGGCGCGTCCAGCAGCAGTTGCGCCACGGCCGCGCAGGCGGCGTGCTCGTCGTCGAGCGGCAGCAGCAAGCCGCCTTCACTATCGTGCAAGATATCGTGGGTGCCTGGCACATCCGTCCCCACGGCCGGCACGCCGCAGGCCATGGCTTCGATGGTGGCGATGCCGAAGCCTTCGTTTTTACTCAGCAGCACATGCAGGTCAAAGGCGGGCATCAGCAACTCGATACGCTGCTGGAAGCCGGCAAACACCACGCGTTGCTCCAGTCCCGCCTGTTGAACCTGCAGCCGCAGCATGGCTTCCAGCGGCCCCCTGCCCACCAGCACCAAATATAAGTGGGGAAACTGCGCGGCCAGCCTGGCAAACATGGCCAGCAGCGCTTGCGGGCGCTTTTGCGCGGACAATCTGGCCACGCAACCGAGCACCAGAGAGTCCGGTGGCAGCCCCAGTTGCTTGCGCGCCAGCGCCTGCCGCTCGGGCGAGACGATGAAGGTGTCCGTATCGACGCCGTTCGGGATCACGGCCAGCCGCGCGGCGGGCGGCAGCATGTCCCGGTACAGGTCGAGGAAATGCCGCATGGCCGAGTCCGACACGGCATACACGCCTTTGACGCTGTGAAACGCCTCCTGCAAGCGGGGCCGCTGCCATTCGCTGAAGGTTTCCAGCGGAAACGCATTGTGCACGCTGATCACGGCCGGCAGGCGGCACTGCCGCGCCAGCCACAGGATGGAAGCGCCATAACTGTTCCAGCAAAAGGCCACGTGGACCAGGTCGGGCCGCAGCCGCCGCAGCCGCCACGCGCCCGTCAGCCTGGAGCGCAGCCAATTCCAGCGGCGCCACGCCCAGTGTTCGAGAAACAAGGGCGGTTCATACACGCGCACTTGCATCTGCCTTGCCCGCAAGCCTTGCGCCCAGGCAGTAAAACCGGGAAAGCGCCGCAGCGCCAGCACGCTGTCATAGCCGCTCTCGCCCAGCACCTTCGCCTCTTGCGCCATGCGCAGCTCCATGCCGCCCAGCTCGCCCGAATAACTGCTGATGACGATGCGCGGCAGGCGTTTGCGCCGTCCCCGCCACGCTTCATGGAAAAAACCGTGCAGCCAGGCCCGTTCCCACTGGCGCAGGAACAGCTCGGCGTGGTCGCGCCGCAGCCATGCCCGCACAGCGCCGAGCGACTCGCGCACGTATCTGCCCAGCATCCAGCGGGGCACACCCAGCAACTCCACGCTGGGCGCGAGCGTGGCCAGCCGGCATTGGCCCCGGCCGAACAGCATGGCGCGGCGCAGTATCCAGGCGCGCTGCACTTGCTGTGGGCGGATGATGTGCGCCACCCTCGCTCGCGGACAGAACCAGGAAGGATTGCCGGCCGCATGCATCTCCAGGTTGAGCCGGGTTTCGCTGCCCATGGCGTAATTGCTCCCTTGCGGGCCGATGCTTTCATCATAGCGGGCGCCCGCCTCGAAGATGCGCCGGCGAATCGCCATGTTGGCGCCCCACACGAGGCCCGGATAGATGGGCGCATCGCGCAAATCGGGGCTGGTGATGCCCCACGTCAAGCCAACGGGGGTCAGGCGCAGCAGCCAGTGGGCCGGTTGTTCGCGCCAGGTGGGCACGATGGCGCCGCCGAACAGCGCATAGCCGGGGTGGCCGCGCGCGCTGTCCTGCAAGCGGCACAGCCAGTCGGGTGCGGGCATGGCGTCGTCGTCGCCAAACACGAACAGCTCGCTGCCATCGCCGCCCTGGCGCAAGGCGTGCTCGATGGCCCCGTTCAGGGCGGGACTGCGGCCGCGCCGCGCCACGTACACGGAACGCAAGGGCAGACGGCCGCGAAAGGCGGCGATCACCCGGGCCGTCGCGTCCGTGCTGCCATTGTCGGCGATAACCAGACGCCAGCCGCCCACGGGCGCGCGCAGCGCCATGTAGGCGCGCAATACCTGGGGCAAGGTGCCGGCACCATTGTAGGTCGCCATGAGAACGGTCAACAAGGACATGCCTCCTTGGTCTTACCATGACAAAACTATGCACTTGAAACGGTATTTAGCCAGTGTACTGAGCCTGCCCGCCAGCCCGTTGACCGGCATCAAGAGCATGCGGGCAAAACCAGGAGCATCCCCCTTCATGCGCGACATCGTGATCACCATCATCATCCTGGGTTCGCTGCCCTATATCCTGAAGGCGCCGGCCATCGGCGGCCTGATGTGGGTCTGGGTCAGCGTGATGAACCCGCATACGCAGGCCTGGGGCTTTGCCACCCACATGCCGTTCGCCTTCATCATCGCCATCGCCACCATGCTCAGCCTTTTGACGACGCGCGAACCGAAAAACCTGCCGCTCACGCCCGTCAGCGTGCTGCTGATGCTGTTCGTGGCATGGATGAATGTCACAGCGCCGTTCGCCCTGCTGCCGGAAGCGTCGTGGGTGCAATGGAACAAGGTCATGAAGATCATGCTGATGAGCTTTGTCATCATGATGGTGATACGCACGCGGCGCGACATCGTGCGCCTCGTGTGGGTGCTGGTGGGCTCGATCGGCTTTTACGGCGTGAAAGGCGGTATCTTCACTATCCGCAGCGGCGGCACGAAGCGGGTCTGGGGGCCGGAAGAAACGTTTATCGGGGATAACAATGCGCTGGCCCTGGCCCTGATCATCACCATCCCCCTCATGTATTACCTGCAGCAAAACACGGACAGACGCTGGCTGCGCCACGGCCTGACGGCGGCAATGCTGCTGTCGGCGCTGGCCGCGCTGGGCTCGTATTCGCGCGGCGGGCTGCTGGCCATCGCCGCCATGGGCTTGTTCATGTGGCTGAAAAGCGAGCGCAAACTGGTGCTGGGCGCGCTGCTCGGTGCGGTCGCGCCGCTGCTGCTGGCCTTCATGCCCGAGCGCTGGGCCGAACGCATGGACACCATCAACACGTATCAGGAAGATGTCTCTGCCATGGGCCGCCTGAATGCCTGGCGCATGGCCTGGAACCTGGCGCGCGACCGTTTTCTCGGGGGCGGCTTCGATGTCTCCGACGCCAGCATCTTCGCCCGCTACGCGCCGAACCCCATGGATGTGCATGCGGCGCACAGCATCTATTTTCAGGCGCTGGGCGAACACGGCTTTGTCGGCTTGTTCATTTACCTGGCGCTGGGCGTCGCCACCTGGCGCACGGCCGCCGCCATCATCCGCCGCACGCGGGGCAAGCCGGCACTGCGCTGGGCGCACGGCCTGGCCACGATGAGCCAGGCCAGCCTGATCGGCTTTGCCGTGGGCGGCGCCTTCCTCAGCCTGCTGTATTTCGACATGCCGTACTACCTGATGGCCGCCCTGATCGCCACGCGCATCATCGTCGAACAGCAGGCGCCCACCCTCACCCCCAACGCCAGCGCCCGCCAAGCCAAGCCACGGGCCGCCGTCGCGGAGCAACCATGACGGCCACCTTGTCCATCTTGATCTACCACCGCGTGCTGGCGCGACCCGACCCCCTGTTTCCCGGCGAAGTGGACGCCCGGCTGTTCGAGCGCCAGCTGCGCCTGCTGAAGCGTTTCTATGCGCCGCTGCCCTTAGCCGTGGCCGTGCAGCGGCTGCAGGATGGCAACTTGGCGCCGCGCGCCGCCTGCATCACCTTTGACGACGGTTATGCGGACAATGCGCAAGTGGCCCTGCCGCTGCTGCAGCGCCATGGCTTGCACGCCACGTTTTTTATCGCCACGGCCTACCTGGACGGTGGACAGATGTGGAATGACACGGTGATCGAGGCCGTGCGCCATGTGTCCGGTCCCCAGCTCGACTTGCAGGAACACGGCCTGGGCTGCCTGCCCGTCGCCAGCCTGGCGCAGCGGCAAGCCGCCATCGCCACCTTGCTCGGGCAGCTCAAGTACCTGCCGTTCGCACAACGCCAGCAGCTGGCCATGCACATCCGCCGCCACGCGGGCGCCACGACGGGCCAGGCCGCCATGCTGAGCACGGCGCAGTTGCGCCAGTTACATGCGGCGGGCATGGGCCTGGGCGCACACACCGCCAGCCACCCGATTTTGTCCACCCTGCCGGACCACGCGGCGCGGCTGGACATCGCCAACGGCAAGCGCCAGCTGGAAAGTTTGATCCAGGCGCCCGTCTCTCTGTTTGCGTATCCGAACGGCAAGGCCGGGCGCGATTACGGCGCATCCCACGTGGCAATGGTCAGCAGCCTGGGTTTCAAGGCGGCCGTTGCCACGGACTGGGGTGTGGCGCGCCCCGGCGCGGGGCTGGACCTGCTGCAACTGCCCCGCTTTACGCCGTGGGATCGAGGACGGCTGGCATTTCTGTGGCGCTTGTGGCAAAACCGCCGGCAAGCGCACCCAGCGCGCCCGGATGCTGGCTAAGCCACTGTTCCAGCATCAGCAGCAGCCACACCATAGTGCCGTGATAGGCCGGATGCTCCGCCAGTAACCGGCACTGCAGGTCGTCGATGAAGGCGGGCCGCACGATGCCGCGCCCGCGCAGCTGCGTCAGGTTATCAAAGGCAAATTCCCGCAGCGGCGCGTGGCTGTGCAGCCACTGGCCGAAAGGCAAGCCGAAGCCGTGCTTTTTCTTGCGCACGATGGCCGGCGGCAGGATGTCCGCCAGCGCCCGCTTAAAGAAGGGCCGCAACTGCCTGCCGTCGAGCTTGTCGCGCGGCGCCAGGCGCGCAGCGAATGCAACCATCGCATCATGCAGGAAGGGAAACGCCGCTTCCACGCCAGCCAGCTCGCAGGCCTTGCGCACCTTGAACAGATCGTTATCGGCCAAAGTAAAACGCATGTCCAGTGCCAGCAGTTCATTGATCTGGCTCAAGCCCTGGCCTTGCCGCTCCCAATACGCGCCATTCACGCAGCCGGGCGCCATGCCCGGGGCTATGGTGTCGATGAAGCCCGCTTCCAGCACCGTGCGGTAGCCATGGCGCAGCAGCAGGTTGTAGCTGTCGAGCCTAGCCGGCAGCGGCAGGCTCGCTTGCCCGATGTAGCGGCGCGCCTTGTCGCCCAGCCGCCACGGCTTGCCCCCTTGCTGGCGGAAGAGCAGCGGCTCGATGATGGCTTGGCGCAGCATGATGGGCAAGCGTTCATACTGCGACAGCAAGGCCTGGTACGCATAGCGCTCATTGCCGCCAAACAATTCGTCGCCGCCATCGCCGCCCAGCAAGCGCGTCACGCCATCCTCGCGCGCCATCTGCGCGCAATAAAAGGCGGGAATGGCCGAGGCATTGCCGAATGGCTGGTCGAAAATGGCCGCCATGGCGGGAATCGCGGCCAGCACATCGTCTGGCGTTACGTAGCGTTCGTGGTGGATGCTGCCCGCGTGGCTGGCGGCCAGGCGCGCATACGCCATTTCATCATAGCCGGGAGAGTCAAAACCGATGGAATACGTGCGCGCGGGCCGGCCCGTCACTTGGCCCATGATGGCGGCCAGGGTGGAACTGTCCGTGCCGCCGCTGAGAAACGCGCCCGTATCCGCCCCATCCGCACCCAGGCTGCTTTCCACGGCCAGGCGCAGCAGGCGCAGGAATTCCTGCCTGTTGGCGGCAAAGCTGGCCCACGTGCGCCTTGCTGCCGGCTCGTGGAAGGCCAGTTGCCAGTAGCGGCCCTTGCATTGCTTGCCACCGCGCACATGCAGGTATTCGCCGGGCAGCAAGCGCTGCTGGCCCAAATAGGCCGTGGCCGGGCCGGGCACCATGTGGAAATACAAATAGTGATACAGCGCTTGCGGATCGAGCGTGCCCCGCACGGATGGATGGGCCAGCAAGGCGTCGTGCGAGGAGGCAAAGAACAGCCCCTGCGCATTGCCCGCATAGCTGAGCGGATGCATGCCGGCGCGGTCCACGGCCAGCAGGGCCGAGCCAGAAAAAGCGTCGAGGATGGCCAGCGAAAATGGCCCCGACAGGCTGGCGCACGCGGCCACGCCCCGGCTCAGCCACAGGGCAGCGAGGCGGCACGCCACATCGTCCGTCGATCCGTCGAGCTCGGGCCGTCCCCAGATGGCCACTTGCAAGCCATCTTGCTGATATACATGGCGGCTGCCGTCGATGGCGGCCACGGCCACGCCGCCCACGTCGCTCAAACTGGCGGCCAGGGGCGCGCCATCGAAACGCGACAAGGGCGCGGCCATGCTGGCCAGCCCGGTGGGCGCGGCGCCGTGCGCATCGGCGGCGACCACGCCTGCCGCCGCCAGCCAACCGCACAGGCCGCTCATACGAGCACCTCAGCCGGCAAGGGATGGCCGAGAAAGGCCGTCGGGCTGGCCGTCAAGCCATACGCGCCCGACTGGAACACCACCACCAGGTCGCCCTCCTCGGCGCGCGCCATTTCCATCTGGTCGGCCAGCAAGTCCAGCGGCGTACACAACGGCCCGACGACGGATGCCACTTCGCGCGCCCCGCCATGCAGCCGGTTGCCGATGGCGACCGGGTAATTTTTGCGGATCAGCTGGCCAAAATTGCCGGAAGCGGCCAGATGATGGTGCAAGCCGCCATCCGTGACGAGAAAGACTTGTCCATGCGACACCTTGCGTTCGAGCACCTTGCACACATAAATACCGGCCTCGGCCACCAGGTAGCGGCCCAATTCCAGATTCAGGCGGGCGCCGGGCGCCGCCTGAGCCAGTATGTCGAGCTGCCGCTGCAAGCCTGCGGCCACGGGCGCCAGGTCGAGGGCCTGGTCGCCGGCGAAATACGGCACGCCGAAGCCGCCGCCGATATTCAAGGTGCGCATGGGCGACGGCGCGCTGGCAGCCAGTTGCAGGGCCAGTTGCACGCTGAGCGCCTGCGCTTCGGCCAGCGCGGATGCCGACAGGTTTTGCGAGCCCGCATACAGGTGAAAGCCGTGAAAATCCAGCCCCAGCTGGCCTATGCGGCTCAGCAGCTCCGCCACCAGGGCCGCATCGACGCCAAACGGTTGCGCGCCGCCCCCCATGCGCATGCCCGTGCGGCGCAAGGCGAAATCGGGATTCACGCGCACGGCCACCCTGGCCGTCACGCCCAGCCGTTCACTGGCCAGCGCTACCCTTTCCAGCTGGGCACCCGATTCCACGTTGATCAGCACGCCCGCCGCCACAGCCCGCGCCAGTTCGCCATCGCTCTTGCCCGGCCCCGCAAAACTGATGCGCGACGGCGCCACGGGCGTATCGAGCGCGGTCGCCAGTTCGCCGCCCGACGCCACGTCGATGCCATCGACCAGGCCCGCCAGCCACTGCACCACGGCCGGCATGGGATTGGCCTTCATGGCGTAATGCACGAGCACGCCGATGGGCAAGGCGGCGCGCAGTTCGGCCAAGCGGCGCGTGATGTGCGCGCGTTCATACGCGTAGAACGGCGTGCTACCCACCCGCTGGGCCAGCCGGCGCAAGGACATGCCGCCGATCTGCAGCATGTCGCCAGCCACGGCGAACTGGCGCAGGGGCGCGTGCGACGGCAGTTCCAGCCTATCGGGGCTTGCTGAGCGATCAGCGCTATTCAAATGGGCGACTTTGATGCCGGGACCGTTCATGCTGCATCTCCTGATTGGACCGCATACGCGCGCGCCAGTTCCCTGGCCAGCAATGGACGGTCGATCTTGCCATTCGGATTGCGCGGCAACACGCCGTCGCGGATCTCTACCCACAGCGGCACCATATAGCTGGGCAGGCGCGCGCGGCAGGCGGCCAGTACGCTGTCGCGCAGCAATTCGACGCCCGGCCCGGGCGTGACGAGCAAGGCGATGGCCTGGCCCAGCACGGCATGGGGCAGGCCCAGCGCGGCCGCCTCGCCCACCAGCCCGCTCGCATACGCGATTTCCTCGATCTCGGCCGGGCTGACGCGGTAGCCGGACGTCTTGATCATGTCGTCGCTGCGGCCCACGAAATACAGATAGCCGTCCGCATCGCGGCGCACGGTGTCGCCCGACCAGACGGCCAGTTCCGGCAGCACCAGGCCGCTGGCCTGCGGCGGCAGCGGCTTGAAGCGCTCGGCCGTGCGCGCCGCGTCGTTCCAGTAGCCAAGCGCCACCAGCGCGCCACGGTGCACGAGCTCGCCCGGCTCGTCGGCGTCACACACACTGCCGTCCGGGCGCAGCACCAGCACTTCCGCGTTGGGGATCGCTTGCCCGATGGAATCGGGGCGCCGCTCCAGCTGTTCCGGCGCCAGATAGGTGGAGCGGAACGCTTCCGTCAAGCCATACATCAGGTAGACCTGCGTGCGCGGCAGCGACTGGCGCAGCCGGTCGAGGGTGGACCTCTGCATCACGCCGCCCGAATTGGTGATGTAGCGCAAAGACGTGGACAGGGGCCAGCTCAGCTGCGACAGTTGCATCCACAGGGGCGGCACGGCGGCCAGGCCCGTGATGGCTTCCTGCTCCACGAGCTCGACAATGTCGCGCAACAGCAGATAATTCATCAGCACGGCGCAGGCGCCGCTGGCAAACGCCGTCGTCAGCTGGCTCAGGCCATAATCAAAACTGAGCGGCAGGACGCACAAGATCCGGTCTTGCGGCGTGTTGCGCAGGTAGGACGACACGCTGAGCGCACCGGCCAGCAAGTTCCGGTGCGACAACACCACACCTTTCGGCCGCCCCGTGCTGCCCGAGGTATACAAGATGGCGGCCATGTCCGTATCGATCACCGCATGCCACGGGGGTGCGGGCGCTGGCGCGACGCCGGCGCTTACGCCATGCCACGGCAGCAGCCGTACGCCGCCCAGGCTGTTTTGCGGCGGGAGTTCGCCCGTCAGCAACACCGTCTGCAAGTCCGGGCAGGCGGCCAGCGCGGGCCCCAGCTGCGCCAGGCGTTCGCGCGAGGTGACCAGGATGGTCACGTTGCAATCCGCCAGAATGTAAGCCACCTGTTCCGGCTTGAGCAGCGGATTGACGGGCACGAACACCCCGCCGGCCGCCGCCGCGCCAAACATGGCGCTGACGTTTTCCGGGCGTTTTTCCAGGTACACGGCCACGCGCGCGCCACGCTGCAAGCCCAGCGTCAGCAGGGTGCTTGCGCCATCGCGCACGGATTGCGCCAGCGCCGCATAGCTCTGTTCCTCGCCCTGCCACGACAGTGCCGGCGCGTGCGGCGCGCGCTGCGCCGCGTCGAAGATCAGCTCGTGTATCAGTGTCGCCATCATTTCGCCCCCGGGTTGCCATGATTGCCATGCATTCCCCTATGATTCAGACAAACGGCCACAGCGGTCTTGATTTTGATCAATTAACAGTTTCAGCAACACAGCTTGAGCCGGCGCAAGACCACCGCTGGCCGCTGCGCTCTAATGGACAGCGTTGGCTGCAAAGCCGTCCCATCCTTGAGCGCCATGGCCAGCTTCGTCCATTTCCTCCATTTGCCCCCCTTGCAACGGCTTGCCGCCAGCCTTCGCCAGCTGGGCTGGCGCGACAGCGCCTGGCTGGCCCTGGCGCGGCTGCTGGTGGCGGTGCCGGGCGGGCGCTGCGCGCTGCACCGCTACCAGTTCGTGGCGCAAGCCGTGGCGCCCGGTTCGCTGTGCCGCGGGCGCGGCCAGTCAATCACGGTCACGCCCTGCCTGGCCGAGGCAGACTTGCCGCCCGGCCCCGAACGCCGTCCCGGCGCGCTGCGCGAGCGTTATCACCAGGGCGCGCAATGTCTGGTGGCGCGCAGCCAGCGAGACCTGGAAAATGACGCCATGGCCGGCTGGATCTGGCTGCTGCGCCACGGCTGCCAGGAGGACGAGGTGCGCGCCCGCTATACGCTGGCGTCGAACCAGTCTTCGTGGGACCTGGACGTGTGGGTGCATCCCGCACAGCGGGGCGGCCTGGTCTTCGCGCGCCTGTGGGAAGAAGCCAACGCCGTGCTGTACGCGCAGGGCGTGCGCTGGTCGTGCAGCCGCATTTCGCGTTTCAACCGCGCCTCGCTGGGCGCCCATGCGCGCCTGGGCACGCACGCGCTGGGCACGGCCACCTTCCTGCGCTGCGGGCGCTGGCAATGGATGGCCGCCAGCCTGCCGCCGTATCTGCACCTGTCGCGCCGTCCGGACGACATTCCCTGCCTGGCCTTCGATACCAGCCGCCTGCCGCACTACCCTTCCCTGGAGCTGACATGCCGCATCTTGAAGCAGTAAAGCACATCCTCGACACCACCCTGGGCTTGAACGGGCGCGCGCTGGAAGCCCACACGCCGCTGCTGGGCAGCGTGCCGGAACTCGACTCGATGGCCGTCATCGGCGTAATCACCGCGCTGGAAGAGCATTTCGGCATCTTTGTCGCCGACGACGACATCCACGCGCGCCACTTCGCCACCGTGGGCACCCTGCACGATTTCGTGTTTGCACAGCTGCGTCGATGAGCCATACCGCCACCGCGGCGCTGCCGCTGCTGCCCTTCTTCCTGCCCGCCAGCGGCGGCCAGCGCTACTGCCTGCTGCATCTGCCGCCGCCGGGCCGCAACGCGCGCGGCGGCATCCTCTACGTGCATCCGTTCGCGGAAGAACTGAATAAAAGCCGCCACGTGGCCGCCGCTCAGGCGCGCGCCTTTGCCGCCGCCGGCTACAGCGTGCTGCAGATCGACCTGTTTGGCTGCGGTGACAGCAGCGGCGACTTCGGCGAGGCGCGCTGGGACATCTGGCACAACGACCTGCGCCTGGCTTGTGCCTGGCTGGCGCAGCGCGTCGACGGTCCCTTGACCGTGTGGGGCTTGCGCCTGGGCGCCCTGCTGGCGCTCGATTTTGCCAGCCGCGCGCCGCTGCCCCTGGCGCGTTTGCTGCTGTGGCAGCCGGAAGCCGATGGACGGCGCAGCATCGACCGCTTCCTGCGCCTGCGCCTGGCCACCAGCATGCTGGCCGGCGGCACGCAGGAAGCGCCCGGCCATGCGCGCGCCGCACTGGCGCAGGGTGAATCTGTGGAAGTGGCCGGCTACCTGCTGGCCCCCGAGCTGGCGCTGGCCATCGATGGTATAAGCGCCGCAGCGCTGCTGCCTGCGGTACCTGTCTATTGGCTCCATTACCAGGCACCGGAGCAAGCCTGTGCGCCCTTGCCGCCGCTGGCGCGCCAGTGGCGCGAACATGGCGCCGCCGTGCACGTGGCCAGCTTCGGCGATGGCCCGTTCTGGCACAGCGGCGAGCTGCTGGCGTGTCCGCAACTGCTGGACGCCACGCGGAAACTGTGCCGCGATTGGCTAGCCGAGGAGAGGAAGCCGCCATGAAGCGCGACAGCAGTCAGCAGCACCTTGCAGGGCAAACCGTGCGCGAGCTGGCGCTGCGCTTTCGCAGCGTGGCCGAAGGTGCCGATGCGGGTGAAGAGAGCGAGGCGCAGGCGCGCATGGTCGGCATCCTCAGCCTGCCTGCCGTGCCGGGGCCGCGCGGCGTATTGATCGTCACGGGCGGTCCCCAGTACCGGGCGGGCAGCCACCGCCAGTTCGTCCTGCTGGCGCGCGCGCTGGCCGCACAAGGCTTGCCCGTGCTGCGTTTCGATCTGCGCGGCATGGGCGACAGCGAGGGTAGTACGCGCGATTACCGCGCCGCCGGTCCCGACATCGCGGGCGCGCTGGCGCAATTCTTCGCCGCCGTACCGGTTTTGCGCGAAGTGGCGCTGTGGGGCTTGTGCGACGGCGCCACGGCGGCCGCCTGCCATGCGCCGCGCGACGTGCGCATCGCCGCGCTAATCCTGCTCAACCCGTGGGTGCGCAGCAGCGCCGGCATGGCACGCGCCACCCTGCGCCATTATTATCTGCCACGCCTGCTGCAAGGCGCGTTCTGGCGCAAGCTGATCACAGGCGGACTGCAGCTGGGCGCCAGCCTCGCCTCGCTGCGGCAGGTGGCGGCCGCCACGCAGATGCTGGCCCAGGCAGCGCAGGAAAACGAGGCGCCCGCGCCGGCCCTGCTGCGAGCGCTGACGCAGTTCCAGGGCAAGGTCTTGCTGATCCTCAGCGGCGACGACCTGGGCGCGCGCGAGTGGCAAGCGCTGGTCGATGGCGATGCGGCGTGGCGCGCCGTCGCCGCGCGCACGCCCTGGACGCAGGTGCAGGTCGATGGCGCCAACCACACCTTCGCCAGCGCCACCTGGCGCGGCGAAGTCGAACAGCTGTGTGCACGGTGGCTGCAGTCATGGTAGGGATCACGCCGAACGCGGCCCGACCGAACGCGCCCCGAGCAAAACGGGTGCTGATGGTCGCTTACCATTTTCCGCCGCTTGCTGGCGGCAGCGGCATCCTGCGCACCCTGGGCTTCGCGCGCCATTTGCCCGACTGCGGCTGGCAACCGCTGGTGCTCAGTCCCGCGCCGCTCGCGTATGCGCAGCGGGGCGATTCGCAGCTGGCGCAGATCGGCGCGCAATCCACCGTACGGCGCACCCTGGCGCTGGATGCGGCGCGCCACCTGGCCATCGCCGGGCGCTATCCGCGCTGCCTGGCGCTACCCGACCGCTGGAGTTCCTGGTGGTTGAGCGCCGTGCCGGCCGGCCTGCGCATGATCCGACAGTACCGCCCCGACGCCATCTGGTCGACCTACCCGATCGCCACGGCGCACCTGATCGCGATGACCTTGCAAAAGCTCAGCGGCTTGCCGTGGATCGCCGACCAGCGCGACCCCATGCTCGATGACAGCGATCCGCTGGCGCCGTATCCGCCCGAGCCGCGCCTGCACCGCATGCATGCGTGGATCGAACAGCGCATCGCGGCGCGCAGCGCGGCCATCGTCTGCACCACGCCGGGCGCCATCGACGCGCACCAGCGGCGCCTGGCGCAGGTGGGGCGAGAGCGCTTCTGCCTGATCGAAAATGGCCATGATGATGACCAGGGCGCGGTTCAGGCCCATCAGCCATACGGGCTACAAGGCCACCGCAGCCGCTTCCAGCTGCTGCACAGCGGCGTGATCTACCCGTCCGAGCGCGACCCGCAACCGCTGTTCGAGGCCCTGGCCAGGCTGCGCCACGACGGCGTGCTGCATGCGCATAATTTCGAGCTGGTACTGCGCGCCACGGGCCACGATGCGTGGCTGGCAGGCCTGCTGATGAAATACGGCATCCGGGACCTGGTGCGCCTGGAACCTTTGCAGCCGCACCATGCGGCGCTGCAGGAAATGCTGGCGGCCGACGGCTTGCTGCTGCTGCAGGCGGCCAATTGCAACGCGCAGATTCCCGCCAAACTATATGAATACCTGCGCTGCCGCCGGCCCATCCTGGCGCTGACCGACCTGGCCGGCGACAGCGCGGCCAAGCTGCGCCACTGCGGCATCGACACCATCGGCCAGCTGGCGTCCAGCGCCGACTGCGCGCGCGCCTTGCTGCGCTTCCTGGAACTGGCGCGCCAGGGCCGCGCGCCGCTGGCCAGCCCCACCGCCATCGCCCTGCAATCGCGGCAAGCCCGCAGCAACGCCCTGGCCGACTTGCTGGACCAGGTCAGCCACAGGAGAACAGCATGAAACACCTGATACTTGCCTGCACCCTTGCCGCCTGCTGTGCCAGCGCCGGCGCCGCCGCCTGCCCGCCGTACGTCAAGGGCACCACAGGCGGTGACTACACGAGCGCGGAAGACCGCAAGGGCCTGTCCGTGGTTGAACAATTCCATTTTTCGCGCGCCGTGGAAACGCTCACGCAAGGCATGACGGGCAGCCTGGGCGGCGACATCAGCTACACGCTCGAACACTTCCCGAATCACCACCGGGCGCTGGCCTCGATGGCAAAGCTGGGCTTGCGCCTGAAAAGCGCGCAGCCCGTCGGCGCCCGCTATACGGTCAGCTGCTTTTTCGAGCGCGCCATCGCCTTCGCGCCGCACGACGTGACGGCGCGCATGGTGTATGGCAACTACCTGCTGTCCACGGGCCAGGATGCGACGGCGCTGGAACAGCTGGACGCGGCCAGCCGCCTGGCGCCCGAGCAAGCGACCATCCAGTACAACCTGGGCCTGATGTATCTCAAAAAGAAGGAGTACGAGAAGGCCAGCGGGCACGCGCAAAAAGCCTATGCACTGGGCTTTCCCTTACCCGGGCTGAAGAACAAGCTGAAGGCGGCGGGCAAATGGCGCGAACCGCCGCCCGTCGTCATTGAAGAGAAGGACACCAAGGAAGTGCAGAAAACGGAAGAAACCCCAGTACCTGCAACTGCCGTGCCGGCCGAAAAAACTAGCGGGGAATGACGGCCGGCCGCCTGGCCACGCTCAGATGCCCCGTCGGCGAGGTGAGCAACGCGGCGGCCAGATCGCGCCGCGCCTGGGCCTTGTCTTCCGCCTCGCTGATGTACGCCAGCTCCGCTGGCTGCAGCACGGTGATGGTAAGCAGCATCACTTCCCCATACGGCGTGTCGAACGTTGGGGCAAGCGTGGCCGCGCCCTGGGCCAGCAGCACGCCCACCTGTTCGTTTTCGTCTTCCAGTCCCTTCGGTGCATCCTGCACGTCCAGCAGCATCGACACGCTGCCGTGGCGCTGCAGCAGCAAATCGATGGAGCCGTGGTCTGCCACGTTCTGGCTGACCTGATAAATTACATCGAAGAACCACGATACCTGCACGGAATCGCCGTCGAAGGCGGACAGCGGCGCCTCAATGCACACTTCCAGCAAATGGCCGCGCGGTACAAAAACGTCGTCGTCATCCTCGAACGGGTCGCTCAAGCCATCGCTGGCGATCACGATCGAGCCGGGCCGGCGGATCACGCGCCAGGCCTGGCGCAGTGACGGCCAGCGGGGGCCGCCCATGAAGGCGGGATTGACCAGCGGCGCCAGCACGTCGGCGTCGACGGTGCCCAGGGTGGCATAAAAGGCGTCGCGCGCGGCGCAGGCCGTGGCCAGCATCTGCGCGCCCGCTTCCTTGCCGACGACGGCGTCGTCCGGTTGCGGTACTTGCGGGATAGTGTTATCAGGCATGACAATACTCGTTGAATTAGTCTGCGGGTGGAAAGTCGTGAAAGTTGCGGGGCAAATAGCCCCAGATGCGCGCGACCCGCTCCCGCACCTCGAAATCGAAGCCGATGCGTTCCAGTTCCGGCACGATCCATACGCCGTGATCGATGATTTTTTTCGGCAGCAGCATGGCCACGTGTTCTTCCGAGGTCAGGCCGATGTCGAACCATTCCACTCCCATGAACGGGAACGGCGGGTGGTAATCCCATTCCGTATCCCAGCGCGAGACGTAGCCGGACACTGAACCATAGCGGTACGAGGGCAGCCATTCAGTCTGGCCGCGCATGAAGGCCAGCAGCTCGTTCCACTTGCAGTCGTTGGCGGCTCCGGCCAGGTTGCGCCGCGCGATGTGGCCGCGCAGCTTGCGCTTGACGTCGTCGCCGCCGGCGTCGGCGAGCGGCAGGCTGGCTTCAGCCATTATTTAGCGACCGGTTTGACCTTGGACGCGGCCAGCACGGCGCGCGCGCGGGCGGTGTCGGTATCGTCGGCCGTGGCCAGCGCCACGCCCATGCGGCGGCGGGCGAACGATTCCGGCTTGCCGAACAGGCGCAAGTCCGCGCCCGGCACGCTCAAGGCGTCGGCCACGCCTTCGAAGGCGATGCCTTTCGCTTCCAGCTGGCCGTAGATGACGGCCGAGGCGCCGGGCGAACGCAGCGCCACGTTGACGGGCAAGCCCAGGATGGCTTTCGCGTGCAATTCGAATTCGCTCTGCACCTGGCTGGCCATGGTGACCATGCCCGTGTCGTGCGGACGGGGGCTCACTTCCGAGAACCACACCATGTCGTCCTTGACGAACAGCTCCACGCCGAACAGACCCAGGCCGCCCAGGTTATCCGTCACTTTGCGGGCGATGTCGCGCGAACGTTCGAGGGCCAGCGGCGCCATGCGGGCCGGCTGCCACGATTCCACGTAGTCACCCTGCACCTGCAAGTGGCCGATTGGCTCACAAAACTGCGTCTCGATCTGTCCCGACGCGCCCACGGCACGCACCGTCAGCAGGGTGATTTCGTAATCGAAGTCGATGAAGCCTTCGACAATGACCCGGCCCGTATCGACCCGGCCGCCGCTGGCCGCATACGCCCACGCCGTTTCCACATCCGCGGCGCTATCGAGCTTGGACTGGCCCTTGCCCGACGAAGACATGACGGGTTTCACGACGCAGGGAAAACCGATTTCCTGGCACGCCACTTGCAGCTCCTGCAGGCTGCTGGCGAAGCGGTATGGCGAGGTCGCCACGCCCAGCGTTTCGGCCGCCAGCGTGCGGATGCCTTCGCGGTTCATCGTCAGCACGGCCGCGCGCGCGTTCGGGATGCAGGTGATCTGGCCCGCCGCTTCCAGCGCCGCCAGGGTATCGGTGGCGATGGCTTCGATTTCCGGCACGATCAGGTCCGGCTTTTCCAGGTCGATCAGGGCCGCCAGGGCCACGCCGTCGCTCATGTCGATCACGTGCGAGCGGTGCGCCACGGGGTGGCCCGGTGCGTTCGGATAGCGGTCGACGGCAATCACTTCCACGCCCAGGCGCTGCAGCGAGATGATCACTTCCTTGCCCAGTTCACCCGAGCCCAGCAGCATGACTTTGATGGCGGTAGAAGACAGGGGCGTGCCGAAGGTGCGGGGCGCGATGGTGCTGCTGGTGCTGCTGATGCTAGTGGTCATGGCAGGGTCTGTAGGCGGAAGGAAAGATGGCTGGGACTATAACAAATGCCGGCCATCTTGGACAGGGCGCACCGCTGGCGTGCGGCGAACAAGGAACGACACCTGGAAGCGGCACAGAAGAAGTGAAACAGAGGATCGACAAGCGGTATGCCGCTAACGGTCGATGCCGAAGGTGGTGATATCGATAGGCGCCACGGTCATGACCTTGACATCGTAGACCTTCTCGACATAGGTTTGAAAGAACCAGAAACTCAAGGCCAGAATGCCGATACCGATCACGGTACTGCTCAACTCGAAGGAGCCGCCCCCGAACTTGAACGAAACGCTGGAACTGCCGCCGCGCCGAAAATCCAAATAAAATTGCAAGCCGCTAAGGACGAGACCAAAACCCACCATGATGAACACCATCACGGAAATTGCGCTGGTTTGCCATTGCTGTTGCGTCAGCTTTTGCTCCATGTCGTTCATCATCCTGGCCTGATGCTGCGCTATCCTTTGCAGGTAGGCGCGCTGGATGTCATAGGTGCTGTTACGATAAGCCTGATAAGTGCTGGCATCCGGCGTAGCCTGGACAGGCACGAAAAGAAGCGAGAGCATCAACAATGCCAGTCCATATATCTTTTTCATGAGGCCACTCCGATCCTTATCGGTATTGCCCACTAGGTATCAGGCATACCTGCCTGTGTCGCAGCGCCACGACGACTTTGTTCCGGCTATTGCGCGCGATATCTGCCGCGCAAATACTCGTACAGCCCCTTGCTGACCAACACGCAATCGATGTCGCTCGCCCCAGCCGGCAAGGCTGCGCATTTTGCCTCCTGGGCACTGAAAGAATTGATCACGGATGTATTCCGGACGGAGGAAGAGCCTCCGCCCGCCCCCGCCACATTGGCGCCGACAATTGTGGGACCACCTATCGTCACGCCGATCGCGCAGTTGGGGCATATGCTCTTCAATTGGCTGATCTGCTCTTCCAGTTCCCGTTTTTTCGCGTCACTAATATTGAAATTCTCGATGCTTACTGCCTCCGCCGGCAGGGCTATTGAATGTCTGGACGAATTCGAAGGGCGCGCCCAATCGCCGACAGAAGGCAGCCTGGTGCGCTCTGCCGCTCCTCCGGGGCCAGACATTTGGCACAGCGCCGGGGAGGAGCTCAGTAAAGCGACACACAGGACCGACAACAGAATGGTATTGGTCGGCATAAGTCCTCCTCGATATGCTGCAACGTGAACGCCATGTCGATTCACTTTGCACCTTGCCCATCCAAGTAGCAAATCATTCCCCGCCTAGCTTGAGGCAGATCAAACTCGCACGCCAGTCAGCCCGCATACGCCCGCTTGATCTCGTCAATGTTGATCTTTTTCATGCCCATCATGGCTTTCATCACGCGCTGCGCCTTGACGGGATCGGGGTCCGTCAGCAGCTTGATCATCAGGGTAGGCACGATTTGCCAGGACACCCCGAACTGGTCCTTGAGCCAGCTGCATTGCTGGGCTTCCGGCGGCCCGCCTTCGGACAGCTGGCGCCAGTAATGGTCGACCTCCTCCTGGGTTTCGCAATTGACCTGGAACGAGATGGCTTCGGAAAACTGGAACAAGGGCCCGCCATTCAAGCCCGTAAACGTCTGGCCATCGAGTTCGAATGCCACCGTCAGCACACTGCCCGGCACCTGGCCGTGGATTTCCCTGCCCTCCTCGCCGTAGCGCAGGATCTGGCCCACTTCCGAATTGGGAAATATTTCCGTATAAAACCGGGCCGCCGCCTCGGCGTTGCCGTTGAACCATAAACATGGGGTAATCTTATGTACGCTGTGCATGATGTCTCCATTGGTCGGAATAGCCGGGATAGGAACGCCTTCCCGCGCGGGAAGGACAGCTATCAATATAGTCACTATTGCGCGACCATGGCGCGGCGGCCGTGGCGCTGGCGGCGCTGGTGCCGTATTTGCTCAGGAAGGATGGGACTCAGGCGTCGAGGCCGTAGAACACGGCAACGAGGACGGCGATATTGTTGCAGGCGCGGGAAAACGTCGTCGTCGCGTAGGCAACGGCCACGCCGGGAGCGCGGTAGCGCAGGTAGACAAAGCTGAACATGGCGCCCGAGCCCAGCGCGACGATGGCGTGCAGCAAGCCGCCGCTGATGCAATGCACGATGGCCCACAGGATGGCACCGATAACAATGCTCAGCTGGCGGCCGGCACCCAGGCGCTTGAGGATTTCCAGCGGCAGCAGCTGTCCCAGGAAGGTTTCAAGAATGGGAGAATAGACGACGACCCAGAATACCAGCAGGGGCAGCGACATTTCGTGTTTGAACTTGGTCAGGCCCGTGTGTGCGCCCCAGTATTCGGGCGGCAGCAGCCATTTGGTGAGGAACAGGATGGCAAAGCACAGCATGCAGGTCAGCAAGCCCCAGCCCAGGCCGGCGAGGGCTAGTTGCAGCGCGGGCGGCGCCGGTTTGTCGTCGTCCGGGCTGGATAGATCGTGGCTGCTGCGCACTTGCATGAGAAGAAGTCCTGGCGGTGATCCAACTCTCATTGTAGCGCGTAATATGACTATTGGTGCATGGCTGTTGGTGCGCCGCGCTGCTGCGCTATCTGCCTCAGGCCGCCAGGCGCAGGGGAGCGTTGGCAGGCTGGGCCAATTTGAAAATCCCCACCTCCTGTTCCAGTTGCGCCGCCTGCTGCTGCAACTCGTGTGCGGCGGCGGCTGCCTGCTCCACCAGGGCCGCGTTTTGCTGGGTGACGCGGTCCATGTCGACGATGGCGCGGTTGACTTGCTCGATGCCGGCGCCCTGCTCCTGCGTGGCGTGGCTGATCTCGGCCATGATGCCCGTCACCCTGCCGATGCCGGCCACTACCTCGTGCATGGTGGCGCCCGCCTGCTCGACGAGCACTGTGCCCGTGCCTACCTTGCTGACGGAATCGTCGATCAGGGTCTTGATTTCGCGCGCGGCGGCAGCCGAACGCTGCGCCAGGCTGCGCACTTCGGTGGCGACCACGGCGAAACCGCGCCCCTGTTCACCGGCGCGCGCCGCTTCCACGGCCGCGTTCAAGGCCAGGATGTTGGTCTGGAAGGCGATGCTGTCGATCACGCCGATGATGTCAACGATCTTGTTCGACGAGGCATTGATCAAGCCCATGGTGTGCACCACTTCGGCCACCGCCTTGCCGCCCTGCTCCGACACGGTGGACGCTTCGCGCGCCAGACGGTTTGCCTGCTGCGCATTGTCCGCATTCTGGCGCACGGTAGAAATCAGTTCTTCCATCGACGACGCCACTTCTTCCAGCGAACCGGCCTGCTGCTCCGTGCGCTGCGACAGGTCGCGGTTGCCCGAAGCGATCTCGCTCGATGCCGTGGCGATGCTTTCCGTACCATGGCGCACCTTGCCGACGATAGCGGCCAGGTTATCGCGCATGGTTTTGATGGCGAACAATAAACTGCTGTCGTCGCCATCGCGCGTATGTACGTCGATGGCCAGTTCGCCCAGAGCGATGCGCCCGGCGATAGCGGCCGCATACGCGGGTTCGCCGCCCAGCTGGCGCAGCAATCCACGCGTGATGACGGTGGCGACCGCAATACAAATAAGCACGCTGAGCGCGGCCAGCACACCGATCCAGCGCAGCGACTGGCCGTAGATGGCGCGCGCGGCCACGCTGGCTTGCTCCGATTCGCGCTGCACGTTTTTCAGGACGGCATCGATGTCGGCGACGATCTGGCGCCGCAAGGGGCTGCACTCGTCGACGAGGAAGGTGCCGTACTGCTCCATCTGCCCGGTGGCGCGGAACTGGCGCGGACGCTGCAGTTCCTGCGCCATGGTTTTCAGGCCCTTGCTGACTTTCTCGAATTGCGCGTCACCCGCGAACTGCGGCGCCAGCCGGGCCAGCGCTTCGAGGTACAGCGCCTTCTGGCTGTCGAGGATGGCCAGCTCTTTTTCAGCGGCGGCCTGGTCATGGAAGATATACGCGTTGCGGGCGGCGATGCCCGTCTGGTCGAGCGCTTCGCGCGCCACGTACAGCGGGTCGAGTTTTTCCAGCTGTACCTTGTCCTGCGCGTCCATGGCACCGGAGATGGCAGCGATGCGCAGCAGCGCGAATGCAGCCAGCGCCAGCATCAATACCACCAGCAAGCCGAAACCTGCGCTCAGGCGCGCGCCTATGGTCAAACGATTGAATGACATCATTGTTGTTTTTGCCCTGTAATAAAGTTGATTTTTGCCGGTCATCTAAAAACCAGCGATCTGCTCACCGTCACTTGCCGACATTGCGTAGAGAGCAATATCAGTATCCAACTGGCGTTTTTTGGGCAGTCAGCTTCTATTTCGGGCAATGTGAACGCGGGGGGAATAACCCCCCACGCAAGTACAACAGCACACTGCATTATATGCGAATAGCAATATTAATGCTTTGAGGCAAGTAAAGCAGCGTCGATGACGGCCATGGTGATGCGCGAGATGCAGCACAGTTTGCCGTCCTCGTCGACGATGCGGATTTCCCACACCTGGCTGCTGCGGCCCCGGTGGATCGGCGTGGCGCGCCCCGTCACGTGGCCGCCGCGCACGCCGCGTACGTGGTTGGCGTTGATTTCCTGGCCCACGCTGACGTGCCGGCGGCTGTCCAGGCAGGCATTCGCAGCCATGCTGCCCAGGGTTTCAGCCAGCAAGACGGAAGCGCCGCCATGCAGCAGCTTGAACGGCTGCATGGTGCGGTGGTCGACGGGCATGGTCGCCTCGATCCAGTCGGGGCCCAATGCCGTAAAAACGATGCCCAGGTGGCGCATGGCCGTGCCCTCGCTGGCGGCGTTGAGCGTGGCCAGGTCGAGCGGTGCGTGCCAGATTTCCATGATTACCTCGGATAAACGTGAAGAAAAAAACATTGTAGGGCAGCCGGCGCGCGCGCGCTGCTTCATTGTTCCTTCACCGTAGTACGGGGTGGCGGTGGCATTAACTGGTTATAATTGGCCCATTCTTAAAAAACGAGGTTGTGTATGAAGTGGGCCTTGCTGGGCATTTTTTTGTTTTCCGTTTTACATATTCATTTTCGTGGCAAGGTGCGCCTGCCGTTCCGCCGCCAGATCTTCGATCACTCCTCGTTCATGGCGCCGCTGAATCTGTTCATGCACACCTTTTCCAAGGTGCCGGCCACGCCATATCTTTCCGTCGATCAATTTCCGGAACTGGCGCCGCTGCAGCAGAACTGGCAAATCATCCGCGATGAAGCGCTGCGCATGCAGGAAATGAAAAAAATCAAGGCGGCGGAAAAAAACAATGACGTGGGCTTCAATTCCTTCTTCAAGTATGGCTGGAAGCGTTTCTACCTGAAATGGTATGACGCGAATCACCCGTCGGCACAGCAAATGTGCCCGCAAACCTATGCGCTGCTGCAATCGATTCCCTCGATCAAGGCGGCCATGTTTGCGGAACTGCCGCAAGGCGGCAAGCTCAACCCGCACCGCGACCCGTTCGCCGGCTCGCTGCGCTACCACCTGGGCTTGCAGACGCCGAACGACGACCGCTGCTTCATCGATGTCGATGGCGAACGCCACAGCTGGCGCGACGGCCAGGCCGTGATGTTCGATGAAACGTATATCCACTGGGCACGCAACGATGCCGACAGCGACCGCATCATCCTGTTCTGCGACATCGAACGCCCGATGCGCTTCCGCTGGGCGCAAGGCCTGAACCGCTGGCTGGGCCGCACCCTGATGACGGCCGCCGCCTCGCCCAACGAACTGGGCGACCAGGTAGGCGGCGTGAGCAAACTGTTCCAGATTTCCTGGACCATGGGCCAGTACCGCCGCCGCTTCAAGGCGTGGAACAAGACGGCGTACCAGATCACCCGCGTGGCGCTGGTGGTGGGCATCATCGCGCTGATTTACTTTATCTAGCTGACGTGCTGTCACGCATACAAGCAAACCGCCTTCGGGCGGTTTTTTTTATCATGCGATGCCACTGAGCAGGAGAATTCTGGATGCGTGCATCGTCGCACAGGATCGTGCAGGGACTTGACCTTGCCAAGGCGGGAAGGTCCAAGGTGACGCTATTGAAGGATAACCGAGGAGAATCCCGTATGCCAAAAATCACCGTCCTGCCCCATGCCGAGCTGGCTCCCGACGGCGCCGTGTTCGACGCGCCAGAGCAAATGAGCATTTGCGACGCCCTGCTGCTCAATCATATCGACATGGAACACGCCTGCGGCCAGGTGGGCGCCTGTTCCACCTGCCACGTGGTCGTGGTGCAGGGATTCGACTCGCTCAACGAGCTGGGCGACAATGAAGAAGACATGCTCGACCAGGCCTGGGGCTTGCAGCCCCACTCGCGCCTGTCGTGCCAGGCAAGAGTGAGCCACGAAGACCTGACCGTGGAACTGCCCCGCTACACGCTGAACCACGCCAAGGAATAGTCCCCGGCGCGGTTGCCTGTCTGCCCTACTGCTTTACCACATGATCACGCGCTGCTCGGGCGGCAGATACATCGGGTCGCCCGGCTTGATGCCGAACGCTTCATAGAAGCCGGGCTGGTTCTTCACCGTGCCCTTGGCGCGGAATTCGCCCGGCGAATGCGGGTCGCTCTTGATCTGGGCAATCGCCGCCTCAGGACGCAATTTCGCGCGCCATTTCTGCGCAAAACCGATGTACAGCCGCTGTTCCCCCGTCAAGCCATCGATGACTGGCGATGGCTTGCCGTTCAAGGAGCGCTGATACGCCTTGTAGGTGATCGACAGGCCGGAATTGTCGCCAATGTTTTCACCCAGGGTCAGCTCGCCATTGATATGGTAGCCAGGCACGGGGCTGTAAGCGCCGTATTGCTTGACGAGACCGGCGGCCAGCGCCTTGAAGGCCGTGCGGTCCTCTGCCGTCCACCAGTTGCGCAAACGGCCCTTGGCATCATATTGGCTGCCCGAATCGTCGAAGGCATGGCTGATTTCATGGCCGAAAGTGATGCCCAGCAAGCCGTAATTGACGGCATCTTCTGCTTTCACGTTGAAGAATGGCGGCTGCAGGATGGCGGCAGGAATCGTGATCGCGTTCAGCGACGGGCTGTAGCTGGCGTTCACGGTTTGCGGCGTCATCGACCATTCATCGCGGTCGACGGGTTTGCCCAGCTTGTCCAGGTTTTGCTGGCGGCTCCAGGCGCGCGAGGCGCGCACGTTGGCGATCAGGTCGTTCGGCTGCGTCTTCATGCTGCTGTAGTCGCGCCAGGTATCCGGGTAGGCGATCTTCGGCTTCAAGGCGGCCAGCTTGAGCTGGGCTTCCTTCTTGGTTTCCGGGCCCATCCAGTCGAGCTGCTCGATGCCATCCTTGAACGACGCGACGAAATTGTCGAACATGGCCATCACGCGGGGCCGGGTTTCCGGCGGCAAATACATTTCCACGTAACGCTTGCCGACGGCGTCGCTGATGGCGTTATCCGTAAAGCGCAGCGCCAGTTGCCACTGCGGTTCGCTTTGCGGCACGCCGCGCAGCACCGTGCCGTCGAAGGCAAAGCGCTCCTTGACGGTAGCGCTGTCCAGGTAGGAAGCGTAGCTTTCAATGATGCGCCAGTTCAGGTAGCTTTTCCAGGATTCCAGCGGCACGGCAGCTACGCTCTCGGAAAAGCCGGTCATGAAGCTGGGCTGGCGCACCACGGCCGAGGATGCCTTTTTCGCCAGGCCGGCGGCGGCAAAGTAGGCGTTCCAGTCGAAGGCGGGTGCCAGTACCGTGAATTTGTCGAAATCGACGCGGTTGTACGACTTGACGGGGTCGCGCATCTGCACGCGCGTCCACTGCACGGCCGCCAGGCGCGTTTCGATATCGAGGATTTGCGCCGCGTGTTCGGCGGCTGCCTTGTCGCCGCTCATAGCCAGCATGGTCTCGATATGCTTGAGGTATTTGGCGCGCACGGCTTGCAGCTTGGCGTCGTCATCCTTCAGGTAATAATCGCGGTCAGGCAAGCCCAGGCCGGACTGGCTGATGTTGACCGTGTAGCGCTCGGGGTCTTGCGCATCGGGCGCCACATAGGCGGAAAACGGCGTGGCGATGCCATTGCCTTGCAAATAAGCAAACAGCGCCGGCAAGTCTTTCTTATCTTTCACGCTAGCAACGCGGGCCAGCTCGGCGCGCAGGGGCTTGAAGCCAGCCGCATTGCGCGCCTTGTCATTCATGAAACTCGTGTACAGGTCGGCGATTTTGTGCGCCTCGCTGCCGGGCTTGCCGGGGTTCTTGACGGTGGCATCAATCAGGCTGCGCAGCTGGCCCTGCGCGATTTCGCGCAATTCAATATACGTGCCCCAGACGGATTTGTCGGCCGGGATGTCGGTATTGCGGGTCCACACACCGTTGACGTAGCCGTAGAAATCATCCCTGGGGCTGACTGCGGGGTCCAGAGTTTTCAGGTCGATGCCGGAAACGGGCGCGGCAGCAGTGACGGCTTGCTGGGCGTACAGCGCTGGCGAGGATAAGGCGAACAAAGCGCAGCAGGCGGCGCTGATGAGTGAACGTTTCACGAAGATTCCTTTAATTGTTTTCACTTCATGTTGGGGAACATGCTGTGTCCAGGCATGAGAGGCAAGATTATAGTCGGCCTGCTTGCGAGGCAACAATGACGGTTGAACAATTCCAGAGATCAGCGGATCAGGAGATCAAACAGGTCCAGGCCTTTTTTATCCTGATTTTTCAGCAGATCCGCAAGCGAACCCGGTGTTGGCCCGCCATTGCCGGCCGCGTGATTGAAATAGTTAAAATCGAGCTTGATCTTGTCTTCCAGGTCGCTCGCATAATTGGCAGGATATTGCGCTTGTTCCAGATGGGGCAATGCATTGAAATGCGCGAGCACCGACTTGAAGAAGTTGGTCGTCTTGCCGGTAGTTTCGTATTCATGCATGGCTTGCGCCACGACCTGGGTGCGCCAGGCCTCTTCTTCCTGATACGCCTGCATAAAGGCGGCGCGCCGCTCGTTGATGGTAAAGGTTCCGCTGTCATCGTTCGAAATGGCGGACAATTGCTCGCGCGATAGCCCGGCAAACGGATTGGGGCCCTTCCTGTCGACATAAGCGGTGGCGGCGGCGGCCGACTTTGCCGATGCCGCGTCATTCGGTTGCGGCACCTGCTTGGCGGCGGACGCCTTGTGTTCGGCGTCCAGCGGATACAGGATGTCATCGGTATTGTCATTCACCCACCGACCCAGCGCCGCATGATCGAAGCCCCGGATGGTGGCGCTGGTGGCCGTCGAAGCCTTCGCCAGGCGCCCGGCCAGGGTCGAGATCACGACATCGTCCGCCACGGCGCCAGGACCGGCTGGCGCTGCCAGGGCCGGCGTCTTGTCCGACGAGAAGGTCTTCTTGCCTTCTGCGGCAGACAGTGCCCCAGGCTGGATTCCTGCCGTGCTGATATTCATCATCGCCGCCCCCAAGATAAGTAAATGTTACTATAGCACAATAAATATCCAAGATATTCAGGGGGAATTCACGGGTTTTCTCTCTCCGGCGATGACGTTCTAGCTCATGCGACAGCTATTCCAGCCCGGGTGCCCTATCTCTTTGCCTATCTCTTTAATTGGAGCAGCTTGATGCAGGAATTCCGATTCAATGTTTTCGGCACGCTGATTGCCATCCGGGGAAATCAGGGGGCATGGCGCGTATTCTATCTCGGCGCGGAAGGCAAGCGCCGGCCTGCCGATTTCATTATTCCGGACGATATTCAAGCCGATGCGCTGTGCGAATACCTGGCTGACTTGTTCCATGAGGAGGCGACGCCGCGCAATAACACAACGACACAGATATCGTATAAGCCCGCAAACACCGCCCCTGCGTTGAATAGTGAAGGATCGCCGTGAATAGATGGATGCAATACCTGTTCAAGGAACATGGCGAAAAAAAACTGCGCAAGTGGGCACGGCGCCTGAAGCTCTTCCGTTTTTTCAGGGCGCTTGGAGGACATGCGAATGACGGCGACTCACTGGATGTTGCCTTTGCCTATGGCGAACCGGCACAGCTCGACACATTCTTGGCGAGCCTGGGCATCAAGCTGGTGAAATTTGACGCACAGCCACCGCAGCCCTTGCCGGGCATCGCCTACCAGGGAGACGAGTACTTGCGGTTTCCATCGCTGATTGATGGCACCTTGTGGCAACAGCCAGGTCGGTGCGACATCATGGGTATCGGGGTCTTCATCTGGTGCCACGCCGGGGTGGTGAAAATTTCTTTACATGATGGCTATGCAGTGTCAGAGCAAAATGTCCGCGACGCTGCAGCCATCGAAAAGCTGCTCGCCTGGGTACTTCTTGAGCGGATAGATCCGCCTGCCGATAGCCGCCAATACTTTTGCCCGTAATGGCATCCTGATGCAATGCGCCCCTATTTCACCGGCTCGAACGTCACCGTCAGCCCATTCCCGGTGGTCCTGATCTGCGTCGGCACGAACTGCACGCCCGCATAGCGCAACTCATCGGGCTTGAAGGTGTAGATCGGCGTTTCATGCATGAGCTGGTCGGCCACCAGGCTGGCCACCTTGGCGAACTGGCGCTGCTGCGCTTCATCCATGCCGTCGATGCTTACCTTGTCCACGCTCGCTTCGCTCAGATAGACGGCGTTACGCTGGGCGTCGAGCACCAGGCGGCCCGACATGGCCAGGCTGCCGCGCCAGCTCTGGCGGATGAACGGCGGCAAGACGCTGGCCTCCACGCTGAGGGCTACCCGTTCACGCTCGGGCTGCAGCGACAGCTGCGGGTGGGTCAGCTTCACGTCCAGCACAGACAGCACGCGCTTGTCGATGGGAAAGCGGCGCTCCAGGCCTTGCTGCATCTTGCTCAGCGACACATTCACGTCGCGCGGGCCGATCAGGGTGGAGCACGAGGCCAGCAGCGTGCAGGCAAATGCAGCGATGGTGGCGGTTTTCAGCAAGGGGCGCAGGGCGGTCACATTCATGGATAGTCTCGGTGGAAAGTTGGCGCCATCTTACACATGCGCCCGCTTTCACGCAAAAACCGGCGCCGCACCTTGCGGCGGGCGCCGGTTCTTGCTTTGTTAGTGCACGAACAGGGCGATCAGTATGACGATGGGCAATGGAATGCCCAGCAGCAGCAAGAGGATGGAACGCATGGCAGTCTCCTAGATTGAAATGAATGATTTAAATGGTTACATGGCGCAGCACGCGCTCATGGTCGCGCTGGCGCCCGCCAAACGTTGCCGCCAGGCTGGCCACGAAAGCGCCCAGCAGCAAGGCGACGAACATCCACAGGGCCGTGTGGGCACCGGCCTTGCGGGCCGTATCGGCCGCCTGCTGTGCTTTCGCCTTGGCATCGGCGGCGACCTTGGCGGCGCGACCGTAGACGGCGTCGACCCGCGCTTCCGCTTCAGCTTGTGTCAAGCCCGTGCGGCTGGCCACGACCTGGGCCAGGTAGGCGCGGTCATCGGCGGCCAGGCTGCCCGTCGACAGGCTTGTTGCGAAGATCTTGCCGATTTCCACGCGCTGGTCGGCAAGCGTGACGCCAGGGGCCGCAATCGCCGGCGTGCCGCTGGCAGCAGCGGGCGCGGTGCGCAGCACCATGTCCGAGAAATAGTCGAGCGCATTGGTACTGCTGCCCTCGCCTTGCTTGGCACCAGCCGCTGCGGCCGGGGACACTGCCGCCGCCACGCCGCTGCCCGCATCGATAGCGCCGCTGAGCACGGCGCGCGTGCCGCCGGCCAGCACGGCCACGGTGATCAGGGTCGCCACGGCCCAGGCCAGCAAGCCGTGCGCCGTATCGCGGAAATGCACCTCATCCGTGTGGATGGAACTCCATTTCACGCGCAGACGGCCAGCCATGTAGCCGCCGATGCCGGACGCGGCCAGTTGCATGAAGGCCAGCCAGGCGATGGTCGACACGCCGATGGCCGTGGCGTTGAACGACCACGGCGACACGGACGACAGGCCCAGTCCCACGCCGAGGATCAGCAGGATGAAGGACAAGGCGGCCGCAGCGGCAGCGCCCGCCAGCACGGCGCCCCAGGAAACGCCCGGATTGTTCATGTCCGATGCGGACAGTTGTGTAGATTGCATGGAATTCTCCCTATTGATTTGATTAAGTTACAGGGGGAAGCATGCCGCGCCGTCGCCGCCGCGTATGTGCGACGCCAAACACAATCTTTACATTTCACTCACATCCGTATGCGGTGCTCACTTGATACCGTGGTGGTTCATCAAGTCGTACAAGGTGGGCCGGCTCACGCCCAGCAAATCAGCCGCGCGGGCGATATTGCCGTCGGCGCGCGCCAGCGCGCGCACCATGACCTTGTATTCGGCCACTTCGCGGGCCTGGCGCAGGTTCAGCGGCTCATCCGAGGGCGCCGCCTGGGCGCTGGCGGGCAAGCCCAGGTCATCGGCGGAGATCTGCGGCCCGTCGCACATGATGACGGCCCGCCTGATGCAGTTTTCCACCTCGCGCACATTACCGGGCCAGCCGTAGCTTTCGATCAGCTGCAGCGCGCCTGCGCTGAAATGCAGGCTGCCGCGCGCTTCGCTGGCGCAGAACTTGTTCTTGAAATGGTGGGCCAGCAAGGCGCAATCGCCGGCCCGGTCGCGCAGCGGCGGAATGCGCAGGACGATTTCGCTGAGACGGTAAAACAGGTCTTCGCGGAAACGTCCCTGCTCCGCCAGCACCTTCAAGTCCTGGTGCGTGGCGCAGACGATGCGCACGTCGACGGCGATCTCGGCGCGCCCGCCCACGCGCTCGATGACCCGTTCCTGCAGGAAGCGCAGCAGTTTCGCCTGCAGCGGCATCGGCATATCGCCGACCTCGTCAAGAAAAAAAGTACCGCCGTGTGCCAGTTCGATCTTGCCCAGGGTTTGCCGCGCCGCACCCGTAAATGCCCCCCGCTCATAGCCAAACAGCTCGCTTTCCAGCAGGTTTTCGGGAATCGCCGCGCAGTTGATGGCTATGAAACGCTGCGCGTGACGGCTCGATAGCGCATGCAAGCCCCGCGCAATCAGCTCCTTGCCGCTGCCCGAGTCGCCCAGCAGCATCACGCTTGCCGACGAGGGCGCCACTTTTTCCACGCTGCGGCACAGTTTCAGCATGCCGGGGTCGCGGCTGACGATGCCGGCCAGCGGCGAGTCCGCCTGCGTCTGCAGCATGCGGCGGTTTTCCTGCTGCATCGCGTGCAGGTAGAACGCGCGGGCGATGACCAGGCCCAGCATGTCAGCCTCGAACGGTTTCTGATGGAAATCGTAAGCGCCCAGGGCAATGGCCCTTAATGCATGCGCGCGCTCCTGGTTGCCCGAGAGGATGATGACCTTGGTGTCCGGCGCCAGCGCGAGGATGTGCTGCAAGGTGGCCAGGCCTTCCGTGGCGCCGTCCGGATCGGGCGGCAAGCCCAGGTCCATCGTCACCACGGCCGGCTGGTGGCGCCGCACCAGCGCCAGCGCCGCCTCGCGCTCGCCCGCCAGCAAGACCTCATAGTCGTCAAAACTCCAGTGCAGCTGCTTTTGCAGGCCGGGATCGTCTTCGATGACCAGCAGTTTCTGTTTGCCCATGGCACTCCTTTGCTAGGCCGCGTGCAGCGGCAGGATCACGCGGAA
Organism: Janthinobacterium pasteuri; assembly: GCF_051380775.1. Classification (NCBI taxonomy): domain Bacteria; kingdom Pseudomonadati; phylum Pseudomonadota; class Betaproteobacteria; order Burkholderiales; family Oxalobacteraceae; genus Janthinobacterium; species Janthinobacterium pasteuri. The sequence continues at coordinate 27,735 of NZ_JBNYXS010000025.1, read as the reverse complement.
CGTGGTGCCGACGTCGGGTTCGCTTCGCACTTCCAGGCTGCCGCCCACTTCCCGCAGGTATTCGCGGCTTTCGAACACGCCGATGCCCATGCCCGCCGTCTTGGTCGTGTCAAACGGTTTGAACAGACGTTCACGGATGAATTGTTCGCTCATGCCCTGCCCCGTATCGTCGAGCTCGACCACGGCAGTGTGCTGCTCGCGCCGCAGCCGCACAGCCACCTTGCCATCGCTGGCCGTCGCCTCGATGGCGTTCTGGATCAAATGTCCCAGCACGCGTTCCAGGCGCGCGCGGTTGGCCAGCACCGTCAGCTCGCCATCGACGATTTCCAGCCGGGGCGCCGGCGCCAGGCTGGCTTTGGCGGCCACGGCCTGGCGCAGCAAGCCATCGAGCAGCAGCGGCGCCGGCGCTTCCGGCGCCTCACCACGCGCGAGTTTCTGCAGCAAGGTCTTCATTTTCTGCACGGAATGGTCCAGGGTGCCCAGCATGTCTTGCTGAAAGGCGGGATTGGCGCGGTGTTTTTCGGCATTGCTTAACAACAAGGACAGGTGGAACACCAGGTTTTTGAGGTCGTGCACAATAAAAGTGGACAGGCGGTTGAACGAATCGAACTGGCGCGCCACCGTCAGGGTGTCGAGCGATTCGCGGTGCGCCAGGTAACTGGCGGCCTGGCTGCCGGCAATTTTCAGCACGTCGCGGATTTCCCAGTTCAAGCCGATACGCGTGCGCGGCCGCGCCAGCGCGACAAAGGCGAACAGCTGGCCATGCAGCATCAAGGGTACCAGCAGCCACACTTGCGGCAACGCCAGCAGGGCCGGCGGTAACAGCAGGCCGCCGTACTGGCGCGGGTTTTGCTGGCAGTCAGGCACGTCGACCACCCATAGTCTTGCCTCCAGGAACTGGCACAGGGGACCCGACGCCGGCTCGCTCCACGTGCTCGGTGGCCAGTTCCAGCTGGCGGCCGGGACAAACTGCCCCTGCTCGCGCAATATCCACAGCGCGCCTGCGCGGCTTTCCACCAGTTGCGCCATGGCCTGTATCGTGCGTTCACCCAGGGCCGGGCCATCTTCGGACAGCGCCCGCGTAAACCTCAGCCATTCCTCGCGGTAATCGAAGATGGCATTGTAAAAATGCTTGTTGATAGTGACCTTGAGCTTGGCGCGCAGGCTGCCGGAAAACAGCACGCCCGCCAGCAACAGGGCCGCGCCGCCCAGGTAAGCCATCTGCATCAGCGAACCCCAGGTGCCGCCGACATAGCGCAAGTAATAGGCGCTGGCCGCCATGGCCAGCAGATAGATGGCCGAACCCAGCAAGGCGGCCGAGCGGTACAGCATCTGGCGCGAGACGGACAGGCCCAGCGCCCAGCCGGGATTGCGCGCGGCCGACACGGCCAGCAGCGGCGCGCACAGGGCGTCGACGATGCCGCGCGCGGCCCAGATGTCGTCGTTGATCGCGCGAAACAGCAAGGCGTCGCTGTACAGATAAAAATCGTAGGCGAACAGGCCGCCCACGCCCAGGCAGGCAAACTTGATGCCCCAGCGTTTCAAGGGCGGCGTATTGCGGTACCACTGTTCCACCAGCAACATGCCCAGCACGGCCAGCAGCAAACGGCTGACGCTGGCGATGATGCGCGCCGGCAAAGGCAGTGCCAGCCACGACGAGGCCAGCGCGAACAACGCGGGCGCCAGCGCCGTGAGGACGATGCTCACCAGCACCATGTGCAAGCGGGGCCGCGACGGTTCGATCAGCAGCAGCAAAAACACCAGCCAGGCCAGGGTGCGCAGCAACTCCAGCGCATCACCGGCCAGCGCGATGCGTTGCCCCAGCAGCACGAGCACCACCGTGCCCGTGGCCCAGCCACCGGTCGCCAGGCAAGCCACCAGCAAGACGCGCACGTTTTGCCGCGCGCGCCAGTTGCTGATGAGTAGCAGCGCCAGCACGAAGAACGCCAGCGACGCCAGGCCATGGCTGAGGGCCGCCGCGTCGGCCGCCGCCAGCCAGTCCGACTGCGCCCCCATCATCGGCTGCCCTTGCCAAACAGCACCACCTGCACCGTATCGAGCAAGATCAGCAAGTCGAGGAACAGGCTATTGTTTTTCACATAATACAAATCGTATTGCAGCTTCTTCACGGCATCGTCGACGGAGGCGCCATATTGATAGCGCACCTGCGCCAGGCCCGTGATGCCCGGCTTGATGCTGTGACGAATGTTGTAGTACGGCACCTGCTGCTTCAGTTGCTCGACAAAATACGCGCGCTCGGGGCGTGGCCCGACAAAACTCATCTCGCCGCGAAACACATTGAGCAGTTGCGGCAACTCGTCGATGCGCAGCTTGCGGATCAGCTTGCCCACCCGCGTGATGCGCGCATCGTCGGTCAGCGCCCAGATGGGCTTGCCGTCGCGCTCGGCATCGCAGCGCATGCTGCGAAATTTCAGCACGTTAAAAGGCAAGCCATCGCGCCCCACCCGCTCCTGCTGGTAAAACACGGGGCCGCCGTCTTCCAGGCGGATGCACAGCGCCGTCACCAGCATCACGGGCTGCGCCGCCAGACAGATGACGCTGCTGGCCGCCAGGTCGAACAGACGCTTCGAGGCGGCGCGGAAAAAACTCTGGTCGAAGCCACCGCCATAGATCAGATAGCTCGGTTGCAATGAATCGATGCGGATCTGGCACGCTTCGCGCTCGAAAAATGTGGCCGCATCGATCACCTTGACGCCGCCCAGTGCGCATTCCAATAGTTGCTTGGCAGGAAACGCGCCATTGCGCCGGTCGCTGACGGACACGACGATCTCATGCGCCGCATGGCGCTGGGCCATGGCCAGCAGCGACGGTTCGGCCGGCAGCAAGGCCGATACCGGCACGCAGCATTGCTCGCCAGCCACATCGATGCAGCCGACCACCGTAAACTGGTGGAAGCCGATCTTGCTAGCGGCCAATTCCATGCATTCGCGCGCCAGCACCCCGCCGCCCACCAGGATCAGCCGGCCTTCCATCAGCGCCGATTGCGAGGATTTGAACACCACCAGGCGCGCCAGCAGCACGCCGATGGCACCCAGGCCGAAGATCAGCACGCTGCCGCGCCCGAAATGCAAGGACGGGACGAAACGGATCAATACGCTGAGTACGGCAAAACCCAGCGCGAACGACGGCAGGATGCGCAATAAAGTGTTGCGGATGTCTTCGCGCGAACGGTGCTGGTACATGCCCAGCGCACTCATGCTGAACACGATGACCAGTGCAAAGATCGCCGACGACAGATAGACTTCGCCCAGCCGCAGCACGCGGCTGCCGTCCGCCAGCCACAGCAGCGATGTCAGGGTGGCCGACAGCAGCAGGATCAGGATTTCCAGCAACAGCAGGATGAACGCTGTTTTCGAGACATAATGGCTGAAGATGCGGATCATGGTTCCTCCTGCGGCAAAAAGCATCAGGCCGCGCACAGGGCGGCTTGCTGCTGTCTTGCCATGATGGCCAACTGTTCCACGAAGACATTGATGCGCCACAAGCTACGGCCCCAGCTATCTTTCGCTGGCAGAATTTATCTCAACACATTACCGAATGAGGGGAAATGGCATATAGTATGCTTCCCCTAAAAGAGATAAATGTCATGAAATTTGATGTAGCGATTGTCGGCAGCGGCCTGGCGGGTTTATCGGTTGCACTGCATTTAGCTGAGACGCGCACTGTCGCGATCATTTCCAAACGCGCGCTGCTCGATGGCGCCAGCAACTGGGCGCAAGGCGGGATCGCGGCCGTGCTGGACTCGGGCGACAGCCACCAGCAGCACATCGAAGACACCCTGATCGCGGGCGGCGGCCTGTGCGACGAGAGCGCCACGCGCTACATCGTCGAGCACGGCCGCGAAGCCATCGAATGGCTGATCGAGCAAGGCGTGCCGTTTACGCGCGACGCCACGGCCGAGCTGGGCTTCCACCTGACCCGCGAAGGCGGCCACAGCCAGCGCCGCATCATCCACGCGGCCGACGCCACGGGCCACGCCGTGCAAGTGACGCTGGAAGAGAAGGTACGCTCCCACCCGAATATCAGCCTGTTCGAACACCACTGCGCGATCGACCTGATCACCTCCGACAAGCTGGGCATGAAGCCGACCCAGCGCAATGCGCAACCGCATTGCCACGGCCTGTACGTGCAGGATGAACAAACGGGCAAGGTGCACACCTTTGCCGCCGAGCATACCGTGCTGGCCACGGGCGGCGCGGGCAAGGTGTATTTATATACCACCAACCCGGACACGGCCAGCGGCGACGGCATCGCCATGGCCTGGCGCGCCGGCTGCCGCGTGTCGAACATGGAATTCATCCAGTTCCACCCCACTTGCCTGTACCACCCTTACGCGAAATCGTTCCTGATCACCGAAGCCATCCGTGGCGAAGGGGGATTGCTGAAACTGCCGCCTGAAGCGGGCGCGGCAGCGGGCACGCGCTTCATGCTGGCCCACGATGAGCGGGCCGAACTGGCACCGCGAGACGTGGTGGCGCGCGCCATCGACTTCGAGATCAAGAAACGGGGTCTCGACTACGTGCACCTGGACATCAGCCACAAGCCGGCCGCATTCCTCATCGAACATTTCCCCACGATTTACGCGCGCTGCCTGGAACTGGGCATCGACATCACCAAGCAGCCGATCCCCATCGTGCCCGCCGCCCACTACACCTGCGGCGGCGTCGTCACGGACCTGTCCGGTCGCGCCGACTTGCCGGGCCTGTATGCGGTGGGCGAGACGGCCTGCACGGGCTTGCATGGGGCGAACCGCCTGGCGTCGAATTCCTTGCTCGAATGCATCGTCATCGGCCGCGCCTGCGCGCAAGACATCGAAAGCAAGGAAAAGCTGGGCACGCCGTATCTGCCCGACTGGGATGAAAGCCGCGTCACGGATGCGGATGAGGAAGTAGTGATTTCCCACAATTGGGACGAGCTGCGCCGCTTCATGTGGAATTACGTGGGCATCGTACGCACGACCAAGCGCCTGGAACGCGCCCAGCACCGCATCGCGCTGCTGAAAGAGGAAATCGACGAGTACTACCGCAACTTCCGCATCACGCACGACCTGCTGGAACTGCGCAACCTGGTCGACGTGGCGTCGATGATCGTCAACAGCGCCCTGTCGCGCCGGGAAAGCCGCGGCCTGCACTTCAGCCGAGATTATCCGGAAACCTTGCCCAAAGCCATCGCCAGCGTGCTGACGCCGCCGCATAGGTAGGCGACATACACAAGCGCCGTCGAATGCTGATTGCATCACATCGTACGATCAGGCATTGCGGTGTTCCGCTATTTGCCAGAAGCGCCCACGCTGCAGGCATCGAGCAATCACCTAAACTGGATGGAAATGTTGCATAGTAACCTTTTTGATGCCATTGCATCTGCGGTGGACCTGGATGACCCTGCAGAACAACTTTTAGCTCAGCGATTCATGCTTGAGGCTATTGAACGAGTGACTTCCCAATTGCCTGAGGTTGCCAAGTCAGCAGCAGCTGTGGCGCATCGATACATCACCGGTGCGGCGACGGCTGAGGAAGTCATCAGGGAGCGTGTACGCCTCTGGCGAGCAATTGAAGGGCGAGACCAATCGGACGAGCCAGACGTTTTGAAAATAAGAACTGCCATATGCGTCTTGCATCCTATGGATATTGGCGCTCCTGCCGAAACATTGGAGTATTTTTTTTATTTTTGGCAGCAAGGAGGCTTGTCGCAGGCTGAACTGAAGGCCGCTGTTCAAAACAATTATGGAATTTGAGGTGGCTACAACTGGCCAACAGCAGACATTAAAAACGTTAACGTCTTGAGCGGTTCAGGGTACCTAGTGGAAAATCATGGCAGGGAAATTTTTGAGTCGAGGCGCAGTAGTCCACCTTATCAAGAGTCAGGAACGAACTAATGCTATTCAGAAACGCGATGGATTAACCCAGCACCCGGTGCGAACAACGGTGTGTGGTTGCCCTGACCCTGATTGCGGTGGCTGGCATACCATACTGACTGCGAAAAACGTGCCAACCGCAGACGAGTGCAGGTCGATTTTGCAACACGAAAAATCCAAAAGAAAGGGCTAGTTGCGTATGGCCGAATCCGGCCAATAGCTGACAAATTATTTATGAACTCAGAAACCTTCATCAAAACCATTGCTCCGCTTTTAAAGGCTCATGGATTTAAAAAGTCTAACGCAACTTGGCGAAGATTACAGGCGGAAAGTATTGCAGTTCTGAACGTAACGAAGTCGCCCTGGGGAAGTGGCGACTACTATATTAATCTTGGTACCTACTTCCTCGCGCTCGGAAGTCTGACGAATCCAACAGAGAATAAATGTCATGTGCAAATGAGACTAGCGCTCGCTGAGCCCGTCGTGGCTCTTGATAATGCGCTGTCATGGTTCGCCGCGAGAGAGCGCCTAAGCGACGCTTCTCGGCTGGCAGATTCGGATTCAAAAAAAGGGTTAGTCTTTAAAGAAGTTCGAATATCCACCTAATTACTCGACCGTCCGCTTTGGGGCGAAAGCTGCCGCCCACAAAAGGTCCTGCTCGGCACAAACAGCCATGCGCTACGGATCAGTCCAGGCAGCCAACGGTATTTATATGCGAAATGCCGCCACGACCACGGTGCTGCGGCCGGACGAGCTCTGGGCGCCATCCAGTGTCACTCCAGTACCTGTACATGCCTCGCAAAAGGCTAGTCACGCACCAGTGATCGGACGGCAGTGACTTTCCCTGTTCAGGGTTCCGGCATGTCAAACTCGATGCCATCTTCCGTGTAAGAAAACTTGGCTGACTCGCCGGTACATTCCCCCTGCGCCACGTCGGCAACATAGCGGCATTCGCTTTCCACACTGCCGTCCGCACGCCAGTGCCGCGTCCAGCCCTGGCGCTCGCCATCGACATATTTAATCAGCTGCCTCGGCTTGCCATTTGCATACCAGGAACGCAATGCGCCCTCCTCGCGCCCGCCCGCATTCCACAGCTTGTGCACGATCAATACGCCGGCCCGGCTGAAGCGCTGTTCGCTGCGCATGACGTAGTGACCGCTGTGCGTGCGCTTGCTGGCGACCTTGCCGTCCGGGTAATACTCGACGCTTTCGCCAGCAGGCTTGCCGTCGACATAGTTGCCTGTGCGATGCACCTTGCCATCCGGGAAATAGCTGGTGCTCGGCCCCGTCTGGATGCCGTTCACATACAGGCTGCGGCTTTCTACTGTGCCGTCCGGATAGAACAGCAGCAATTCGCCCTCCGTCTGGCCCTTGACCTGCGTCATGCGCGTGCGCAGCTTGCCATCCTTGTCGAACGTTTCCACCAGGCCATCGGCACGGGCGCCGTTGCGGTAGGTGCGCGACTCGATCAGCTTGCCATTCTGGTGATAGGTCTGCTCTTCCCCCTCCTGCACGCCGTTGCGCCACGTGCCGCGTATGGACATCTTGCCGTCAGGGTAATAGCGGGTCTGCGTCCCCTGCTGCACGCCTCGCCCATCTTGCTCGACCTGCATTTCCAGCTGTCCATGCGGGTAATACATGCTGTAGTTGCCCACCAGCTTGCCGCGCAGGTAATCGCGATCGTTGACCTGGCCCGTCAGACGCTTCGGCTCGCCTTCGCGCACATGATAAACCTCGACGTGCCAGGTGCCTGGCGTCTTGCCTGGCGGCAGCGGCAGGACCAGCGCATAGCGCGCATGTTCCTTGACTTCGCCGCTCGATAGATTGTGATTCAGGTACAAACGCGGCTTGCCGTCGGCACAGGCCTGCGGCTCGCAGCGGCCCAGCTTGCCAACTTCGGGCATGGCGAGCGCTCCCGCTTCGCCTTCCACCTTGCCTGGCGCGGGACACGATGTGATACGCATCAGCAAGGGCGTCTTGTGGCGGATCAAGGGAACCAATTGATGCTTCATGGCGACATACTGATCCTTATCCAGGCCCACGGAAACGGCATTCATCAGCACCTGCCTGCCGCCGCAGCCGCTGTCGCTGGCGAGGGTCAGCACATCGCCGTCGGGCGTCGCCTTGATCGCGGTGACTATTTGCCGCTGCTCAATCTCGGCGTGGGCCAGCGCCGGCAACAGCAGCATGGCGCCAAACAAATGGTTCAAAGTGCGCGCCATGCCTGCTCCTTTCGCTGCAGTTCCGGCGCTGGCGGCGCTTCGCCGCAGTCGCCCTGCGCCTTGCCGGCCACATACCGGCATTCATTCTTCAGGCTGCCATCCTCGCGCCAGCTGCGGCTCCAGCCCTCGCGCCGGTCGTTCAGGTACTCGATGGATTGCTCGGGCTTGCCGTTCTCGTACCACGAGCGCGACGTGCCCTGCTCGCGCAATTGCGTATCCCACCGTCTTTCCAGCACCAGCACACCCTGGGGGCTGTAGCGCTGCAAGCTCAGCAGCCCGCCCTTGTCACCGTACTGCTGGCGGCTCTCCACCTTGCCATCTGGATAGAATTCCATCGCCACGCCAGTCGGCAGGTCGTTGACCTGCGTCATCCTGGCGCGCACGGCGCCATCGGGGTAGTAATTCGTGCTAACGCCATTGAACTTGCCGTGCTGCATTTCTGCGCGGCTGGAGATTTTCCCATCCGGGAAGTACGTGAGCATCTCGCCTTCCATCTTGCCGCCGCGCAAAGTGTAGCTGCTGCTCAGCTTGCCATTTTCATCAAAGGTCTGCACAGGCCCGTCGACTTGCGTGCCGTTGAGGTAGAGCGTCGCCTCGCTCAGCTTGCCCGTGGCGTGATAACGCTGGTGCTCGCCCTCGGGCAAGCCATGGCGCCATTCACCGCGCAGCTCCAGGGTGCCGTCGGGAAAGTACTTGCTGCCGATGCCGTGCTGTTGGCCCTGCCCATCCTGCGCCACCTGCTTCTCGATCTTGCCGCTCGGGTAATACGTGACATAGCCGCCCACCAGTTCACCGGAGGCATAATCGGCCTTGTTGACATGGCCCGACAGGCGCAGCTTGTGGCCTGCCACGCTGACAATGTCCACCTTCCACGTGCCGGGCATCTTGCCTATCGGCAAGGGCAACAGCAGCACATTCGCTGCTTTTTCTTGCTCTATGGGGAAGAAACGTTCGTGCAGATACAGCCGCGCCCGGCCATCGGCGCAACTGGCTTGTGTGCAGGCGGCAATCTGGCGCACGATGGGTACGCTCGCATCGTCCGGGCATTTTTTCAGGGTGACGCGCATGGGCGTTCTGGCGCGGATATGCCGGGCCAGATCGGCTTTCAGCGCGTCATACGGCGCCTCGTCCAGATTCACCGAGCGGGCATCCATGCGTATCTGCTTGTCGCCGCAGGCTGTCGTGCCGGCAATAGTGAACACATCGCCGCCCTCGCTATCTGGCTCGGCCGCCATGGCTGTCAATACCAGGCGCTGCACGATGTCCGCCTGCGCCATGCCTGAGGCCAGCAAGGAGGCGCCTAGTAAGGCGCATATCGTCTTGATTTTCATGGTATTCCTCTAATTATCCGCCGTGACGGCCACACCGCCCGGCACGAAGCTAACCCGGCCATTGCGGTAACGCACCAGCACCACCACCTTGGCATCGCGCAATTGACCGTGCTGCACGGCCGGCAAGTAGGTCCAGCGCTTGACGCTATCGAGCAGCACCTTGTTGAGCATCGGCTCCATCGGCAACTCGGCCGCCGCATAGCTCAGGGTGCCGTCGGCGGCAATGGTCAGGGTCAAGCGGTTTTCACCCGTTGCATGCTTTTCGTCAAGCACGCCATATTCAACCGTCGTCATCGTCTCGCGCTGCACGCCGCCGACCTGATCCCGCAAGGGCGGCATGGCCTTGAGCCTGGCCGCCAGCAGCGCGCCATCGGCCAGCGCCTTGTCCCAGCGCTGCTGGTAGGCCCGCCCCTGAGCAAGGCGCAGCAACTTGGCGTTCAGGTCCATGCGCTGCATCGTGCGGGCGACACCATTGTCCGCCGGCTCGCCCGCTTCCGTCGGCAAGGCGTTCTCCACCGCATAACGGTAAGCCGTCAGCTGCGCCAGCGCCACCAGATTCACGGCATCGCGCTCGTCGCCGCCGCGCAGCAGCGCGCTGGCCGCGATGCCCAGCCAGGCGACGCCATCGGTGGGGCGTGCCCACACGGCTTGCTCGAAATACTGGCGCGCCGCCTGTCGTTCGTCCAGGCTCAGATGCATGCGCCCCATGGCCGCCGCCGCCAGATGATCGCGCGGGTCCGCTTGCAACTGGTCAAGATAGGTGTTTGCCAGTTCAGAATCGTAGCCCGCCATCGCGCCCATGCCCTCCATCAAGGTCGCACGCAGCCGCGCGCGCACCCTGTCGCCGCTGTAGCCGGACGATTTGCCTTCCCCTTCCCGGTACAGCAGCTGCAAGCCGCGCGTCACGGCGTCATCGTCGCCCTCGCTGACCGCTTGCGACAGGCTGCGCACGGCCTTGCGCGCGTCCGATGGCTGGAAACCGGTCGTCTTGCGCTGGCGCCAGGCAAACACTTCGCGCCCCGCCGCCTGGTCGGCTTCCGCCTGCATGGCAGCCTTGTTCTTGACTTCCTCGGGCGACGACGTCCAGGCCGTAAAGCCGATCAGGAACAGCACGATCAGCAGCACCAGCACGGCCCAGCCCTTGCCCGTGATGCCGCCGCCCGTGTTGCCCGATAATGGAATGGCGACCGGCGCCTGGCCGGGGGCCGTATGGTGCGCGCCGCGCGCGCTGCGCTGCTGCGGCCACGATGGTTGCAGCAGTTGCCTCTGCTGCGCCTGCACCGAGGCTTGCGCGGCCGCACCGATGACCTTGTCGCGCGCGCAGGCAGCGCAGCCCTGGCCCACGAAATGCTGGTGTTCGGGGTTCGCGGTACAAACGACGAGCTTGCCGCCGCTGCGCTGTGCATAGCCGCGCAACAACTGCGCCCAGTCTGCCGCCGATGGCCGCTGCGGTTTTGGGGATTGAGAAAACGCACGATCGAACATGGCGCGCAATTCGGGCGGCATCAGCGCGTGGCCGCTGGTGGCATTCGGCGCCAGCTGCTTGTGGCGTTTCACGCCATACGCATAGCAGCCGTCGCGGATGCGCCCGGGAATATCGGTCGCCACCTGCGCATTGCCGGGCCGCCCACTGTACGGGTGGATGCCAAAGTTCAGCAACTGGAAGATGATAACGGCCAGCGCAAAACGGTCTTGCGCCATTTCCGTGCCCACCGGCATGCCCTTGCGCTGGAATTCCGGCGCCAGGTAGTCAGCCGTGAATTGCTCGGCAGGAAAACGCTCCGCATGGCCCTGGATGCTGAAACCATCGCAATCAAGCATGGCGATGTACAGCGAATCGCGGTAAAAGCGCAGATTCACCGGTTTCAAGTCGACCACGTAATGCTGCTGCTGGTGCAGCGCATCGATGACGGCGGCCAGGTTGGCGGCCAGGGTCAGCTTGGGACCGAGCCCCGTGGGCAAGCCGGCTGCGCGCGCCTGGCGCTCCTGCATGATTTGCTCCAGCTCGGCCGTCTGGGCCATGTCCAGCAGGGGCATGACGAAGCCGGCAAAGCCGCCCTGGCCGTCGAACACGGCCGCTTGCGGCCAGGCGATCTGCACGTAGCGCTTGCCGTTTTCCAATTGATCGGGCAGCTCGGGCGACAGTTCCAGCATCGCTTCGAGCTTGCGCCGGTTGGCGGCCCGGTCCAGGTGCGGATGGTACAGCTTGGCCACCTGCGCGGGCGCGCCGGGCAGCAGATACACGCTACCCGCACCGCCGCTCTTGACGAGTTTGCCCAAGACAAGACTTCTGGCTTTATCCAGCCAGATCTTGCCACCCGGACTCAGACCGGGCGTGACGCCTTGCTTCTGACTCATGCGCGCAAGGCCAGCATCAGCGTCTTGTCGTCGCCCGTGATCTGGTGCGTGCGCGGGTCGGCCAGGGTGGACGCCAGCGCTGCATCGCCCAACTCTACGCTCTCGACCGTGCGCAGATAGCCTTGCACGGCATCCATGAACGGTGCGTACAGCGCCGCATTGTTCTTGCTCATGGCAAAGGGCATGCAGCCGTCAGACATCAGCACCACGCCGCGCACGGCTTGCGGAATCGCAAGCAGGCGCAGCTGTTCGCGCCAGCGCTCGCCGGACAGAAAATAGGTTTCATTCGCATATTCGCCGTTGGCGGGCAACGAAATCAGCTCGCCACCATCGCCCAGTTGCGCTACGCCCAGGCCATCGCCCAGGTGGAAAAAGAAACCGTTGTCGGCGCCCATGACCACGCCCACCACGGTGCTGGCGTAGTCGTCGAGGGTGGCGTTGGCGGCACGGGCGATGTCATCCAGCGCGGCGCGGATTTGCGCCAGCGTGCCGGCCAGCGCGCCGTCATGCAAATCCTGCACGCTGGCACCCTGCGCCAGCCGTCCGGCCAGCGCCTGCACGGTTTGCGCAGCAACAAACTGCGCGCCTTGCTGGCTCAACCGAGCCGAACCGGCGCCATCGCAAACGATGGCCACCAAAACGTCGCCCACGACGGCATGCGCGTGCGCATCCTGGCATGGGATATCTTTATCCAGGTGCGCCTTGCCCGTGACGGAGGCGCCAAACACGCGCCAATGCTGATTTGCTATCGCCATGGATCAGCGGGCTTTCACGTATTCACGACAGACCAGCCGTCCGTCGAGGCCAGCTGCGCCTGCGCACCGGGACGCGATTGCGACACCACCTGCATGCTGGCGCTCAGCCACAGGAACAGTTCGCGGAACTGCAAGCCTTTCAGCTGCTTCACGCCCCGCTCGCCACGGCTGGAAAACTGCCCCAAGGTATCGATATTTGCATTGTCGCCCACGGCGATGGGGAAGATCGCTACCTTGTTCGCCTGCTCGGCCGCGCGTGCCTGTTCGGCGCCCTGCTGCCAGCGGTCCGTCGGTTCGCCGTCCGACATCAAAAACAGCCATGGCCGCGTGTACGCCACGCCCGCCTGGCGGAAGCGCTGCTTTTCCTGCTCGATTTCGGCCAGGGCCAGTTCGACGGCCACGCCGGTCGGCGTGGTGCCGTTCGCCTCAAGATGGGGCGCCGTGAAATCCATGGCGTCGCACCAGTTGCTGGCCACCGCGGCTTCATCGTGGGCGCCATATTGAATCACCAGGATGCGCACGCGCTTGGCGGCAATGACATCGGACTTGAGCTCCTGTTCCAGCAAGGCCAGGCCTTCGTTCAGCAGCGAGACGGGTTCGCCATCCATGCTGCCGGAGCAGTCCAGCACGAGCACCAGCGGCGTGCGTTGTTCGGTATTGTCGACCAGGGCGACGTCGGGGATCATTATTGAACTCATGGGCAATCGGTAAATGTAAAATCGAACATAGTGCGAATCTTACATCATGGACGTGTTTTAGCCGCGCGAGTTTCCTACAGAACACTATCCAGGCAGATTTCCTCACACCATTGCGGCAGCACTATCTTTGTACTATCTTGAAAGTTGCCCAGGCCAGATGGCAGCGATCAGCCCTTCCTTACAAAGTTGGGGCAAATTGCTGTACCACACGGCCCTTACCCAGTTCCGCACCTGCACGCCCGCGGCACACTGATGTAATGAGGAAATGGGGGCAAGCATGAGCACGGCAATGAATGTGGGCAAACTGATCGGCGCCATGTACGACTCAGCCTGCGGCGCAGGCGACTGGCCACGGCTCGACAGCGCTGACCTGAGCGGCCAGCAATGGCAAGAAATCTTGCCGCATCTGCAACGCGCGCTGTGCCTGCAGCAGCGCCTGCGCGAAGCACAACTGGCCAGCCACTGCGCGCTGGCAGCGCTCGACGCCATGGGCGCCGCCGTGCTGGTGCTCGATGCCAACCTCGGGCTGCGCTTCGCCACCCCCGCCGGCTACGCCCTGCATACGGCGCAACTGGAACACGCCGCGCCGCCCGCCCTGGTGCACGCCGTGCGCCTGGTCATCGCCAGCACCGGCGGCGCAGCGCAATGTCAGTCGCTGCGCCTGGCGCGCAAGCAGCAGGCGCCGCTGGCCCTGACTGTCACCCCGCTTGCCGATTGCCAGCCGCCATGCGCGCTGCTGATCGCGCGCGACCCGACGCAAGCGAGCACGTCTGTCCCTGCCTTGCGCCAGCTGTTCGACCTGACGCAAGCCGAAGCGCAAGTGGGCAAGGCGCTGGCGCAAGGGGCGACCATCGAGGAAATCGCCGCGCGCGGCGGCATCAGCGTCAACACCGTCAAGACGCATCTGCATCACACCTATCTGAAGACGGATACGCGGCGCCAGGGCGAGCTGATCGCCCTGATCCATGGCGCAACGGCCCATCTGGCGGTACTCGATGCATGACGCCGTGTCATCCGATCGGATGATGCGCGGTGCATGTTGCTTGCCTACACTGGCAAAACCGGTAGGCCGCACCTTGCCAGTGTGACAGCAGCGCTTGCGGACAAGCCGGTTCGGTTTCCCTGGCACCCACATCAACATCGCCGCCCCGGCAGCGGACGGCACCACATTCAAGGATGGGCTGGAAAATGAAAACATGGATCTTGGCCGGCACCCTGGGCGTTTGCGCCCTGCTGGCAAATGCGCAATCGCTCCCCGACAGCCAGACCGTCACCATTCCGGGCGGACGCCTGCAAACGATCGAACTGCCTGCCCACAGGCACTTTATGAATGCGCAAGAATTTGCCCCGTTCCGCGGCGGCTATGCGTTGGCGAACGGCCAGGTGCTTCACCTGCGCAATGCGGGCACCATCGGCGCCTTCATGTATGCGCGCATCGATGATCAGGAAGAACACCGCATCATCGCCAGTAGCAGAAACAGCTTCGTGGCGCTCGACCAGCAACTGGCCATGCGCATCGACTTGCGCGACGATGGCAGCGTGGGTGGCGAAGTGCTGATGCGGGTACCAGCCGAGACAATGGCCAGCGGCGACATCGTGCCCGCCCACGTGCAAAACATGGGCCTGGCATCACGTTGATGGTGCATGTTGCGTTCCGCCTGGGGTGGCAGCCATGAGCAAACAATATTCGGTCCAACAGCAAAACGCGCTGACCCTGGCGGCCATCCGCCAGACGGCAGCCTGGTGGCGCGCCCGTCCGCTGCCCGATGCCTTGCGCCAGTGCGCCGCCAGCCATGGCGTGGCACTGGGCACGGCCCTCATGCTTGACCTGCAACTGGCCTGGCCCGGCATGCCCACCGTGTCCGGCAAGCTGCTGAGCGCTGACGGCCACTTCATCCATTTCGAGATGGACCTGGACGACGACTTGCTTCCCTTGCCCGGCAGCGTGGCATGGGACGACATCAGCGCCGGCGTCGACCTGGCCGCCCACAAACGGGGCACGGGCGTGGGGTACGGCGAGCTGTGCAAGAAAGTGCTGCAGGAATTGAATCACGGCGCGGCCTAGCGGAACCGCCGCCAACGCATGCTATGATCGCCGTCCAGTTCATGAGACAAATGGCAACGCCACATGCGGCATTCACTCGGCAACAATCCGATCTCAACGCTGCTGCGCGGCATCCTGCGCCTGCTGGCCTGGCCCTTGCTGGCCCTGGTCAGCGCCGCCTGCACCAGCACCACACGCCATCCTGCCAGCGAACCCACGCAAGTCATCCTGCGCTTTACCTATGACGATGGCAAGCCGATGCGGCATGACAATTACCTGGCCCAGGCGCGCCAGGAAACGTATATCAAGCACTGCAGCAAGATAGGCAGCACCCGTGTCTGCGACGTGGGCTCGGATCCACTCTTCATGGGAGGCGACGCCCCACTGGACGCCAACGGCGAAGTGCGCGTCACCCTGCACTCGACCGGTCCCATCGGCAACAATCCGACCAGTCTTTGCATCAAGGGCAAAGGCTACGTTTTTCATTCCGGCGACTGGAGACGCGGTCCGTTCCACCATGGCCAGGTGATCGAGATCCGCTACAGGATCAGCGAAGTGGAAATGGCGTGCCCCTGGTCTTCCGGCACGCCGCCGTGGTGGGACAAGGATTAAGCTAACCAGCCGGGGCCGGCTGGCCTGGCGGTTACTGCAGCTCGAACTCGTCTGGATTCAAGCCCAGCTCGCGCGCGATCTTGCTGGCCACGCGCTGCTCGTTGGCATCGAAATTGCCGTCCGACGAAGCAACGGCGATAATCATGCGCACCAGCAGGCGCGACGCCTCCACATTCGACTTCATCTTGCCCAGCGCCTGATACGCCTTGGCTTCGCCGATATCCTTGTCGAATTCCAGCTGACCGACATAGTCCTGGAAAGCCTTGATCACGTCCGTGGTGGTAAACACCGATAGCGCATCATTGCTTTCAATAAACTTCACCATCTTCTGCTTCTCTTCCGCACTGACGCTGCCATCGGCCATGGCGATCAAGGCCGAGCCCGCCATCGCGGCGTTCAGGAAATCCTTGTTCTTGTACTTCAATGCCTCGGTTTTCAGTTCACTTGCTTTGGACTTCAGTTTGGACAAAAAAGAATCGAAACTCATGGTGGTTCTCCGGGTTGGTCATTCATCAGTGCGGCAAGACACGCCGCCATGTGCGGTAGTTGAGGGTGCAAGCTTGAAATACAAGCAATGAACTACGCCATACGCTCACTGGCGGCATTTATCTCACCCACAGGCAAAAGCCGGGGTCAGACCCGTCGGGTCTGACCCCAGTTTCTGCCTTGGGGTGAAATTCAGTCAACTCCACACAAACTACCAAAAACCCCCAATCACATAAAATTATCTTCTTTGCAGTTGAAGAATAAGTAACTTCATGGCAGCATGGAATGACATTTTCTTTACTGCAAGGTTGTGATGGACAAGCAATTGCTGTTGATTTGCGCACTGACGTTCATCATCCACATTATCGGCACCCTCGCCTACTCCGTGCGCATCGCCGGTATCCGCACGCGACGCATCGCCGTGTCGCTGGCCCTGTTCAGCATTTTGATGCTGCTGTCGCGCACGTCGAACTCTTTCCTGGGACCATTCCTGGCCAAGCGCGTGGAAACAGGCATCGACCAGCACGTTGCCGCCAGCACGCTATTGGTAGATTTCCGCTGGCTGCTATTCTCCGCCAGCCTGGCAACCATCCTAGGCGCGATCCTGATCCCCACCTTCCAGCGCGCCTTCTGCCGCGCCGTCGAGCATTTCCAGGTGCACAGGTCGGTACCGAAACTGCTGCTGCACGCCGTCTTCAAGGGCGGCCTGTCTTACCTCAAGACCTCCGCCAGCCTGCCCAAGCCCGCCAACGTCACGGGCCTGCGCGAAAAATCGGGCGTTTCCATCTCCATGACGGCCATGAATGTCATCGCCACGGCCCTGTGGACAGTCGGAGTCTTTGCGGCCCTATACGCAGGCGTGCTCGACCCCAGCGTGCGCGTCACCTCCAGCACGCTTTCATCGATCATCAACGGCGGCGCCACCATCATGATGGCCGTCTTCATCGACCCGCATATGTCTGGCATGACAGATGACGTCATCGAGGGCAAGATCGAAGAATCGCAATTCCGGCGCGCAGTGGTGTGGCTGGTGGGAAGCCGGTTGGCGGGAACGCTGATTGCGCAGTTTTTGCTGGTGCCGTCGGCGGTTGTGATTGTGGGGGTGGCGAAGGGGCTGTGAATATTAAAAAAATATCTAAAAGTACAAACTTAAAATGGACTACCAATGAGCGATTACGTTGCCTTCGTCGATGAATCCGGAAACCATGATTTAGCAACCGAGAAGGTTGGTGCGTCAAATTATTTCATAGTGCTAGCAGTAATAATTTCGGCCGAACAAAGGTCCGAACTTGAAGCATCAATAGAAAAAATTAGAATAAAACACTTCAATTCTAGCGAGATAAAATCAAGCAAATTGAGCGATAGAAAAAGAATAAAAATAATAAACGAAATATCATCTTTAAATTTCAAGTTTTACGCGGTTTGCGTAGATAAATCTCGAATAATAAAAGATAGCGGATTGCGGCACAAAAAATCCTTTATAAAATTCATAAATGGACTCCTTTACAGTCAAATATTTAACTCAATAAGCAATATAACAATTTATGCCGATGGACATGGCGACTCTTATTTTATCGAAAGTTTTAGAAAATACATTTCCAACAACCATATACCTGATCTTTTCTTTGATTCGAAAATCGAAATTGTTGATAGCAGAGATCAAATATTAGTTCAACTTGCTGATTTCCTGGTTGGCACTACCGCAAAATTATATGAAGAAAAAGTTTCCGGCCAAGCTCGAGATTGCTTTCTAAGCCTCATACAAAATAAAAGAATAAGAATAGATGAATGGCCACCAAAATTCGAGGCAGACTTAACAATCAATAAATCATCCAGTGCTGTTGATTTGAAAATATCCAATATCTCACTTCAAAGAGCATCTGGATTTTTAAGAAATAATTTCAACTCGACTGACAGGGAAATAAAAATACAATATGCCACACTAAGCTACCTACTCTTTCAAACAAGATTTCCTTTTGAGAAAATTTTCACTTCCACCAATGAAATTCTTGATCACCTAAAATATCAGGGTTTTCATGATATAACAAAACAATATCTACGCTCAAACGTAATTGCTAAACTAAGAGATCATGATGTTGTAATCGCCAGCTCAACCAAAGGCTACAAAATACCAGCTAGCTACGCAGACTTGATAGGTTTTGCCGACTTAGTAGATGGACTTGCCATACCTTTACTTAGTCGTCTAAAAAAAGCTGACGAGATTTTCGACCTCGGAAGCATCGGTGAAATAAAATTTCTTAGTGAGCAACGATTTCAGAACTTACAAGCAATCATTAAAAATATGAAGTAATGTATTTCAAAAAACAAAAAGCCGCTGTCTCCCGACAGCGGTTTTCTCATTCCTACCCCAGCAGCAGCGCATTGAACTCCAGCGCTACCCTGCAAGCGAGCTAATTACCCCACAAACTTCCGCGCATTCCTGAACATGCGCATCCACGGCGAATCCTCGCCCCATGCTTCAGGGTGGTAGGACTGCTGGACACTGCGGAACACGCGTTCTGCGTGCGGCATCAGCACGGTGAAGCGGCCGTCTGGCGTGGTGACGGAGGTGATGCCTTCCGGCGAGCCGTTCGGGTTGTACGGGTACGCTTCGGTAGCGGCGCCCTTGTTGTCGACGAAGCGCATGGCTTTGGTGACCTGGGTGATGTCGCCCGTTTGCGAGAAGTCGGCGTAGCCTTCGCCGTGGGCGATGGCGATGCCGGCCTGGGTGCCGGCCATGCCGTTGAAGAAGATCGATGGGGAGTCCATCACTTCGACCATGGCAAAGCGGCCTTCGAATTTCTCCGACTTGTTGCGCGTGAATTTAGGCCAGGCGTGGGCGCCGGGGATGATGGATTTCAAGTTGCTCATCATCTGGCAGCCGTTGCAGATACCCAGGCCAAAACTGTCCGTGCGGTTGAAGAAGCGCGCGAACTGTTCCGCCAGGCTGGCATTGAACAGAATCGTTTTCGCCCAGCCTTCGCCCGCGCCCAGCACGTCGCCGTACGAGAAGCCACCCACGGCGATGACGCCCTGGAAGTCGTCCAGCTTGACGCGCCCCGCAATCAGGTCGCTCATGTGCACGTCGACGGCCGTGAAACCTGCCTGGTGCATCACGTAAGCTGTCTCGATGTGCGAATTGACGCCCTGCTCGCGCAGGATGGCGACACGCGGACGCACGCCGGTGGCGATGAATGGCGCGGCGACGTTCTCGTTCTGGTCGAACGTGACGATAGGCGACATGCCCGGGTCTTGCACGTCCAGCAGGCGGTCGTATTCGGCGTCCGCGCAAGCCGGATTGTCGCGCAGGCGGGCGATGCGCCAGCTCGTTTCGCTCCACAGGCGGTGCAGCTCCGCGCGCGGCTGGGTGTAAATCAGCTTGGCGTCGCGCGTGAATTCAATCACGTCACGGTCGTTCAATTTGCCGATGATATGGCTGCAGGCGCCCAGGTTAAACGTGCGCAGCACGTCCATGACGAGCGACTTTTCTTCCGCGCGCACCTGAATCACGGCGCCCAGCTCTTCGCTGAACAAGGCGCGCAGGGTCAGTTCGTTGCGGCGTTCCGCAACCTGGCCGGTCCAGTTCTTGGCGTCGCCCCAGTCGCTCGAGTGCTCGCCTTCCATGGTCAGCATGTCCAGGTTGACGGACATGCCCGTGTGGCCGGCAAACGCCATTTCCGTCAGGGTGGCGTACAGGCCGCCGTCCGAACGGTCATGGTAGGCCAGCAGCTTGTCGTCGCTATTGAGCTTTTGAATGGCCGCGAAGAAGCCTTTCAGGTCGGCCGCGCTGTCCACGTCCGGCGTTTCATTACCCAGCTGGCCCATGACTTGCGCCAGCGCAGATGCGCCCAGGCGGTTCTTGCCGCGGCCCAGGTCGATCAGGATCAAGGACGTGTCGCCCTTGTCCGTTTTCAGCTGCGGCGTGAGCGATTTGCGCACGTCCGTCACTGGCGCGAACGAGGACACGATCAGCGACACCGGCGACGTGACGGATTTCGCCGCGCCCGTGTTCTCATCTTTCCACGTCGTGCGCATCGACAGCGAATCCTTGCCGACGGGGATGCTGATACCCAGCGCCGGGCACAGGTCCATGCCGACGGCTTTCACCGTGTCGTACAGGGCTGCGTCCTGGCCAGGCTGGCCGCAGGCGGCCATCCAGTTGGCGGACAGCTTGATGTCGGAAATGTCGGCAATCGCGGCGGCAGCGATGTTGGTGACGGCTTCGCCCACGGCCATGCGGCCCGAGGCGGCGGCGTCGATCACGGCCAGCGGCGTGCGTTCGCCCATGGCCATCGCCTCGCCCAGATAACCTTCAAAGCTCATGGTGGTGACGGCGCAATCGGCCACCGGCACTTGCCATGGTCCCACCATCTGGTCGCGCACGGTCATGCCGCCCACGCTGCGGTCGCCGATGGTGATCAGGAAGGATTTGTCGGCCACGGTAGGCAGCAGCAGCACTTTTTGCGCTACATCCTTCAAGTCCATGCCCGTCAGGTCAATCGCCGGGAAATCGTTGGCCACGTGGACCACGTCGCGCTGCATCTTTGGCGGCTTGCCCAGCAGAACGTCCATCGGCATGTCGACCGGTTCGTTGCCCAGTTCCGGGTCGATCAATTTGAGTTGACGCTCTTCGGTGGCCACGCCCACGGCGGCGAACAGGCAGCGTTCGCGTTCGCACATGGCCTTAAATAATGGCAGGCTTTCCGGCGCGATGGCCAGGACGTAGCGTTCCTGCGATTCATTGCTCCAGATTTCCTTCGGCGCCATGCCCGATTCTTCCAGCGGCACCTTGCGCAAGTCGAAAATCGCGCCGCGCTTGGCGTCGTTGGTGATTTCCGGGAAAGCGTTCGACAAGCCGCCCGCGCCCACGTCGTGGATGGAGATGATCGGATTATCAAGCCCCATTTGCCAGCAGGCGTTGATGACTTCCTGGGCGCGGCGTTCCATTTCCGGATTGCCGCGCTGGACGGAATCGAAGTCCAGGTCGGCCGTGTTGCTGCCGGTGGTCATCGACGAGGCGGCGCTGCCGCCCATGCCGATGCGCATGCCCGGGCCACCCAGCTGCACCAGCAGGCTGCCAACGGGAATGTCGTTCTTGTGCGTGTGCTGCGCCGAGATATTGCCGATACCGCCGGCGATCATGATCGGCTTGTGGTAGCCAAATACGGCATCGCTGTCGACGCCGACGTTCTGTTCATACGTGCGGAAGTAGCCGCCCAATACCGGACGGCCGAATTCGTTCGAGAACGCGGCGCCGCCCAATGGGCCTTCGATCATGATTTGCAGCGGCGAAGCGATGCGCTCCGGTTTGCCGTATTGATCTGCGTCAGTACGGCCAGCCAGAGGCGCCGTCACGGAAGCGGCCGTTTCCCAGCTGCGCACGGCGTCCGGCAGCGACAGGTTCGATACGGTGAAACCCGTCAAGCCAGCTTTTGGCTTTGCGCCGCGGCCCGTCGCGCCTTCGTCGCGGATCTCGCCGCCCGCACCCGTGGAGGCGCCAGGGAATGGGGAGATGGCCGTCGGGTGGTTATGCGTTTCCACCTTCATCAAGGTGTGTGTCAGCTCCGTCGATGCCGCATATTCGTGCTTGTCGCCGCGCGGGTAGAAGCGCGACACGGTGGCGCCTTCCATGATCGAGGAATTGTCGCTGTAGGCGACGACGGTGCCCTTCGGCTGCAGTTCGTGCGTGTTCTTGATCATGCCGAACAAGGACTTTGGCTGCGCCACGCCGTCGATGGTCCAGTCGGCGTTGAAGATCTTGTGGCGGCAATGCTCGCTGTTCGCTTGCGCGAACATCATCAGTTCCACGTCCGTCGGATTGCGGCCAGCCTTGGTGAAGGCGGCGTCCAGGTAGTCGATTTCGTCTTCCGACATCGCCAGGCCCAGTTCCGTGTTCGCCGTTTCCAGCGCACGCTTGCCCTGCCCCAGCAAGTCGATCGATTCCAGTGGGCGCGCTTCCAGGGTGCGGAACAAGTCCTTGGCCTGGTCGGCGCTGCGCAGCACGGATTCCGTCATGCGGTCGTGCAGCAGGTCGGCCACAGCTTGAACCTGCTCGTCCGTCAATTTGCCGGCGCCAATGGCGCTGCCCAGAATGCCCGATTTCAGGTTGATGCGGAAAGCAATGCCGCGTTCGACGCGCTTGATGTGCGCCATGCCGCAGTTGTGCGCGATGTCGGTGGCTTTCGAAGCCCACGGCGAAATCGTGCCGAAACGGGGGATGACGAAGAATTCTTCGGCAGCGCCTTCCGTATTGTCAGCGTGGGCCGGTTCGCCGTACGTCAGCAAGGCGCCAAGGCGCGTGCTGTCGTCGTTGGTGAGAGGCGCGCTGGCATCGATGAAATGGACATAGCGTGCTTGCACGGCAACAATCGCAGGCGAAACGGCTTGCAGTTGGCTTAACAGACGGTGGCTACGGAAATGGGACAGGGCATTGGAACCCGGCAGTATCAACATGATTGGAAGGTGGTTGATGCAGCGTGGCTGCGGGTTAAAGGTAGGTATGACAATATCTTTCGTACGGCAAATTTCCTTTGCGCGCATTATACCCGTTTTACCCTTGCCTTATGACCGGAACTTGGGGCTTTGCCACCCTTGCGCCCCACACAGCGGCAGTTTTTGACACGGCAACAACACCCTCATGCGAACATCAGGCAATCACGAAGCGGTTCTTGCCCTGGCGCTTGGCCAGGTACAGTGCTTCGTCCGCCAGCCGGTAGCTGTGGCCCAGTTCCTTGCCTCGCTCCAGCTCGGCCACGCCCACGCTGATCGACACAAACTGTGCAGCATGGAAAGCCTGGCTGACGGCCTCGACCAAGGTGCCGGCAAAGGTGCGCACCGCTTCGTGGTCGCCCGCGTAGACGACACCGAATTCCTCGCCGCCCAGGCGGCCGCACAAATGGCCTTGCGCCTTGTCCGCGATGATGGCGGCCGTGCGCACCAGCACCTCGTCGCCTGCATCGTGACCCTGCTGGTCATTGATGATCTTGAAATCGTCGATATCGATCATCAGGAAATGCAGCATGCCGCCGTCGGGCGCGCCATGCATCTGCTGCGCGCGCTGCGTGAACATGCGGCGGTTGTTCAAACCCGTCAGGCTGTCCTGGAAGGCCAGCCGCGTCAGTTCCAGTTTGGCGTGATAGTTACGCAAACGCAATAAGCTGAAGCTGACATTCAGCGCCAGCCCGAACAGGACGCTGACGACTATCATCAAGGGCGCCCAGGATTGGTCGGGCAAGCCCGCGTTCACCGGGTACAGGCCGTGGCCCACGTTCCACCACACGCCGGCCACCACGGCCAGGTAGCTGAGGCCGCCATTGAAGATGGAGGCAATCGCCAGGGTCATGAAGACGCCCACGGGCAAGACCCAGAAGCTGGCGTGAAGGACGGCGTCGGCCATGGTGCGCAAGCCGAAGGTCAACGTCAGCACGGCGCAGGCGCCGGTAATAGTCAGCACGGGCAAGGTGGTGCAGCGATAGCGCACCACCAGGCTCGTCAACATGCCCAGCAGCGCCAGCACGGCGTGCGGCAGGTTCGGATGATAGGGCTCTGGCATCAGCAGCCAGGTCATGCTGTAGGCGATGATGCCCAGCAGTTGCGTAACCATACCGACCCGGTGCAGTTCCGCAAAATAGGTATGCTGCTGTTCGCTGTTGCCGCCAAATGCCAGCGGAACGGCAATGCGTCGCAAGGTAGACAGATCGGGTAAGCGCATGACGGGTATCGATACCAGAGAGGGAGAAAGCGCCCATACAGCCTGCGCATGCCTTGCCGCGACATGGCGCGGTATGCAACACTTGTTGCATTTATAAAATACTATCACGCTAGTCAATAAATGGACGAAAAAACAGGTGCTGGGACCGCCACAAGCGAACCCTGTGTCATGAAATACAACGCTGGACGGCGCCGGGCGTCCCTGCCCTCGCGCTGCATGCCCGATTGCATGCATTTTGCTGGCAGTGTCGGCCGGCTTTGCAGTATGCTGATAAAAAATAATGTTGCCGGGTAGAGACATATAAAAAGCGTTCCGGCAAATGACCGAACAGATGAACGAGAGCTGAACAATGCCAGAAACTAGCGACTTATCTGTCCTGATCGTCGACCCGAACCCCAGCATGCGGGGAAATCTGCACAATATGCTGAACCAGGCGGCCATCACCAAGGTGGAATATGCGGTCAATTCCGGCACGGCCATCCGCCTGCTGATGAAGAAACCGTTCGACATCATCCTGTGCGAGTACGATCTTGGTAGTGGCATGGACGGCCAGGATGGCCAGCAATTGCTGGAAGACTTGCGCCACCACAAGCTGATCGGCCTGTGGACGATCTTCATCATGCTGACCTCCGAAGCCATCCACAGCAAGGTGATCAGCGCGGCCGAACTGACCCCGTCCGACTACATCTTAAAACCGTTTACGGTCGACGTGCTGAGCGGACGCATCGCGCGCGCCATCGAGCGGCGCGCCATTTTCCTGCCCACGTATCAGCTGATCGACAAGGGCGACTTGCGCGAAGCCGTGAAAAGCTGCCGCGCGGCCGAACTGCAGCACCCGCGCCTGGCGGCCGATTTCACCCGCCTGCGCGCCGAGCTGCACATCACCCTCGATGAATGGAAGGAAGCGGAACAGCTGTACGCCGACATGCTGGCCACGCGGCCCATGGCCTGGGCCCACCTGGGCCTGGCGCGCACGCTGTTCGAACAACAGCGCCATGAAGATGCGCAGGAGGCGCTGCTGGAACTGGTGGAAACCTATCCCCGCTTCATGGCCGCCTACGACCTGCTGGCGCAAAACCATGAAGCCATGGGCCAGCAGATGCAGGCGAAGAAAATCCTCGAAGACGCGGTGGCCATCTCGCCGCACATGGTGCGCCGCTTGCGCCACCTGGGTGGCATCGCGTTTGACACGGGCGACATCGGCGCGGCCGAACGGGCTTACAAGCAAGTGGTGACGAAAGCGAAGTATTCTGAATTCCGCGATCCGGAAGACCACGTCAACCTGGTCAAAACACTGGTCAAGAAGGGCGATGCGCCGCAGGCCAGCGGCGTGCTGCGCGACATGGAGCGCTCGCTGCGGGGCGGCGCCAATGTGGAAGCCTGCCGCGCCATCTCGGCCGCCATGCTGCATGAACTGTCGGGCAACGACATCGCCGCCGCCAGCGAACTGCAGCTGGCCGCCGCCGCCCTGGACACGGCGCGGGGCCTGTCGACGCAACTGAAGGTGGGCCTGGTGCAAAGCTGCCTGAAAAACAACCTTGAGCAGGCCGCATCCGATGTCATGATGAAACTCGTCAACGAAGCCGACAGCGACGTGACGATGGAAGCGGCCGTCGACGTGTTTGAAAAAGCGGGCCGCCATGACCTGGCGCAAGGCATGGGCCAGCAAATCAGCAACCAGGTGCAGGAACTGATGCAGGACGCGGCCAGCAAGGCGGAAAGCGGCGAGCTCAAAGGCGCCGTCTTCGTGCTGCGCCAGGCCCTGCGCAAGACGCCAGGCAACCTGCCCGTGCTGTTCGCCTCCGTCGACGCCATCTTGCGCCAGCTCAATATGCTGGGCTGGGAAGCCCCGCTGGCCGAACAGGCGCAGCACCAGATGCAAGTGATCCGCAAGATCGACCCCAGGCATCCGAAGCTGGAATCGCTCAAGCAACAGTATGCTGCCACGCAGCACAAGTATGGTATCGCAACCTGACTCCTGCCTGCCCCCTTTGGTTGACGGGGCGTGCCCCTGGGGGAACCGGCGTCCCCGTCCGCTATCGGCCCAGAAGCCGACGTTCCTAACGACAGTTTACACTGTTGATTCATTTACTGACCGCCCTGATCGGCCCACACTACTATGTTCTTCCGTCTCGCCTTCTTTGCCGCCGCCCTGACGCTCGGCTTCGCCGATTCGGCCGTCGCCGATACCGCCGTCCTTGACAAACTCACAGCTAGCCGACTCGCCATCACCGTTGACAAAGGCACGTTATCGGGACCCGGTGCGGCACTGCTGCTGCAGGCTTCTCGCCAGGCGCAGTACGTCCTCCTGGGCGAGGATCACGGTGTCGCCGAGATCGCCCAATTCTCAGCCGCCTACTTCAATGCCTTGCCCCCTGCCGGCTTCACGACCTTGGTAACTGAAAATGGCCCAGCCGTGACAAGCGCGCTCCAAGGGATACTCAAGGGCGCCGACGCGGTTGCTGCTATCGCCAGATTCGAC
This sequence comes from Janthinobacterium pasteuri, assembly GCF_051380775.1. Lineage (NCBI taxonomy): Bacteria > Pseudomonadati > Pseudomonadota > Betaproteobacteria > Burkholderiales > Oxalobacteraceae > Janthinobacterium > Janthinobacterium pasteuri. The sequence goes on along the minus strand of NZ_JBNYXS010000025.1, from coordinate 1,161 downwards.
GCCACTTATCCGGACTCCGTTGCTTTCTACACCATGCGCCAGGAAGCAGAGATGCTCGCCGGCTTTGCCCTGGCCGCAGGACCGCGCTTCCAGCAATGGGGCATCGATCAGGAGTTCGTCGGTGCGGCCAAATATCTGATCACTCTGATGCTGGCCCAGCCGGTTAATCCGGCCGCCCGCGCGAAGCTGGAAGCCTTGCGTCAAATGGAAGCTGTCGCGTCTCAAAAGGCGGCATCCACCGGCAATCCCTTCGAGTACTTTATACTGTCGGGCTCAACCGAGGACCTGACATCGTTGCGCCCGCTACTTGCCGGCCCCAAAGAGCAAACCGCGCTAGGCCTGCTCGATGCATTGCTGGCCACCCGCGCCATCTATCAGAAAAGCGCCTCTAAAGTGCCCGGCGATCGCGAGCTATCCAACCGCTTGCGTTTGACGCTGTTAAAGCGGACCCTGGAAACCCGGCTCGGCATGCAAGAGCAAAAGCTGGTGGTCAAGGTCGGCGCAAATCACGCATACAAGGGTATTAATCCACTTAACAATCGTGACATTGGCAACTTTCTGGCTGAACGCGCCGAAGGCCAGGGCCTTACCTCGCTGCACCTGATCGTGCTGGCGGCGAAGGGTACGCAACTGAGATTCGCGGGAGCGGGCAAGCCATATCAGCCGGCACAAATCGAACTTGACAGCCCGGCCTTCAAACTGCTGGCCAGTGCAGGCGCCACCGACGGCAGTTGGTCGCTATTTGATCTGCGTCCACTGCGGCCAGGCTCGCGCAAGCTGGCGGGCGGCGACATTGAATTGTTCAACCTGATCAACGGCTACGACTTTGCCCTGATTATCCCTGAAGGCAGCGCTTCTGCGCAGCTCGTGACACCTTAGAAGGGGTGGAGGGCATCTCAATAATTGTAAATTTGCAATTAAACTGATTCCCCGCTACGAAACATTCACGCGTGCACGGAAATGTTGCCCATTAATGCGTTTTACAGATGGGCAAACCGCTATCCTGAACGCCATCGGCCGGGTTCTACCAGAAGCGCTCGTTAAATTAGGCTATGTCACCGTAAGGTGTGGGAACTCTCCCATGGTTGCCTTCAACAATGTTTCTGGGGAGCGGATGCGTCCGGCGTCGAGTATCCAGCGCCACCCCAGATAATTCGGCAG
>NZ_JBNYXS010000024.1:0-83530 GCF_051380775.1 Janthinobacterium pasteuri | reverse complement strand
TATTACAATCACGACCGCATCAAGATGAAACTAAAAGGGCTGAGTCCTGTGCAATACAGAACCCAGCCCTTGGCTACCTAACAAACTTAACCGTCCAACTTTACGGGGTCAGTTCATGCGGGTCGCCGTTTTTCATTGCGCCGCCGGCTTTCCCCTTGCAGGGCGGTACAATACGGCCAGGGCCGATGGCCACCTCAATCAAATTACAGAAAAATCCCATGTCCAGCATCTCCACCACCTCGCCCCTCTCTGACGACGAATACGCCGAACTCGACACCCTGCTGGCCGCGCCTGCGCTGGAAAACCGCGCCATGGACGTGTCGATGCTGGAAGGTTTGCTGACGGCCGTCGCCCTGAGCCCGAAACAGATCACGCCTGAACAATGGTTGCCCTGGGTATGGGACAAGGCGGCGGGCAGCGCCGCGCACGCGCCGGACGAGGCCAGCGAACGGGCAACCAGCCTGGCGCTGCGCCACCACGCTTACATGGTCGAATGGCTGGCGAAGGACCCGGACAGCTTCGAACCCATCTACGTCTGCGGTCCCGAATGGAGCGTGCCCGCCTGGTGTGCAGGCTTCCTGCTTGGCACCAGTCTGGACAAGCCCCAGTGGGCGGCCCTGGCCGTCAGCCACCCGCAATACCTGACGCCGTTCCAGCATTTGGCCGCTGCCAGCGAGCTTGACGACGATGTAGCCGAAACGGCCATGGATGGCGTGATTCCTTCCGTCATCGCCATCAACGCCGCCTGGGCGCGCCAGCGCCACCTGAAAAGCCAGGCACACAGCCAGCCCGGCGCCACCGTGCTACGCGACGTGCCGAAGACGGGCCGCAACGACCCGTGCCACTGCGGCAGCGGCAAGAAGTATAAAAAATGCTGTGCCGACGCCGATAGCGCGGCCAGCTAAGGACGCATCTCCTTGCGCCAGTTGCTGACGGCCCTGCTGCGCTTTCTGCTGCGCCACGCGCTGCAGTTTGCACTGTTCATCGTCATCCTGCTGGCCGGACGCCTGCTGCTGGCCGAATGGCGCGCCTACAGCGCCGGCAGCGAGGCCGTGACCACCCTGCGCCAGGCTTCCAGCAACGCCGGCAACCATGGCGCAGGCCTGGCCGATGCCGCCACGGTCCGCGTCAACGCCTTGCAACACGCCTCGCAAACCGCCATCGCCACCCGCCTGCAAGAAGCACAGGCGCAGCTGCACCAGCTGCGCGCGCGGCAGCAACCGTCGCTGTTTACCCTCCCCCTGCCCGACACGAACACCCTGGCCCTGCACGCGCAGGACGAAGCGGCGCGCCGCGTGGAAATCGAAGTGCTGACGCAGGAAGCCCGTTATCTGAGCGCCCTGCACGCGGCGATCAGCGGTGAAGATGCGCGGCAGACCCTGGCGCGCCTGCACGCAGCACACGTCAGCGCGTATGGCGCGCTGCAGCACAACCTGCGCCAGCGCCGGGAACTGGAAGCGCAGCACCCGCTGGCGGCCCGCTTGCCCGGCAGCGACGCTTACGCGCAGTTGTCGCGCCTCGAAGCCGAGGGCCAGCGCTTGCGCGAGGTCAACCTGCAAGCGTATCGCGCCTGGCTGGCGCAGCGCGCACGCACCAGCGATGCGGCCCGCCCCATGCCATTCGCCATTGACACCAGCGCGCTGGCCGGCGCACTGGCGCCCTTGCAGACGGCCATCTCCATGAGCGAAGCGCTGCTGGCGCGCAACTGGATCGCCCGCTGGCGCGCGCCCGTGCTGGACGTGGCGCCCACGGCCGCACTGCTGGTGCTGTCGGCCATCCTGCTGCCAGTCGCCATCAAGGCCTTCTTTTACTTCGTGCTGGCGCCATTGGCTGCGCGCCTGAAACCATTGTCCATCGGGCACGCGCTGAACGTGACAGCCACTACTCTCCCCCTGCCGCCCGATGGCCAGTCCCGCATTTCCGCCGTCTCGCAGGCGCTGCAACTGCAGCCTGGCCAGCTAATGCTGATCCACCCCACATACCTGCAATCGTCGCCCGTCAGCAGCACCAAGCGCACGCAATGGCTGCTGGACTGGCGCTTCCCGTTCACCAGTCTGGCCGCCGGCATGGTGGCGCTGACCCGTTTGCACAGCGACGCGACGGCATCCGTCACGATCTCCGCCAGCGACGACCCGCTGCTGGAAATCGCCATCGTCCACCTGCCAGCCGGCAGCGCATTGGTATTCCAGCCACGGGGGCTGGTGGGATTGATCTGCAATTCTGGCCAGCCGCTGGCGATAGCGAGCCACTGGCGCCTGGGCAGCCTGCACGCCTGGCTCACCTTGCAGCTGCGCTTCATCGTCTTTCGCGGCCCCGTCACCCTGATCGTGCGAGGCTGCCGCGGCGTGCGGATGGAGCGGGCCGGCCAGGGCCGCAGTATCAGCCAGTCCGCCACCCTGGGTTTTAGCACCGACGTGCTGTATTCGACCCTGCGCAGCGAAACCTTCATCCCCTACCTGCGCGGCCAGCAGGCGCTGCTCAACGACCGCTTCGACGGCGGCAACGGCGTCTACCTGTACGAAGAAACCCCGCGCCACGGCAAACAGCCGGGCAAGGTGGGCAGCTGGTTCGAGGGTTTCACGGACGCCCTATTGAAAGTGTTCGGCATCTAGCCGGAGAGACCCTATGAACGATTTCCTGTTTGCCGATTTTCTCGAGGACCTGGCCGTGTATGCGGCGGTAGAGGCCTACTGGCAGGCACGCCTGGCCTTCCTCGACGGCCAATGCGCGCCGTATCTGCGCACCGCGTTTGCCAACGGCCAGCCGTTTTATGACGGCAATCCCATCGTCAATCTGGCGGACCGGAACGCTGGCAAGGCGGCGCGCATCGTGCAGGAATGCCCGCTGGAGTTCGGCCCCTGCTACACAAGCTTCGAGCAAGCCATCGAACTGGCCGACGGCGATAGGCACCGCCCGGCGCAGGAAAAGGTCATCGTGCTGACCTTGACGCAGGCAACGGCGCAACGCGCCGAGGATGAACTGCGCGCCTGGTTCATGCCACGCTAAGGGCAGCAGCATCCGGCACAAAATCGGGTTGCAGCAATCCATACACATGCAGGTCGACAAACACGCCGTTTAACCATTCCGCCTGCCGCAACACGCCTTCGTGCGCAAATCCCAGCCGCCCGGCCAGCGCCATGCTGGCGTAATTGCCGGCCGCGCACTGCAACTCGATGCGGTGCAAGTGCAGCGCGCCAAACGCATGCGCCAGGACGGCGCCTACCGCTGCGCTGGCGATGCCCCGGCCCTGGAACTGGCGTCCGACGTAATAGCCGATGCTGGCCTTGTGGTCCGCTGTATCGATCTCTTTCAGGCGGATGCTGCCGCATAAGGCTGTGCCGGAAAAAATATGCCATTCCAGTATGTCACCGCTGGCGGCGCGCGCGGCAGCGGCGCACAGATACGCCCGGGCATCATCGACGCACGCCAGTTGCACCACGGCGGGCAGGAAAGGCTGCAGATGCTCAAGGTTATTCCCTACCAGTTCAGCAAGGGCTTCGGCGTGTTGCGCCAGGATTGGAACAATAGAGATATCAGGAAATGTTGAAAGATTCATGCGCATCAAACTCTGGCGGGCCGGAAAGTTAAAGGACAAACACGTAGTGTGACCGTTACGCTGCAATCGAATGCGACACCGTCAGCCACTCGCCCGGCTGCAGCTTGGCCGCCGCCTCGCGGGTGGCCAGCACGCTGTCGGGGTCCAGGTCGGACCGGTTCAGCTTGTAGGAATAGGCAAAATCATCAACATCGAATGCCTGCCCTGCCTTGACGTAATACTTGAAACCGACAAAGGAGTCGGGATTGGTGACGACCGTGTATTCAAGCGTGACGCTGTTCATGGCGGGCCCCGTCAACGATGGTGAAGTAGTCATTATGCGTCAATTCTGGCGGCAGCGATGCGGCGGATGACCCTTGCGGCAAGTCAATGGCCCTGCCGGCTGCCAGCGCTACAGTAGCCTGAGCCGACCACCACGCCTTGACTGTCCATTACTGCCATGCACACCTTGCTCATGAAGATCAGGAACACACTGGCGCCGCAAGCGGCCCTGCCGGCGGCGGCGCGCATGGAGAGGCTGTCGGACAGGCGCGGCCTGCCCGCCGTCGACCCCGGACCGCAAGCCGTCGTCAAGGCTTGCACCGCCTGGCTATGCGCGGCGCAAGACCATTCCACCTCGGACGACGGCGGCGTCGCGCGCGACTACAGCCTGCTGACAGGCTGGTCGAGCTCCTACCCGGAGACCACCGGCTACATCATCCCCACCATGATCGCCCTGGCGCAGCGTACGGAAGACGATGCGCTGCACGGGAGGGCGCGCCGCATGCTCGACTGGTGCGTGGCCATCCAGTTCCCGCAAGGCGGTTTCCAGGGCGGAAAGATCGATTCGACGCCGCGCGTGCCCGTCACCTTCAATACGGGCCAGATCCTGCTTGGCCTGGCCGCCGGGGTGCAAGCGTACGGCGCGCCCTACCAGGATGCCATGCACCGCGCGGCAAGCTGGCTGCGCGACAGCCAGGATGCCGATGGCTGCTGGCGCAGGCATCCGACGCCGTTCGCCAGCGCCGGCGACAAGGCCTACGAAACGCATGTGGCCTGGGGCCTGTTCGAAGCGGACCGCATCGCGCCGGGCCACGGCTATGGCGTGGCCGGCTTGCGCCAGGTCGATTGGGCATTGAGCAAACAGCGCTCCAACGGCTGGTTCGCCTCCAACTGCCTGGACAACCCGCTCCTGCCTTTGACCCACACCATCGGCTACGCCTTGCGCGGCCTGCTCGAAGCGCACCGCTTTTCGGCACGTGCCGACTTGCTGGAGGCCGCCGCGCGCACCGGCACGGGCATCGCCAAGGCCGTGGCGGCCGATGGCTACCTGGCGGGCCGCCTCGGCCCGGACTTCCAACCCGGAGCCGATTACGCCTGCCTCACGGGCTCCGCGCAAAACGCGCATTGCCTGTTCCTGCTGTACCAGCTCACGGGCGAGCGGCACTACCTCGACGCGGCACGTCGCCTGAACCGTTACGTGCGGCGTTCGGTCAGCATCGACGGTCCCGCGCACGTGCGCGGCGGCGTCAAGGGCTCGTTTCCCGTCGATGGCGACTACGGCACCTGGGCTTACCTGAACTGGGCCGCCAAATTCTGCATCGATGCGAACCTGCTGGAACTGGCGCTGGAACCGCATTTGGAACGGAAAGCCGGCGATGCTTGAACCGGTCCAACGCACCGCCAGGGCCGCGCTGGAAGCGTGGCGACGCGCCGCCAGCGCCCGGCACGTGCGCCACAGCGCACCCCACGTGACGCGCGCCGCCATGGCAGCCGGCCTGGCGCGGCTGGGCATCGCGCAGGGAGATACCTTGTTCGTGCATTCTTCGCTGAAAAGCCTGGGCTACGTGGAAGGCGGCGCGCTGGCGGTGATACGCGCCCTGCAGGATGCCGTCGGCCCGCAAGGCACCCTGCTGCTGCCCACCTACTATCTGCCCGGCGGCACGGTGCGCGCCACCTGCGCGATGCCAGACTATGTGTTCGACCCGCGCCGCCACGGCACGCACATGGGACGCCTGCCGGAAGCCTTCCTCGCCAGCGCCGGTGTCCGGCGCAGCATCCACCCCACCCATTCCGTTTCCGCGTGGGGCCGCCATGCCGCCGATCTCACCGAGGCGCATCACCGCGCGCCCTCGATCTTCGGCATGGACTCGCCCTGGCAGAGGTTTATCGGCTGCGAGCACGCGAAGGTGCTGGGTCTCGGCATCTCCATGGGGCCGGTGACGTTCTATCACGCGCTGGAAGACGCCATGGGCGACGCCTTTCCCGTGCCCGTGTGGGAAGACCGGACCGCGCTGCTGGCCTGCCTGGACCACGCCGGCCAGCGCTGGGAAGTGCCCGTGCGCCCTTTCGATCCGGCAGTCGCGCAGCGCCGCATCGACCATCCCAGTCGTGGCGACCTGCGCGAGTACTTTCACCGGGAATTTGACGCCGCCGGCCTGCGCGTCAACGGACAGGTCGGCGATGCGGCGTCGTGGGCCATTCCGGCACAGGCATTTTTCGGGCACCTGCGCCAGCTGGCGTCCGAGCACGTGACGATCTACGCCAGCGCGGCGCAGCTGGCGGCGCGGCCTGTATCGCATCCATCGCCGTAATGCACACCTATAAAAAAAGCCGCCCGTATCGTCATGACACGGGCGGCTTTCACTGGATTGGCTAAAGCGTCAAGCCTGCGGGCTGCCCGCTTTTTTCTCTCTTGCGACGATATACAGCAGCACGATGATGACCGCATACGGCAGCAGGGACAGCGCATCCGAGTGCAGGCCCGCGTAGAACGGGTTGCCGTGTTCGGCCCAGTCGGCCATCATCTGGTCGAAGTGCGTCAGCACGCCGGCCGTAATCGCAATGATGATGCCGGCCAGCGCGCCGCCGGCGATGTAGCCGGAAGCCAGCAACACGCCCGAGCTGCGGTCACCCGCCAGCTGGCGCTCTTCTTCATTGAGCTTGGCGTTGTGTTCCAGCTTGTTGTTGCGGCGGTCCGCCAGCCAGCGCACCAGGCCACCGACGAAGATCGGCAAGGTGGACGACAGCGGCAGGTACACGCCCACGGAAAACGCCAGCGACGGGATGCCGGCCATTTCCAGCACCACGGCGATCATCACGCCAAACAGCACCAGGGTCCACGGCAGTTGCTGGTCGAGGATGCCCTTGATGATGTAGGACATCAGCACGGCTTTCGGTGCATCGTATTTCTTCACTTCCGAACCGTCGGGACGCTTGCTGTAATGGCCATTGATGCCAGGATCGACCAGGTAAGCCAGCTGGCCATCTTCCTTGACAAAATATTTGCCGGCCGGGCCGCCCACGGTGTCCGTCTTTTGCCAGACTTTATACGTATTGTGGTCGGTGTCGGCTTGCGGGCCATGCAGCTCGCCCATCACGGTCAGCTTCGACGCATCTACCGTCAGGCCAGGTGCCACTTGCGCGGCCGGCACGTAGACGGTGCTCGCTTCGTTCAGTTTCAGCAGAATCGGTCCGAGTATCAGCGCCGACGACAGCGCACCGGCAAGAATCGCATACTGCTGCAGGCGCGGCGTGGCGCCCACCAGGTAGCCGGTTTTCAAGTCCTGCGAGGTGGTGCCGGCATTGCTGGCGGCGATGCACACGATGGCGCCCACCGACAGGGCCGTCACATAGTAACGCCCGCCCGTCCAGCCCATGATCAGGAAGATCAGGCAAGTGAACAGCAAGGTGGCCACGGCCATGCCGGAGATCGGATTCGACGAGGAACCGATTTCGCCCGTCAGGCGCGACGACACGGTGGCGAACAGAAAGCCGAAGACGAGGATCAGCAGCGCACCGAGGAAATTCATGTGCAGCGGCGTGGCGAAGGTGATCACGGCGATGATGGACAGGCAGCCGATGATGACCCATTTCAGGGGAATATCCTGCTCGGTGCGCAAAGTGGAATTGCTCTTGACGCCCTTGCCGATGCCTTTCAGGCCAGCCGACAGGCTGCGCCAGATCATGGGCATGGCGCGCACCAGCGAAATCAGGCCGCCGGCGGCCACGGCGCCTGCGCCGATGTACAGCACGTAGGCGCTGCGCACGTCGTCGGCGCCCATTTCGCTGATCAACCTGGTACCGGGCGAGAGCACGGTGGTGAGGCTGTCGCCGAAGAACTTGATCATCGGGATCAGCAGCAGGTAGGACAGCACGCCGCCGGCCGCCATGGTGGCGGCGATGCGCGGGCCGATGATATAGCCCACGCCCAGCAATTCAGGGGAAATCTCGGCACCGATGGAGCCGCCCTTCAGCGGCGCGGCAAATTCCACGCCCGGCGTGTCCTTCCAGCCCTTGAACGAGATATTGAACACTTTATACAGCAAGCCGACGGCGAAACCGCCGAAGATGATCTTGGCGCGGCGCTTGGCGTCCAGCGCGGCAGCCGAGTCTTTCTCGATGCTTTCGCCGGCGGCGATGCGCGATTCTTCCGTGGCGGCCGCCTTCAGCACTTCGGCGCAAGCCGTGCCTTCGGGGAATTTGAGTTCCTTGTGCTGGTCGACGATCATGGTGCGGCGCATGGGGATCATCATCAGGATACCCAGCAAGCCACCGAGGATGCCGACCAGCATGACACGCGAGATTTCCAGGTCGAAGCCGAGGATCAGGATGGCGGGCATGGTCACGCCCAGGCCGAAGGCCAGCGATTCGCCGGCCGAACCGGCCGTTTGCGTGATACTGTTTTCCAGGATCGACGAATCCTTGCCGCCCACCTTCTTGGCCAGGCCGAACAGGGTGATGGCGATCACGGCGACGGGAATCGAGGCGCTGACGGTCAGGCCCACTTTCAGCACCAGGTACAGCGAGGAGGCGCCAAAGACCATCCCCAGGATGACGCCCATGAACAGCGCGCGGAAGGTCATCTCGGGCAGCTTCGCATCGGCCGGAATATACGGCTTCACGGCGCTCGGCATTGCATCTTTTGCCATAAATAAATCCTTAATTTTATAAAATAAACAGCCCGGATTTAAGTAATCCTCGGGAAATTAGTGTGAATTTATGACAAACAGAACCGGATGCTATGCAAGGCGCTCGCTGCGACGCAGTGCGAGCACTGCTAGCAGTGAGCAACGCCGCAGAGCGCCGGTTATGGAAGTCAGAAATCACAATAATTTATTGGGGGTTACTTAGGCCCGGGCTATTTGCTTGAAGCCGAGACTATCGCACAGCCACGTTTCGATGAAAAGGTTTTTTGCTCCCGCTCCCGGCGCCCCGTCCGCGCCGGAGCGGCTGGCGCATTGGTCTATAATCGCTGCCACCGTGCCTTGCACGCTACTGTGAGACTGCCTTGACTGCCAAACGATCCGGATTCCCCTGGCCTTCCCGCCGCGCCATCGTGCGCGGCTTCATCCTCGCCGGCTGCGCCGCGCTGGCCGCTGCCGTGCTGCTGGCCGCCTACCTGTTCCTGTACGTGCGCCCGCGCCTTCCCGAGCTGGGCGTCATCACGGACTACCAGCCGAAGATACCGCTGCGCGTGTACACGGCCGACAATGTGCTGATCGGCGAATTCGGCGAGGAGCACCGCGACTTCGTGCCGATTGCGCAAGTGCCGGAAATGATGAAAAAAGCCTTGCTGGCGATCGAGGACGGCCGCTTCTACGAACACCACGGCATCGACTTCGTGCGCGCCGGCGGCGCCGTGCTGTCGAACCTGCGCCACGGTTTCGGCCACGGCGGCGGTTCCACCATCACCATGCAGGTGGCACGCAATTTCTTCCTGACGCGCGAAAAAGTCGCCTCGCGCAAGCTCAATGAAATCATGCTGGCCCTGAAGATCGAAGCGGCCCTGTCGAAAGAGCAGATTCTCGAGCTGTACATGAACCAGATGTACCTGGGCCAGCGCTCGTTCGGCTTCGGCAGCGCGGCGCAGACCTACTTCGGCAAACCTTTGTCGGAACTGTCGATCGCGGAAATGGCCATGCTGGCCGGGCTGCCGCAAAATCCGTCGCGCCACAACCCGATCAGCAATCCGAAAAAGGCGCACGCGCGCCAGCAGCTGGTGCTGAAACGCATGCGCGAACTCGATTACATCAGCGAAGGCCAGTACCAGCAGGCGCTGGCGCAGCCACTGCATATCAATACCCGCGGCAAGCAGGGTTTTGACACGCACGCCGAATACGTGGCCGAACTGGCGCGCCAGGCCGTCTACGCCCAGTTCAAGGAAGACAGCTACACCAAGGGCATCAGCGTCTATACGACCATCCTGAAAGCGGACCAGGATGCGGCCTACGCCTCGACGCGCCGCAACGTCATCGCCTACGACCAGCGCCACGGCTACCGCGGCCCGGAAACCTTCATCGACATGCCGATCGACCCCGAACAGCGCGACGATGCCATCGACGCTGCACTGCAAAAACGCCCGGACAGCGACGGCCTGATCGCCGCCGTCGTCACGCAAGTCGCCAGCGGCAAGGTGGTGGCCGACACGGGCGATGGCGACGCCAAGGCCATCACGGGCGAGGGCTTGCGCTTTGCCGCCCCTGCGCTGTCCGCCAAGGCGAGCGCCGGCATCAAGCTGCGCCCGGGCGCCGTGATCCGCATCGCCAAGGATGGCAAGGGCAACTGGGCCATCACGCAAGTGCCGCTGGTGGCCGCCGCCTTCGTCTCGCTGGACGCGGAAACGGGCGCCTACCACGCCATGGTGGGCGGCTTCGACTACAACCTGCAAAAATTCAACCACGTCACGCAGGCCTGGCGCCAGCCTGGTTCGGCCATGAAGCCCTTCGTGTATTCGGCGGCGCTGGAAAAAGGCTTTTCGCCAGCTACCCTGATCAACGACGTGCCGCTGGAAATGCAGGCGGGCGGCAAGGTATGGGCGCCGCAGAATGATGACTTCAAGTTCGACGGCCCCATCACCATGCGCTATGCGCTGGCGCAATCGAAGAACGTGGCCTCGGTGCGCATCTTGCGCGCGCTGGGCGTCTCCTATACGCACGACTTCATGGAAAAATTCGGTTTCGACCCGGCCCGCCAGCCCAGCAATCTCACCATGGCTCTGGGCACGGGTTCCGTCACGCCCGTGCAGATGGCGGGCGCCTACGCCCTGTTCGCCAATGGCGGCCACCAGGTGGAACCGTATCTGATCGACCGCATCGTCGACGCCAAGGGCACGGTGCTGATGCAGACCAAGCCGCCCGCGCCTAACGATGACAAGACCCTGGCGCTGGACCCGCGCAACGCCTTCGTGATGGACAGCATGCTGCGCGAAGTAGCGCGCACCGGCACGGGCGCGGCGGCGACGAAAAAACTGGGACGCAGCGACATCGCCGGCAAGACGGGTACCACCAGCGACGCCGTCGACGGCTGGTTCGCCGGCTACGGCGGCGGCATCGTGGCCGTGGCGTGGATGGGCTATGACGAACCGAAATCGCTGGGCGGACGCGAATTCGGTTCGACCCTTGCCATGCCGATCTGGATCGACTACATGCGCACCGCGCTTTCCACGCGCCCGCAAGTGACGCGCGCCGTGCCGGCAGGCCTGAGCCAGGTCGATGGCGAGTGGCTGTACGATGAATTCATCGACATGAACGGGATCAAGACGCTGGATATGGACGTGGAGACGCCGACGGACCCGGCGGCGCTGCCGGAGACGCTGCCTGTCGAGACGAACTGAGGCCGTCTTACATGCCGCGCGTGTTTGTGAGCCTGCTATGCTTCGGTTTGTCCGGCGAAGGCATTGAGGAGGCGATTTACGACATCCAGGCCATTCGCGCCGTCGTCGGCATCGACGCGGGCCGCGAGTCGGCACTGGACGCGATTACGTTGCCCAAGTTTCGCCACCTCCTCGAGTCGAAGGAGCTGAGGCACCGGAACCTCGACACAATCAACGGCCACTTAGCCGAAAAGGGGCCTGACGATGCGCGAGCGGACCATCGTCGACGCGACGCTGATCGTCGCGCCACCATCGACAAAACAAGTCAGCAAGCGCCATCTGGAGATGCACCAATCGAAGATGTGACGCAAGCGCATGCGCTCCTGCACGGCGACGAGACCGCCGTGCTCGCCGCCGCCGGCTCTCAAGTCGCCGAAAAGCGCCCCTGAATTCCAGGCAAATCCGTGACCTTGCATGTGACCATGAAGAAAAATGCTACCGCCACTAGTATGCGCTGTCCGGTATCGTAACGGAGAAGCAGCTACCAACTCCCGGAGTGCTGACCAGCACTATCGTCCCTCGCATGGCGGTACTGACCAGGTTGTATGTAGTATGCAAGCCAAGGCCGCTGCCCCCCTGACCTAGTTGCGTAGTGAAGAACGGATCGAATACACGGCTTTGGTCCGCTGCCGATATGCCAACGCCATCGTCACTAACTGTCAATTCGATGCAGCGTGCATCCGTCATGCGGGCAGCGACCGTGACATTGCCCGGGGCACGACCAACGAACGCGTGACGTGCAGCATTTTCCAGCAATTCTACAAGCACATCGGCAAAAGCGCCCAGATAGCCGGTCATCGAAAGGTCTTCGTTGACGTTGTTGACGAGACGCAAACCTGGCACGGCGGCGGCCACGGTCTCGACAGTATGACGCAGGTTGAAGTGGCTCGGCGTCATATCAGTCGGATCCACGGAAATCCGTTTGAAGCTGGCTACCAGCTGCGACGCCCGCTCTAGATTACGCGTCAGCAGGAAGGTACCGTCATGCATAGCCTCACAAAAGCTGCTGAGATCAGTACGCGTCAGGCCTGTCGCCATCTTGTCGCGAAAAGCCAATGCCTGATCTTGGATTGTGCTGGCCACCAGTATGCTGTTACCGATAGGCGTGCCAAGCTCGTGCGCCACGCCGGCCACCAGCGCACCCAGGGCCGCATTCTTGGCCGATTTCAACAGCTCTGATTGCATCGCCGTCAGCGTGGCAAGTGCCAGATTGAGTTTTTCATTTGACCGCTGCAGTTGCTCGGCATCGCTGTGTTGGCGGGCAATGGCGGCGGTCAGCTCGATATTACTTCGCTTAAGCTGCTCTTGCTGCTCTATGAGCTGTTGCTGCTGCTCCATTAATTCTAAATCGCGCTCGATACTCTTTTTTATTTCCCACATCAGCTCGACGTACTTTTCATGGTAGGTACGAGTTTTGTTATCGAGGACGCAAATAGTGCCGAACACGTTCTGGTTCGGCCCAAGCAAAGGTACGCCTAGATACGAAATCATGTCCAACGCGACGTCGGGATTATCCTTCCAGTGAATATCGTCTAACGCATTGGGCACGTACAACAAGGCGCGAGTTTCCATCACCGTCTCACAATACAGGCCCGTGTTGAGCACGGCCATCTCGTTGGCGTGGTATGGATTGCCTACCCTTTGGGCGGCCACCAGCACTTCAATCTGCCCCGGCTGCACGCGCATGATCAGGCCAGCTGGCACCTCAAATACTTCGGCCATGACATCGACGGTATGCTGCCAGTTGTCCAGCACATATTCGGGAATCGTGGATGCCGGCTCAGGCATGGGATAGTCCTTTCGTTTTGGGGCAACGGCTCGCTAAGCAAGGTAGAGAATTGACGTCCCCTACCAGACAAGTCTACAGTTGACGGTACAACATAACCATTCCCGCTGCAAGCCATCGCACCTCACGGATAGACAGTCCGCTTACAAACGCCATGATACTCCGCCAAGAAAAAGCGCACGCGGCGCGACCGCTTCCGCGCCGAGATCGACAGCGTGACGCCGTGGGACTAGCTCCACAAACTCGTCGAGCCGTTCTATCCGAAGGTCGAGGGCGCGGGTCGGCCGCCAATCGGCTCGGCACGCATGCTGCGCATGTATGTGGCCCAACAATGCTGCGGTTTGTCGGACGAAGGCATCGAGGACACGATCTATGACAGCCAAGCCCTTCGCGCTTTCGTCGGCATAGACTTGGGCCGCGAGTCGGCGCCGGACGCGACGACATTGCTCAAGTTTCGCCACCTGCTCAGTCGGATCGGTTCAAATTGCTGTCGTAGCGCTGCAAAAATCGATCAACGTTGCCGGCGTTGGCGTCCGACTGCGCAGTTACCGATTACTGGCTAAGAAATCGAATTGGTCAGCGGCTCGCTGGAGGGTAAGGCTGCGCTCCGGCGGGCAGCGGTAGCCTGCTGCCAACAGGGCTCGTAACGGGGCCATGCCCTAGTGACATGCGCAACTGCCGGACCAATGCGGACGCCGCTCTAAACGCCGGTCACGCTCAGATACCCGCGCACCGTACTGACTACGCTATCGGCGAAATCGTCGACATTGACCTTCGCCGCGCGGTACTTCCAGCGCTTCACGTACCAGTCCTGGAACAGGGCCAGGCAGTGCGCGGCCAGCAAGGTGGGGTCGCCCTGCGGCTTCGGCTCGATTTCCGCGATGGTAGCGGCGATCAGCGTCTGCACATACAGTTCGGAATTTTTCGCCATGCTGCGCTGCTCCACCTGCAGCACGCGCGAATCCATGAAGACAAAATAAAACCACGGCTGCAGCACTTCGGACAGGTAGATCGACGAACGTATCATCGCCTCCAAACGGTCCAGCGGCGACTTCACGTTGGCAAACAGGAGCGGCAAGGCTTGCGTGGCGTGGCGCACCACGTCCTCGATCATTTCGGCCAGTTGATCCTTGCTGGTGATGTAGCCATACAGGCCGCCCATCGACAGCCCGGTCTCGCGGCACAGGTCGCGCAAGCTCATGGCGCGGAAGCCCACGTCATTGGCCAGGCGGAAAGTGGCGACGAAGATGCGCTCAAGATTTTCCAGCGCCGGCTTGCGGCGTTTGACGCCGATGCGCTCCGCATGGCGGTCAAGAATATATTCCCAGATGTTTTCGCCATTCAAAGGCGTCATCTGCTGAAACTGTTCAAAATTAAAATGGGTCGACAAGTGCATTCCCAAGTAACGGTGTAGGAACGATATCCATGCAATGCCTGGAACGGCATCGCAAGACGGCGGGACGGCTGATGCCGGGCCGATTATAGCTCAGGAAAACAACTGAGACTTTTCAACTATGCAATGGGCGCAAATGCAACGCAAAATTCCCACAGTTATTGCGCTGCATCATGCAATTCACTGCAATTTATATCCAGTGGTGCTACATTCAAAAACCGAGCGCTCGCTATCTTTAATGCATCGAGAATGTGCAGGAGCGCACGGTTCATCGCTACAGCATCGACATTTCCACTATTAATCGAGTATTAATACATAACGGAGACAACATGAAGACCCGCTTTTGGCAACTGCTATCCACCCTTCTGCTTTCCCTCGCCATCCTGCCCGGCAGCGCCAGCGCCGCCGGCTACACGCAAACGAAGTACCCGATCGTGCTGGTGCACGGCCTGTTCGGCTTCGACAAGCTGGGGCCCGTCGAATATTTCTATGGCGTGCCCGCTGCCCTGCGCAGCGGCGGCGCGCAAGTGTATGTAACCACCGTGTCGGCTGCCAACAGCACCGAAGTGCGCGGCGAACAATTGCTGTCGCAGGTGCGGCAAATCCTCGCCGCCACGGGAGCGGCCAAGGTCAATTTGATCGGCCACAGCCACGGCGGCCCCACGGCCCGCTATGTCGCTTCCGTGCGGCCCGACCTGGTGGCGTCCGTCACCAGCGTGGCCGGCGTCAACAAGGGTTCCAGGGTGGCCGATATCCTCAGCGGCGCCATTCCCAACACCAGCGGTGCTCTTGGCAATGCGCTCGCCTCCCTGATCGGCATTTTATCGGGCAACAAGGGGCTGCCGCAAAACGCGGGCGCCTCGCTGACCTCCCTGTCCACGGCCGGCTCGCTGGCTTTTAATAGCCGCCATCCGCAAGGCGTGCCCACCTCCGCCTGCGGCGAAGGCGCCTACCAGGTGCAAGGCGTGTACTACTTTTCGTGGAGCGGCGCGCAACCGTACACGAATGTGCTCGACGTGGGCGACCCTGCCCTGGCGGCCATCAGCCTGGCCTTCGGCGGCGTCAAGAACGATGGCCTGGTCAGCAGCTGCTCCAGCCACCTGGGCAAGGTGATCCGCGACGACTACGCCATGAACCACCTCGATGAAGTCAACCAGTTCGTCGGCATCGTCAACCTGTTCGAAACGAACCCCGTCACCGTCTTCCGCCAGCAAGCCAACCGCCTGCAAGGCCTGGGACTGTAAGGAGATGCGCATGCACGCGAAATGGATCATCGGCGGCAGCCTGGCAGCCCTGGCCCTGTACCTGGTGCTGCGCCCGGGCGAGCCGCCCGCCCCGCCGCAGGAAAAGCCGGAACCGGACCTGTTCGCGTTCGTGCGCTCGATGCAGGGCACGCGGCCCGACGGCAACGTGACGGTAGCCGCCGGCGACAAGCTGGTGGTCGACGCGGAACTGGGCCATCTGTTCGACTACTACCTGGCGGGCCTGGGTGAAAAGCCGCTGGCCGCCATCCGCAGCCAGATCGAGGCGGAACTGGACCGGCGCCTGGCGCCCGTCCCCGCCCGCGAAGCCAAGCGCCTGCTGGGCGCCTGGCTGGCCTACAAGCAGGCGCTGGCCGGTGCGGAACAGGCCTTGCCGCCGCAAGCCGATGCTGCCCTTGCCGCGCGCGCGCGCCTGCAAGCGATGCGCGCGCTGCGCGGTAATTATTTTACGCCCGAGGAAAGCGCGGGCCTGTTCGGCGCCAGCGACGCGTATGACGACGATGCCGTGGCGCGCATGGCGATACTCGGCGACGTCACCTTGGATGAAGCGCAGCGCCAGGCGCAACTGGCGGCGCTGGATCAAAAAATGTCACCGGCCCAGCGCGCCGCGCGCGATGCGCCGCTGCAGGTGGCACAGCTGGACGCCTCCGTCAAAACCCTGCGGGCACAGGGCGCCGGCGAGAATGAAGTCTATCGCCTGCGCGCCAGCACCTTCACGCCGGCGGCGGCAGCGAGACTGGCGGAACTGGACCGCGAGGAATCGCAGTGGCAGCAGCGCATCATCGCCTATCAAGCGCTCAAGGCGCAGCAGGCCGGCCTGGCCGGCGGCGCGCCAGATGCAGCGGCCCTGCAGCAGCTGCGCGACGCCAGTTTCACGCCGGAGGAGCAGCGCCGGCTGGGCGCTTACGAATAGCCATCAGGCCAGCTGCACCAGCAAAGCTGGCCGCCGCCATCACATCCTTGGTGTCACGCCCCTGCACCGTGATCTGCTCGGGCCCGCTGATGTATATAGCACTATTTTTTAGCAAGTGAAAACCGTAGTGCACGCCTGGGCACGCATGCAAAAACGGCCGCGCAAGGCGGCCGTCCGAAAGCGCATGCCGGCGCCGTCGATCCGTCAGAACACTTCCCACTCGTCGTCGCGCGGCGCGCTGTGGCGCGACGACGGTACGGCGTGCAGAGCCGGGCGGCCTGCGGTGGGACGCGGTGCCGGCCGCTTCGGTGCGGCGCTGGCCATCACGACACGCGGCGCGGCCGCTTTGGCATGCGCGGCCGGTGCCAGCACGCCATCGAGCTTGAAGACGCTGACCACTTCGGCCAGCTGGCCCGATTGCTCCTGCAGCGATTCGGCCGCAGCGGCCGCCTCTTCCACCAGGGCCGCGTTTTGCTGCGTCACCTGGTCCATCTGGCCGATGGCCTGGTTGATCTGGTCGATGCCCGAACTTTGTTCCTGCGTCGCCAGGCTGATTTCGGCCATGATGTCCGTCACGCGCTGCACGCTGGCGACGATTTCGGCCATCGTGTTGCCCGCCTCGGCCACCAGCTTGCTGCCCGCATCGACCGCCACCACGGAGTCGCCGATGAGGGTCTTGATTTCCTTGGCAGCTGCCGCCGAGCGTTGAGCCAGGTTGCGCACTTCCGTCGCCACCACGGCAAAACCGCGACCCTGCTCTCCCGCGCGCGCCGCTTCCACGGCCGCATTCAGAGCCAGGATATTCGTCTGGAAGGCGATGCCGTCGATGACGGAAATGATATCGACGATCTTGCGCGAGGAATCGTTGATGGCGTCCATGGTCTCGACCACCTTGCCCACTACCTCGCCGCCCTTGACGGCCACGCCCGAAGCGCTCAACGCCAGCTGGTTGGCTTGCTGGGCATTGTCGGCATTTTGCCGTACGGTGGACGTCAGTTCCTCCATCGACGACGCCGTCTCTTCCAGCGAACTGGCCTGCTCTTCGGTGCGTGAGGACAGGTCCAGGTTGCCGCTGGCAATTTCCGACGACGCCGTGGCGATGGTCTCCGTACCGCTACGCACCTGGCCCACGATGTTGACCAGGCTGGAATTCATGGCTTTCAGCGCCTGCAGCAGCTGGCCAGTTTCTTCCGTCGTGTGCACCTCGATGCGGCTGGTCAGGTCGCCCGAAGCCACCGTTTGCGCCACTTTCACGGCCGAATTGATCGGCTGCGTGATGGCGCGCGTGATGTAGGCGGCGCAGCCGATGCCCAGCGCCGACGCCAGCAAGCCCAGGATCAGCATCAGGCTTTCCGAACGCACTACGGCAGCGCTGCCATCCTTGATGCCAGCGTCGGCCACGCCGTTATTGAGCTTGATGATCTCATTGAGCGTGGCTTCGGCCTTGCCGAACAGGCTGCGCGAATCGAGGTACTGCTTGTAGAACGCCACGAACAGGGTCTTTTGCTGCTGCTCATCGCGATTGTCGGCCAGCTGGCGCAGGATGGCGCGCACCTTGTCGTCGTCCGCCTTCCAGGCTGTCCACTCGCCCTGGAAGCGCTGCCACAGCACGGCTTCCTCGGCGGTTTGCGGCAACGGCTCGTACAGCTTGCGGCCCGCCTCGATATTGCTCCAGGCCTTGGTGCGCAACTGCAGCGCTTCCGCGAACTTGTCTTGCGCCTGGTAATTGTTTTCATAGATGGCGGCTGTCAGGGTGGCGGCGGCGACGGCCGTCTGGCCTTCGCTGATCATCATCAAGCCCTGGATCGAAGGCAGGCGCACCACGCCAATTTCATTGACGGCGCGGCCCACGGTGGCGATGCCCGAGTAGCCGCTGATGCCCACCACCAGCAAGGCCGCCATCATCACGGCGACGAGGGTCGCCAACTTCCATTTGATCAGTAAATTCTTAAACACGACTAGGTCCTTTATAAAGTCACGACGACTGCTGGCGAGGTTCGGGCTAGCATGTTCGAGTAAAACAGCTGACAGTTGTATAAAGGTGGCGGGGATGGGGCATACGCTTCGTTACAATTGGTGATAATTACATCTGCAAGCATAGAGGAAAAATAGGTTTCTGACTGATACATACTTGATACAAAACAATATTTAATGTTTTATTGTGGCGTGCCTTGCACATAAACATCATTAAATGCCTCAATGCAATGCTTTGGTGCAAGAAAACTCCCTGTTCCACTATTGGCCAGGCAATTGATAGTCGTATAAGATGAGCAACAGGCAAACAACAGGCAGACCATGGCTTATCCTATCGAACACAAACTGGTGATCGGGGTCGCTTCCAGCGCCCTGTTCGACCTGGCCGAATCGCATCAGGTCTACCTCGATAACGGCCCCGAGGAATACCGCAAGTATCAGGAAGCGCATATCGACACGGTTTTGCCGCGCGGCGTGGCCTTTCCCTTCATCCGCCGCTTCCTGAACATCAACAAGCACTATCCGCGCCAGTCGCCCGTGGAAGTGCTGCTGTTTTCGCGCAATTCGCCCGAAACGGGCTTGCGCGTCATGCACAGCATCGCCCACTACGGCCTGGATATTTCGCGCGCCGCCTTCATGACGGGCAAGTCGCCCTATCCCTACCTTCCCGCCTTCAACGCCTCGCTCTTCCTCAGCGCGAATGAAGACGACGTGCGCAGCGCCCTGGCGTGCAACTATCCGGCCGGGCTGGTGCTGCCGTCGCGCACGGAAGACGACGAGAGCGACGAAGAACTGCGCGTGGCCTTCGATTTCGATGGCGTGATCGCCGACGATGAAGCGGAAACCGTGTTCAAGCGCAACAATGACGTCGATGAATTCCACGCCCATGAAACCCTGAACGTGGGCACGCCGCACCGCCCCGGCCCGCTGGCCGACCTGTTCCAGAAGCTGGCCACCATGCAGCGCCTGGAAGAAAAGGCGCAACGGCGCGACCCCGGCTACAAGAAGATCCTGCGCATCGCCATCATCACGGCGCGCAACGCTCCCTCGCACGAACGGGTCGTGACGACCCTGAAAAGCTGGGGCGTGGCGGCTGACGAGACGTTTTTCCTCGGTGGCATGGACAAGTCGCGCGTGCTGGCCGTGTTCAAGCCGCATATTTTCTTCGACGACCAGCTGAGCCACCTGAAATCGGCGGGCGGCACGATCCCCATGGTCCACGTTCCCTTCGGCATAGCGAATGTTCGCGCAGGATAAAACCTGCTGCGCGTCGTGCTTTGCGGCCTGCGATGCTCACCGTACTAGAGCACGGTTGCGCTTCTTAGCCACAAATCACTGCCGCTCGCGATGGTTTTCTCAAGCGCGGAGATAAGGGCGATGGTCTATAATCTCGCCTGTCGGCGCCGTCACTGGCGGCGCTGCGCGCACCACAGCTGTCCCACTCAACTGCCTCTGCCACTAGTGTCATCGCCTGCATGTCCTTAGACTTAAAAAAAGCCCTCCCAAAGCCCGGCAACCGCTACGCGCTGCCCGCCCTGTATGGTTCATCCGACGCCTATGCCCTGGCGCTGGCCGCTCTGGAATTGAAAGCGCGGGGCCAGATGCTGGCCGTGGTGGTGGCGCAGGCCAGCGACGGCCAGCGCCTGCTCGATGAAATCCCGTGGTTTGGCGGCACGGAACTGCGCTGCCATCTGCTGCCGGACTGGGAAACCCTGCCCTACGACGCCTTTTCGCCGCACCAGGACCTGGTCTCCGAACGCCTGGCCACGCTGCACGAAATCCAGACGCGCCAGTGCGACGTGCTGATCGTGCCGGCCACCACGGCGCTGGTGCGCCTGGCGCCGCCGTCCTTTTTGGCGGCCTACACCTTCTTCTTCAAGAAGGGCGAAAAGCTCGACGAGGCTCGCCTGAAGTCGCAGCTGACCCTGGCCGGCTACAGTCATGTGTCGCAAGTGATGTCGCCCGGCGAATACTCGGTGCGCGGCGGCCTGCTCGACCTGTTCCCCATGGGTTCGGCCCTGCCCTACCGTCTCGACCTGTTCGGCGACACCATCGAGACCATCCGCACGTTTGACGCCGACACCCAGCGCTCGCTCTACCCCGTGCACGAAGTGCGCTTGCTGCCGGGGCGCGAATTCCCCATGGACGAAGCGGCGCGCACCACCTTCCGCAACCGCTGGCGCGAACAGTTCGAGGGCGATCCATCGCGCTCCGTCGTCTACAAGGACATCAGCAGCGGCATCGCCTCGGCCGGCATCGAATACTATCTGCCCCTGTTCTTCGAGCAGACGGCCACCCTGTTCGACTACCTGCCGCCTGACGCTTCGCTGGCCCTGGTGGGCGAGATCGACGCGGCCATCGGGCGCTTCTGGACCGATACCCAGTCGCGCTACCGCTTTTTAAAAGCGGACCGCGAGCGGCCGATCCTGCCGCCCGAATCGCTGTTCCTGTCCGACGAGCAGTTCTTCGGCCTCGCCAAGCCCTACCCGCGCCTGGCCATCGTGAAATCAAACGATGCGCTGGCGTCCGAACTGTCGGCGCCCGTGCCGAACATCGCCGTCAACCGCCGCGCCGACGACCCGCTGGCCAACCTGCGCAGCTATCTGCTGCAATCGGGCCGCCGCGTGATGATTTGCGCCGAATCGAACGGCCGCCGCGAAACCTTGCAGCAGTACTTTACCGAATACGATCTGCACCTGACACCGGTGGAAGGCAGCGACGGCTTCCTGCAATCAAGCGCCAAGCTGATGCTGGGCGTCGCGCCGCTGCACGCGGGTTTCGAACTGTTTACGCCAGAAGGCAATCTGGCCTTCATCACCGAGACGGAGCTGTATGCAGGTTCCGGCCGACGCGTCGGAACAAAAAAACAGGAAGGCGTGACGCAGGTCGAATCGATGGTGCGCGACCTGTCGGAGCTCAAAATCGGCGACCCCGTGGTGCACATCAACCACGGCATCGGGCGCTACATGGGCCTGACCAGCATGGACCTGGGCGAAGGCGAGACAGAATTTTTGCACCTGGAATACGCCAAGGACACCAAGCTGTACGTGCCCGTGTCGCAGCTGCATGTGATCTCACGCTATTCGGGCGCCGCGCCGGAAGACGCGCCGCTGCACTCGCTCGGTTCGGGCCAGTGGGAAAAAGCCAAGAAACGCGCGGCCGAACAGGTGCGCGACACGGCCGCCGAGCTGCTCAACCTGTATGCGCGCCGTGCCCTGCGCCAGGGCCACTCGTTCGAATTCTCCGCGCACGACTACCAGCGCTTCGCCGACAGCTTCGGCTTCGACGAAACGCCGGACCAGGCCGAGGCCATCCACAATGTCATCAAGGACATGACTTCCGGTAAACCGATGGACCGCCTTGTCTGCGGCGACGTCGGCTTCGGCAAGACGGAAGTGGCGCTGCGCGCCGCCTTCATCGCCGTCATGGGCGGCAAGCAGGTGGCGATACTGGCGCCCACCACCCTGCTGGCGGAGCAGCATGCGCAAACCTTCGCCGACCGCTTCGCCGACTGGCCCGTGCGCATCGCCGAACTGTCGCGTTTCCGCACTGGCAAGGAAATCACGCAGGCGTTCAAGGGCATGGCCGACGGCACCATCGACATCGTCATCGGCACGCACAAGCTGCTCTCCGATGACGTGAAGTTCACCCGCCTGGGCCTGGTCATCATCGACGAGGAACACAGGTTCGGCGTGCGCCAGAAGGAAGCATTAAAGGCATTGCGCGCCGAAGTGGACGTGCTGACCCTGACGGCCACGCCGATCCCGCGTACCCTGGGCATGGCGCTGGAAGGCTTGCGCGACTTTTCCATCATCGCCACGGCGCCGCAAAA
Source organism: Janthinobacterium pasteuri (assembly GCF_051380775.1). NCBI lineage: Bacteria > Pseudomonadati > Pseudomonadota > Betaproteobacteria > Burkholderiales > Oxalobacteraceae > Janthinobacterium > Janthinobacterium pasteuri. The sequence goes on along the minus strand of NZ_JBNYXS010000024.1, from coordinate 61,181 downwards.
GCGCCTGGCTATCAAGACATTCGTGCGCAGCGAGGGTGAAGCCATCATCCGCGAAGCATGTTTGCGCGAACTGAAACGCGGTGGCCAGATCTACTTCCTGCACAATGAGGTGGAAACCATCCAGAACCGCCTGGCCATGCTGACGGAACTGCTGCCCGAGGCGCGCATCGCCGTGGCGCACGGCCAGATGCACGAGCGCGACCTGGAAAAGGTCATGCGCGACTTTGTCGCCCAGCGTTTCAACATTTTGCTGTGCACGACGATCATTGAAACGGGCATCGACGTACCGACGGCGAACACCATCATCATGCACCGCGCCGACAAGTTCGGCCTGGCGCAGCTGCACCAGCTGCGCGGCCGGGTCGGACGCTCGCACCACCAGGCTTACGCCTACCTGCTGGTGCACGACGTGCAGGGCCTCAGCAAGCTGGCGCAGCGCCGCCTGGACGCCATCCAGCAGATGGAAGAACTGGGCAGCGGCTTTTACCTGGCCATGCACGACCTGGAAATCCGCGGCGCCGGCGAGGTGCTGGGCGAAAGCCAGTCGGGCGAGATGACGGAAATCGGCTTCCAGCTGTATTCGGACATGCTCAACGAAGCCGTGCGCTCGCTGAAGGCCGGCAAGGAGCCGGACCTGGCCGCGCCGCTGGCGTCAACGACGGAAATCAACCTGCACGTGCCGGCCCTGCTGCCGGCCGACTTCTGCGGCGACGTGCACGAGCGCCTGTCGATCTACAAGCGCCTGGCCAACTGCGCCACGCAAGAGAAAATCGACGATATCCAGGAAGAGCTGATCGACCGCTTCGGCAAGCTGCCCGACCCCGTGAAAGCGCTGATCGAGACACACCGGCTGCGTATCGCGGCGAAAACCGTGGGCATCGTCAAGATCGACGTGCATGGCGAAGCGGCCACCCTGCAATTCATGGCCAAGCCGCCCATCGACCCGATGCGCATCATTGACCTGATCCAGAAGAACCGCCATATCAAGCTGCATGGCCAGGACAAGCTGAAAATCACGGCCGCCATGCCCGACCTTGCCGCGCGCGTGACGCAGATCAAGACCACCATCAAGCAATTGACGGTGTAAACAATTTCGACAATCTATGCAGGACTGCCCCATGACTAACACGACTTCCATCACCATGAATCTGATCCTGCAGGGTCTCGACGGCGACATGGCCAGGCTTGATCGCATCGCCGCCCTGGCCGCGCCGACGTCCATCACGCGCCTGGGCCCGAACGCCGTGCGCTGCGAAAAGATCGCCTATTCGCCCGCACTGCGCCCCACCATCGAAGTGGCGGCCCAGGCGGCGCAGCTGGACGCCACCTACATGATGGGCCAGCGCGAACTGAGCGAATTCAAGCTCGTGGCGATGGACATGGATTCAACCCTGATCACCATCGAGTGCATCGATGAAATCGCCGACATGCAGGGCCTCAAGCCGCAGGTGGCGGCCATCACGGAAGCGGCCATGCGCGGCGAACTCGATTTCGCCGCCAGTTTGAAGCAGCGCGTGGCCCTGCTTGAAGGCCTCGATGCGTCGGCCCTGCAGCGCGTCTACGACGAGCGCCTGAAACTGTCGCCGGGTGCGGAAACCATGCTGGCGGCCGTGCAAAAAGCCGGCCTGAAAACGCTGCTGGTGTCGGGCGGCTTCACTTTCTTTACCGAGCGCCTGAAACAGCGCCTGGGCCTCGATTACACGCATGCGAACGAACTGGAAATCGTCGATGGCAAGCTGACGGGCAAGGTCATTGGCGGCATCGTCGACGCCGAGGAAAAGCAGCGCACGGTGGAGCGCGTATGCGCGCAGCTGGGCATTACGCCAGCGCAGGCCATCGTCATGGGCGACGGCGCCAACGACTTGAAAATGATGGGCATCGCCGGCCTGTCCGTCGCCTTCCGCGCCAAGCCGGTGGTGCGCTCGCAGGCGGACGTGGCGCTGAACTTTGTGGGTCTCGATGGCTTGCTGAACGTATTGAGCTGACTTGGCGTCTGGCGGCGCGCGCACGGTGGAAAATTTTTGCTATATTGCAAACTTATGACTACCAAGCTTGCTCATCGTGAAAGAACACCGCATGCCGCCCTCGCTGCCAGAAGAGATACAACGCCACCTGGACTTGTTTGTCACCGCCGCGCAAAGGGCCTTTGGTAATGACCTTGCCGCCGCTGTGCTGTTTGGCTCGGCCGCCGATGGCCAGTTGCGCGCCACGTCCGACGTCAACTTGCTGTTGCTGCTCAAGCGCTTTACGCCGCCGGCGGCCGATGCGCTGCGCGGGCCATTGCGCATGGCGCACGCCGCCATCGATTTGCAAGTGATGTTCCTGCTCGAAAGCGAGTTGCCGCAGGCCGCCGACGCCTTCGCCGTCAAGTTTGCCGATATCATTGCGCGCCATCAAGTGCTGCTGGGCAATGATCCCTTCGCCAGCCTGCATACCAGCCGCGACGCGGTGCTGCGCCGGCTGCGGCAAGTGCTGCTGAACCAGCAGGTGCGCATGCGCGAACGCTATCTGCTGCTCAGCCTGAACGAAGAACAGCTGGCTGGCGCCATCGCCGACGCGGCCGGTCCGCTGCGCTCGGCCGCTGCATCGCTGGCGCAGCTCGATGGCCGGACGGCACTGTCGGGCAAGCAAGCGCTCGAAGCGTTTGTCGACCAACTGGGCGAACCTGCCCTGCACTCTGCCTTGCAAGCCATGTCGACGGCGCGCGAAACGGCGCACCTGGCGCCGGGGCAGGCCCTGCCCGCCTTTACTGGCCTGATGGCCATTACCGAACGCTTGCGCGAACACGCGGAGACCATGCGGTGAACGGGGTCAATCCGTTCGACTGGAGCGGGCCGTGGTTCCTGCTGGCCTACCTGATTTTCGGCCTGCTCGTGTATTACAGCGTGCGCGAATTGCTGATACGCCAGGAATTGCGCAATCCGCACGCCCAGCTGTCGCTGGCCGATGATCCCTACCGCATCGCCTTCCTGCGCGGCGGCGCCCTCGAAGCCGTGAAAATCGCCGCCATCGTGCTGGTCGACCGCGGCTTGCTGCGCGCCGATGGCCCGCTGCTGGAAACGGCCAGCGCCGACAGTCTGCGCTTCGCCACTCACGACATCGAACGCGACGTGCTGCGGCTGTACCTGGACCGCCAGGGTCACAGCAAGGAACTGGCCGTGCAGGCCGACATGCTGCCTTCGTGCCGCGCTTACCGGGACAGCTTGACGCTGCAGGAATTGCTGGTCGGCCCGCCGCTGCTGCGCCGCCGCGAACGCCTCACCTGGGTCGCACACTATCTGCTGCTGACGGTGGCCGCCATCAAGGCCGTCATCGCCATCAGCCGCCAGCACTACAACCTGCTGTTCCTGGCGCTACTGCTGACGATCTTCCTGCTCATGCTGCGCGGTTTGCGCACCCAGGCGATCAGCTGGAGCGCGCAGCGGCTGCTGAGCGACCTGCGCATGCTGTTTGGCCGGCTGAACCTACGCGCGTCGCGCCTGCAGGCTGGCAGCAGCAGCGCCGATATGGCCCTGCTGGCCGCCATCTTCGGACTCGGCGCCCTGCCCTTGTCCGTGTACGCGTATGTCGCCGAGCTGTACCCGGTACCCCGGCACAGCAGCGGCTCCTCGTCCGGCAGCACGGGCGACTCGTCATCGGGCGGCGGTGATGGCGGCGGCGATGGCGGCGGCAGCGGCTGTGGCGGTTGCGGCGGGGGCGGCGGCTGTGGCAGCTAGCACGGGTGCCACACGCGACCGCGTCGGCCTGGGCTGGCGCGGCGAACTGGCCGCCGGCATCCTGTCCAACCTGGCGCAGATCGACGTGCTGGAAGTGATCGCCGATGACTATTACCGCGCCTCGCGCGCCGGCATCGCGGCCTTGAGCAGCCTGGCGCGCCAGGTGCCCGTCAGCCTGCACGGCGTGGGCATGGGGCTGGCGTCAAGCATTCCCGCCGACCCGCGCCGCCTGCGTGCGATGGCGCGCCTGATGAAAGCGGTGCAGGCGGAGTCATGGTCCGAGCACCTGAGTTTCGTGCGCGCCGGCGGCGTCGAAATCGGCCACCTGGCGGCCCCGCCGCGCACGCCGCACAGCGCCGCAGGCGCGGTGGCCAATATCGCACTGGCCACCCGCATCGTCGGCAGCGCACCGCTGATGGAAAACATCGCCACCCTCGTCCAGCCTCCCGCCAGCACGATGGACGAAGCCACATGGCTGGCGCAGATTATCCACGGCGCGCAAGTGCCCCTGCTGCTGGACCTGCACAACCTGTATGCGAATGCCGTCAATTTTGGCGAGGCGCCGGAGGAACTGCTACTGCGCCTGCCCCTGGCCAGGGTCGGCGCCGTGCACCTGAGCGGCGGCCACTGGGTAGCTGCGCCTGGCGGCGGCCAGCGCTTGCTGGACGACCATCTGCACGATGTGCCGCCCGCCGTCTTTGCTTTATTGACCTTGCTGGCGCGCCATGCGCCGCAGCCCCTGACGGTGATCGTCGAACGCGACGGCAATTACCCATCGTTCGACCATGTGCTGGGCCAGCTGGACCTGGCGCGCGCTGCCTTGCGTGCGGGGCGGTGCGCATGAGTTCCGCCGCACTGGAAACCTACCTGGCAAGGCTGTACACGGACGACTCCCTGCGTACTGCCTTCCTGCTGGAACCCCGGGTGCAAGCCTTGCTGCATGGCTTGTCGCAGCAGGAAGCCGAGGCGATGGCGGCGATGGACCGCATCGGCCTGCAAATGGCGGCTGCCAGCTATCGCGCCAAACGCACCGGGCGCGCCGAGCATGGCAGCCAAGCCAGGCCGGCGCAACGCTGGTGGCGCCGGCTGCTGCAAGTCTGGCGCTGACGGCCAGCCGCAGCTGCTACAACTGCCACAGTCGCAGCGGCAGCAAGCCCCACCAGGCCAGCACCAGCAGCAGTTGCAATGCCGCCAGCAAGCCTACCCAATCCCATTTCGCCCACGAGCCGGCCTCGCCCGCCGTACCGCGGCTGCGCCAGCAGCGCGCCAGGCCAAACGCCATGGCCAGCGGCAGCGCACCCGTGACCAGCGCCAGCAGCACGCTGGCCACGGTGACATCGCCCAGGCGAAGGTAAGACTGGAAATAGAACAGCGGCAGGGGCAGGAGCAGCGACAACAGCGACAGCAGCGGCGCGAACAGATGATCGCCCCGCCCCAGGCTGCGCAGCGCGGCGCGCCAGACGCCCACCACCAGCACATACAGCAAGCCCGCCAAACCCAGCGCCAGGCTGCCCCACAACACCAGCATGCGCAGCATCGACACCCGCTCATAGCTGCGCAAGCCGTCGCTGAGGATATGCTTGCCATCCTCTTGCATCAGCACGTGCGACGCGGTGCTGCGGTCGCTGGCGCGGAACAGCAAGCCACCCACGGGTTCCAGTTCCCTCGGTTCGCCCTGGAACGGGATCAGGAACAGCGATTCGCCATCCCATTTCAGGCGCGTAAAGCCGAAGACCGCATCGACCCAGGCCATGCTGGCCATGGGGCTGGGCGACGGCACGTACACGCCCTGCCAGTTTTCCACCGTGGGTGCGGGCGTACCCTGCGGAGCCGGCGCGCGCAGCGGCAGCTCCAGGTCGCGCAGCAACAGGCGGTTGAAGCGTTCATAGTCGGCCTGTTCCGCATCCGTATTGAAGGCCACGAAGAAGGCGCTGTCCTGCTCCGGGTAGATGCACAGCATGGCGCGAAAACCCACGGTCGTGCCCGGGTGGCAGGCGCCCACCACATTGTGGCGGTCGCGCACGGCCAACGCCAGGCCGTGGCCCGTCTCCAGGCCCGCCTGCGCCGCATCCGTGCCGGCCGGATCGGACAAGGCACCCATCAGCGCCGGGTCGATGAAGCGCTTGCCCTGCAACTTGCCATCACCCATCAGGAATTGCGCCAGCTTGCCCATGTCGGCCGCCGTCGTGGTGAATTGCGCGGCCGGACGCAAGTACTGCGGCACGGCCGGCTGCGCCACGCCATGCTCGAAGTGGCCCATGGCCAGGCGCGGGTCCGCATGCGGGCCCGTCTGCGTGACGAAAGTAAACGTGCTGTCCGCCATTCCCAGCGGCTGCAGCAGCTGCGCATCAAGGTAGCGCTCGTAGGGCTGGCCCGTGACCTTTTCAATCACCATGCCCAGCAAGCCATAGCCCATGTTCGAATACGCGTAACGGCTGCCGGGCCGCGCCCGCACGCGCAGCAGATTGCGGCCGCCGTCGAAGGCGGCCGCCAGCGGCGTATCCGGCGCCGGGTTCAGGCTGAACGCCTGCCAGAAGCGCACATTATCGAGGCCGGACGTATGCGCCAGCAGGTGGCGGATGCGCACAGGATCGCTGGCCTGCCACGGGTTTTTCAGCGCCAGGTCCGGCAGCACCTGCTGCAAGGGCGTGTCGAGCGTGAGCCGGTCTTCGCTGATCAGGCGCAAGACGCCCAGTGCCAGCGCCACCTTGCCCACGGAGCCCACCTGCACGCGCGTGTCCGCCTGCATGGGTATGTGCTTGGCGGCATCGCGCAGGCCCGACGCGCCGACTTTGACTGTTCCGTCGGACAAGACTTCGCTCCAGACTGCGCCCGCCAGGCCCTCGTCCTTCAAGCCAGAAGCAAACTCCGCCTCCAGCGTAGGGCCGGCGGCATGGGCCACCGTGGCGCACAGCAGCAAGGCCGGCAAAGCGCGGCGCAGCCATGATCGGGCACGCGCAGACAAGGTGGGATGTGGATGTGCTTTCAACAATGTATTCCGCCTTTTTCCATGGACTGCGCTCCTGCGCAAAATAGCTTGTTACAATAAAAACCTGATTAAAACATCAAGCAGGAGCCTGCATGTCACAAGATATGATTCTCGATACCCAACTCCAGCAGACCAAAAACCTGGCCTGGTGGTTGTACCTGATACATGGCGCCAGCTTTGTGTTTTCGTTGGGCGCATTTTCCTTCATTCCGCTCATCATCAATTATGTGAAGCGCGGCGAGGCGGCCGGGACCTTCGTGTACAGCCATCACAGCTGGATGATCCGTTCCTTCTGGTGGTATGTGGCCTGGATCGTCGTCGGCGCCATCCTGTGGATCACGCTGATCGGCATTCCGCTGGCGCTCGTCGTGTGGGGCGTGGCATGGCTGTGGAAAGCCTACCGTTTGCTGCGCGGCTTCCTCGACCTGCACAACAACACCCCTGTGCCCATGTAAAAGGTGCTTCGCGGCAAGCCAACGGTTTGCCGCTGCCTACATTGCTGCGAACGCCCGTTCGATATCGGCAATCAAGTCCTGCGGATCTTCCAGCCCCACGTTCAGGCGCACCAGCTGACCCGGCAATTGCCAGCCCTTGCGCATGGCGCCGATGCGGTACGGCATCACCAGGCTGTTTGCGCCGCCCCAGCTGTAGCCTATCTTGAACAACTGCAAGGCGTCGACGAAACGGTCAGTGTGTGCCTCCGTGTAGCGGGCATCGAACAGCACGGAAAACAGGCCGCCTGCGCCCGTGAAATCGCGCTGCCAGATGGCGTGACCCGGGCAATCGTCGAAGGCCGGATGCAGCACCGTGGCAATCTCGCCTCTAGCCTTGAGCCAGCTGGCCACCGCACGCGCACCCGCATCATGGGCGTCGAAGCGCAGCTTCATGGTCGGCAAGCCGCGCAGCACCAGATAGGCGTCATCGGCGCCCACGCCCATGCCCAGACGCATGTGCGCCAGCGCCAGGCGCTCGTGCAGCGCGCGCTCGCGCGTAATGAGCGCGCCCATCAGCACATCCGAGCCGCCTGACTGGTATTTCGTCAGCGCCTGCATGATGATGTCCACGCCCAGGTCAAAGCCGCGCAGCGCCAGGCCGGCCGACCAGGTGTTGTCCAAAGCGACGAGTACGCCGCGCGCGTGGGCGGCCGCGCAGATGGCGGGCAAGTCCGGCACTTCCATGGTCACGGAACCCGGTGCTTCCGTCCAGATCAGCTTGGTATTTTCCTGGATCAAGCCTGCGATGCCGGCGCCGATCTGCGGGTCGTAATAGCGGGCCGTGATGCCGAAGTCCTGCGCCAGCCAGCGTCCCAGTTCACGGTTCGGGTTGTAGATATTTTCCGGCAGCAAGACATCATCGCCCGTCTTCAGCAGGGCAAAGTCCGCCATGGCGATGGCCGCCAGTCCTGACGGCGCCAGCAGGCAGTGCTTGCCACCTTCGATTTCGGCCAGCCGCGCTTCCAGGGTGAACGTGGTGGGCGTGCCGTGCAAGCCGTAGGTGTAGGCATTCTTTTCTTTCCAGTCGCCCGAACGCATGGCGGCCACGTCCTTGAACAGCACGGTCGATGCGTGATGAATGGCGTTGGGAAACGCGGCAAAGCCTTGCGGCGCCTGGTAATCGCTGTGGATCAGCGCGGTTTGCGGAGATTTGATGATGGTCATGGCGGCGTCGGCAAATAAAAAGGCGGGCCAGCAATTGCTGGTCCGCCTTGATTGTAAGGGCTTATGCCCTTGCCTGCCGTACTGTTGTTACACCTGCTTACTCGGCAGCGCCCCACAGGTCGTGCGCATCGGCCGACGTGATGGTCACGTCGACGAATTGGCCGACGGCCAGCTTGCGGTGCGGCTCGAACGGCGGCTTCACATACACGACGCCATCGATTTCGGGCGCGTCGGCGGACGAGCGGCCCACGCCGCCGGAGCGGGTGACTTCATCGATCAGCACGCGCACGGTCTTGCCGACCTTGGCTTGCAGGCGTTTTTTCGAAATTTCTTCCTGCAGCAGCATCACGCGGCCGCGGCGCTCTTCGCGCAGCTCTTCCGGCACGGGGTTGGCGATGGCGTTGGCGGTCGCGCCTTCGACAGGCGAATAGGCGAAGCAGCCCAGGCGGTCGATCTGCGCTTCCTTGAGGAAGTCGAGCAAGTACTCGAATTCCTCTTCCGTTTCGCCAGGGAAACCGGCGATGAAGGTCGAGCGGATGGTCAGGTCCGGGTTGATGGCGCGCCAGGCCTGGATGCGGTCCAGGTTTTTCTCGCCGCTGGCCGGGCGCTTCATGCGTTTCAACACGTCAGGATGCGCATGCTGCATGGGAATATCGAGGTATGGCAGGATGTGGCCGCCGCTCATCATCGGGATGATCTGGTCCACGTGCGGGTATGGATACACATAGTGCAAGCGCACCCAGGCGCCGTAGGACTTGGCCAGTTCGCCCAGCGCTTCCGTCAGTTGCGTCATGTGCGTCTTCACGGGACGGCCATTCCAGAAGCCGGAACGGAATTTCACGTCCACGCCATACGCCGAGGTATCTTGCGAAATGACCAGCAATTCCTTGACGCCGGCCTTGAACAGGTTTTCCGCCTCGATCATCAGTTCGCCGATCGGACGCGACACCAGGTCGCCGCGCATCGATGGGATGATGCAGAAGCTGCAGCGGTGGTTGCAGCCTTCGGAGATTTTCAGGTAAGCATAATGCTTCGGCGTCAGCTTGACGCCTTGCGGCGGCACCAGATCAAGGAACGGTGCATGCGGTTTCGGCAGGTGCAAGTGGACGGAATCCATCACCTCGGCCAGCGCGTGCGGGCCCGTGACGGACAGCACTTTCGGGTGCACCTTCATGATGATGTCGTCGCCGGCAGCATCTTTCTTGGCGCCCAGGCAGCCGGTCACGATCACTTTACCGTTTTCAGCCAGCGCTTCGCCGATGGCGTCGAGCGACTCTTGCACGGCAGCATCGATAAATCCGCAGGTATTGACGATCACCAGATCGGCGCCAGCGTAGGATTTCGCCGTTTCGTAGCCTTCGGCGCGCAGTTGGGTCAGGATTTGTTCAGAGTCGACCAGCGCTTTCGGGCAGCCGAGCGAGACAAAGCCCACTTTCGGCGCCGCACCTGGCATGGCCTGCATGGCCTCTGGCTTGGCGGAAGGAACAGCAATACGGTGAATTTCAGACATAGTTGGCAGCTAGTAAAATGGTGAGGCGAATCGGCTATTGTACCCCGAGCCGCCCTTAGCTGTCAGTGGCGGTCTGGTTTTGCTGCGGGATATGCAACGGTGGGAGCCACGGGCGACCTGCCCTGAGCATATTCTTTCACGCATTCCATATCTGGCTGCAGCCCATACTTGACTAATTTACTTGTTATTTCATACACAGTCTCGCTATAATAAGATTTTATTGCACTGTGGAAATAAAATGTTCATCAAAAATTTCGTTGCCAACGTTTTTGCAGGAGCCGTCTCTGCGCTGATGCTCGGTGGCTGTGTCACAACGCATGTGCAGCGCCCTCTCAGCGTCGGCGTGCCCTCCGAAGGTACAGCCGTTACTGTCAGCATTACTGCCAACACTGATGAGGTGAACGGATTGGGCCAGATCACCTTGGGCCGCCTGAGTAGCGGAGACGCAGTATCGAGCCTGGTCCTGCAGCAATATATCCTGAACCAGGTTGCCAAGGATATGGCGCGCGACACGACTCTTTTCATGGGGACCCTGCCACCGGGGAAATACTACTTCAGTCAACTGGCCGACGCCGGCAAATCAAACCGCTACATCAAAATGGGCAGCGGCCTGGGCTTATTTACTGTGGAGGAAGGCAAGCCGGTCGATCTGGGACGCCTGATCGTCACGCCTCTTTATGGCGAGCGTGTACTGGTCGGCCGCAGCGTGCGGGTGCGAGACAACCGAACCCTGCTCGAACGCTATTCTCCCGAGCACCTGAAGCTGTTTGCACCCGAAAAGACAGTCAGCTGGTCCGGATCGCGCAGTGATACGGATCGCGCTGAGGAAGTCGCCATGGCCCGCCCCACCGGCGCCGAATGCGTGACGGAGCTACCAGACGGCAGCGTGGCGGCCGCAACCCGCATGGGCACAGTGCTGTGGCGCAGCCCTGAGGGAACATGGAAACAACTGGCCAGCGACAAAATAGAGACGCTGAACTGCGTGCAGCCGGTGCAAATGCCGGATGCAGACTTGCTGGCCTTCGGCGAGTTCGGCACCCTGCTGCGCCATGCGCCGGGACAGAACAAGCTTGAACCGATTGACACTGGCAACCTTCCCTATGGCAATCTGGTCGGACTGGCTGGCAATATGGACGCTGGCTGGTATGTCGCCGTCCAGCGTAACAATGAAGTCACGATTTATCATTCCGCCCGTCTCGAGCGCGGCGAGTGGAATCAGGTACGCAGTGAAAAGCTGGGGAAGTGGCTCCTGAACCAGGACACCTGGTTCTGGCTGCGCGATATCGGCACAGGCTTTGCCTACACGTCGACGAAAGGAACGCTGCACCTCTACGACTACGCCAGTGGCCAGTGGTCAGAGCGGGCAATGCCCGATCGCCGTGTGGATGCGATGCGCATCAGCGGCAGCGGCATGTGGAGCCTCATAACACAAGGTTACGGGCCATTTGCGATCACCTCCAGAGATGCTTTCGTTTCAGTGAATCAAGGTCAAACCTGGCAAGAGGTCACCGCTAGCCACATTCCGCTGGTTCAGCGTACCGATGGCACCCTGCTGCGTTTTGAAAGCAGTATGATGAGCGATACGACCTTACATGCCAGTAGCGACATGGGCAAAACGTGGACACTGGTGGATGCCAAACCGAAATCACGCGAGTTGACCCCGCTTAAATCGGGTGCGATTCTGGGAAAAATAATGCGCTGGAGCGTGCCGGCGCAATTTGAAATATCGAACGACGGCGGTAAAAGCTGGACTGCCGAAAGCATGAAGTGAAAGTTCTGACCGTCAGTCGACAATGCCATGCCCACCCGATGTGAACGATGACTACCAGACGGCATCCGTGCCGTCTGCCTGGATCGACTTGCAGAGCAAGAGCCGGATGGCGGACGCGCCTGAATATGTGGTGGAAGGCACGTCGATTGAAACCCTGATTGAGCAGATCTTTGGCAGTCAGGAAGTCAGCCATATCCACGTCCACAACGCCAGACGCGGTTGCTACGCTGTCCGGGTTGACCGGGCATAGGTAGCAATAGATTGCATGTGCGATTCTCAGGCTGCTGCATCGCTTATCATCAAATGCAGGCTATGAGCTTGCTCAGTCCGGTTCCAAAGCACGGCAGGAAGCAGCACCTGGGAATTCAATACGTAGCTTGGGCCAGGTACCTTGCCAATTCTTGCCACGCACGCGGCCTGCGTAGACCGATTGCTTCGCTGTCAGAAATCGCTCTGTCGGCCGGACCACCAGATCGAAAAGATCATGCAGGCCGAAAGGAGCCGCTATATCGATGTCTGCAAGGTCATTGAGTCGCACACCCACGGCAGTGGCGGTTTCCGGCCAGTATCTCATGGCATCGGAAGCGGTCAGGTAAGGCAGGTCCGCATTGCGTTCATGCATACGCGCCTGATTCTTTACCGACCAGCCCAGCGTGCCGTCCCGCGCTCTTAAACTCGACTCAAGCATGGCGTCATGCGCCTGTGTCGCCTTGCTTGGGTCGTACCAGATGACGTCGATATCGTGAGGCAGTGGCGAAGGCGAACGTTGGTGCAAATGATCCCAGACACAGCATCGCACAAATCCCGCAGCAACCCAGCAATCGGGCAGATCAAGTTCCCTGACAAGACGAAGGACATGCATACGCTCATTATCGGCTGCAATCATTGCCTGCAATTGTTCAAGCAGCGCCATATAGACTCCTCGTGGACCTGCAGTTGCATATCAAACGAACGCTGCGATGTCATCCTTGCCGGACAGCGTCTGCCCATCAAGGAAAAATGGTTGCACCATGCTCCGATCAAAACCCGGCACACCGAGGCGATATGGCGCCTGAATGCACAACGGCACAGGAACTCCTGTGCCGTTGTGCGACGTAAAAACCGGATCAGCTTATTTTTTGTCCGTCGGCGGCACCGGCGGAACGAAGGGGAAGGTGCCGAACAGATTCTTGCTCTGGCTCTGCATCTGTTCCTGCATCTGCACGAACAGGCTCTTGCTCTGGTCGATGTAGTTGTTCATCATGCCTTGCATCATCGGGCCCTGGACATTCATGAACTGGGTCCACATTTCCGGGCTGAATGGCTTGCCTTCGAAGCTGCCGGCCGACGTGCCAGTGAATTTGTGCTGGATATCGGTGAACGCTTGAACGTTCTTTTCCAGGTAGGATCCCATCATGCCCTGCATGGCATGGCCATAGTAGCGGATGATCTGCGACAACACGCTGCTCGAGAACATGGGCGCGCCGTTCGCTTCTTCTTCCAAAATGATTTGCAGCAAGATGCTACGCGTCAAATCTTCACTGGATTTGGCATCGACGACGGTAAACACTTCATTGTCCAGCACCAGCTGCTTGACGTCCGTCAAGGTGATGTAGGAACTGGTTTGCGTGTCGTACAGACGGCGGTTGGGATATTTTTTAATCAGGCGGTCTATACTTTTTTTTGCACTACTCATCACAAGTTCCACTTATTGCGCCGCAGCGCGTACTGAGTTAATCCGAAAAAAAAGCGAACGTGGGTCCGCTTTCGCACCTGCCTACTTTTTCCATTATAGAGTGGAAAATGGCTCCATTGCACATCAGGGTAGTAGATTCCCGCATTTATTGCAACGCAACTAAAAGTAGATTCCTGACAAGACCGATGATTACGCCGACCTTGTCAGGCAAAAACGCTTTGTGACTTAATCTGCCCTGACTTTAACATATCGCCCCGGCGCCGGCTCGATTGCCGCGTGGCGTTTGTTGCCTGGCTTGCCTGGCGCCTTCACCTGTGCGCCGCCGTGCTCGGCCAGGAAGGCCGCCCATTCGGGCCACCAGCTGCCCACGTGCTCGGTCGCGCCTTCCATCCATTGCTCGGCGCTCAAGGGCTTGGCTTTCGCCGTGCGTGGCTGGTCATTGCTCCAGTAACTGCGCTTTTTCTTCGAGGCCGGATTGATCACGCCGGCGATATGGCCCGAAGCACCGAGGATGAAACGGTTGGCTTTCGGTTTTTTCGGGTTCAGCAGGGCCGTGCTGGCGTAGGCCGCGCCCCAGGGCACGATATGGTCTTCGCGCGAACCATAGATGAAAGCGGGCGCGTCGATGCTGCTGAGGTCGACCTGCTCCCCGGCCACCGTCAGCTTGCCCGGCACTTTCAGGCTGTTTTCCAGGTAAGTGTTGCGCAGATACCAGCAGAACATCGGGCCCGGCAAGCCCGTGCCGTCGCCATTCCAGTACAGCAAGTCGAACGCAGGCGGCTCCTTGCCTTTCAGGTAATTCGACTGCACGTAGTTCCACACCAGGTCGTTCGGCCGCAGGCTGGAGAACGTGCTGCCCAGGTCGCGGCCCGACATCAGGCCACCCTTGGCCAGGCTCTGCTCGCGCAACGCCACTTGCGGCTCGTCAATGAAGACGTCGAGCGCGCCCGTGTCGCAAAAATCGAGGAAGGTGGTCAAGAGGGTCAGGCTGGCGGCCGGACTCTCACCGCGCGCCTTGAGCACCGCCAGCGCCGTCGAGACGATGGTGCCGCCCACGCAAAAGCCGAACATATTGAGCTTGTCCTGGCCGGAGATGTCCTGCGTCACCTGGATGGCTTCGATCACGCCTTGCTCGACGTAATCGTCCCACGTCAGGTGCTGCATGCTCATGTCCGGATTACGCCAGGACATGAGGAATACGGTATTGCCCTGCTCCACCGCATAGCGCACAAGCGAGTTTTCTGGCTGCAAGTCAAGGATATAGAATTTATTGATGCACGGCGGCACCATCAGCAGCGGCCGCTGGTGTACCGTGGCCGTCGTCGGCGTGTACTGGATCAGCTGGAACAAGGCGTTTTCAAACACCACCGTGCCCGGCGTGGTTGCCACGTTGCGACCCACTTCGAAGGCCGATTCGTCGGACTGCGAGATGCGGCCCTTTTGCATGTCGGTCAGCATATTGCTCAAGCCCTTGGTCAGGCTTTCGCCCTTGGTCTCGATCAGGGTTTGCTGGGCATCGGGATTGGTGGCAAGAAAATTGGCGGGTGACATGGCGTCGACGATTTGCTGCACGGCAAACGCAATCTTTTGCTTCTGGTGCGGCGTCGCTTCCACGGCATCGGCCATGGCGCTGAGAAACTCCGCATTCAGTAAATAGGCGGCCGCATTGAAGGCCGACAGGGGACTGGCGTGCCAGGCGGGCGCGGCGAAGCGGCGGTCTTTCAGCTCTGGCGTCTTGCCGGCCATAAAATCGGTCCACAAGCCCGTCAGCTTGGCCACGTAGGCATCTTTCAGCTGCTCGATCGCTTCCGGCTTGATGCTGGCGCCCGCATCCTGCAAAATGCCGGCAATCGGATTGCCCTGGGGCTGCGGTACCATGTTGAACCACGTTTTCCACTGCTCAGGATTGCTGATCTGCGCCATCCATTCCTTGGTCATCATTTGAGGATCGGGCATATTCATAAAATGTAAGTCCATTCAAGAATTAATAAATAATTACTTCCGGGCCACCTGCATGCAAACTTTTACTGACTGCCACTACGCATGATGCTCATGACCGCTGTTGCCTGGATCTATGTCGTCGGCCTCATGGCGCTAACGGAACCATCCATCGTCGCCGGGGTGATGACCTTCGTGCTGTACTGCGTCATCCCGCTGTCCATCCTATTCTATCTGACGGGCTCGCGGCGACGCAAACGCAAGGCGGCGCGCATCGCTGAACTGCAGGCGCGCGCGCTTGCCTCAACAGACGATAAAACAAAAACGGCAGACACATAAGTGTCTGCCGTGCAGATTATTTGCGCCAGATCAAGCTGGCCTGTCTTCCCGTGACGCCATCGCGCCGGTACGAGTAAAACTGCGTCGCATCACTGACGGTGCAGTACTCCCCGCCCGCCACTTGCGCCACGCCATCGCGCAGCAACATGGTGCGCGCCAGGGCATAGATGTCGGCCAGGTACTTGCCCGGCTTGCCAGCGATGGCGGCGAACGCAGCACTCAGCACTTGCCGCTCGGCAGCATCGCGCGCGCCGTCGCGAAACGCTTGCAGCACGTCCTGTCCCACTTCGAATTGCTGCGGACCAATGGCCGGCCCCAGCCAGGCGAGGATATCCGTCGCGCCCTGCGCCCGCATGTTTTCCACCGTGCGCTGCAAGACGCCGTTGGCCAGGCCGCGCCAGCCCGCGTGGGCCGCACCGACGACCATCCCATCTGTCGAACAGAACAATACCGGCAAGCAATCGGCCGTCATCACCACGCACACGGCACCCGCCTGCGTGGTGATGCTGGCATCGGCATCGGGCACGCAACCGTGCAGCTTGGCTGCGTCCGCCACGGCCACGCCATGCACCTGCGACAGCCAGGCGGGCTCGGATGGCAAGATGGCCGCCAGCCGCGCGCGGTTGGCGGCCACGTGCGCGGGCTCGTCGCCCACGTGCACGCCCAGGTTCAAGCCACCGCCGCCCTGCCCGTCACCGTAAGGTCCTTGGCTGACGCCGCCCGCGCGCACGGTCGCCAGCGCGCCCACGTTCGCGGGCAGGCCGGGCCAATGGGGAATAATGCAAGGCAACGGTGACGTCATCAGACCTGTTCCGGCTCGGGAATACCGGCTGTGGCGATCAGCTCGGCGAAATCATCGGCCAGCGGCACGATCCACTCGCACGCTTCCAGGGTGCCCGGATGCACGAGACCCAGGCGGCGCGCCTGCAATGCCTGGCGCGAGAAGACGGACACCAGGTGCTGCTTGCCGTACACGTAGTCGCCGACCAGCGCAAATCCCAGGTGCTGCATGTGCACGCGAATCTGGTGCGTGCGGCCTGTTTCCAGGCGGCATTGCATCAGGCTGACGGGACGGCGGTCGAGCTCGCCGCTGCCGATCAATTCATAGTGCGTAATAGCCGGCTTGGCCGTAAAGTTTTCGGACACGGCCATCTTGACCCGGTCGCGCGGGTGGCGCGCGATGGAGGCGTCGATGGTGCCCGCCATTTTCGGCGTGCCCCACACCAGCGCAAAATACTCGCGCTTGACGGTGCGCGCCTGCAACTGGCGCACCAGATCCGTTTGCGAAGCCAGGGTCTTGCCGACCACCATCAGGCCGCTGGTATCCTTGTCCAGGCGGTGCACGATACCGGCGCGTGGCACGCCAGCCAGTTGCGGACAGTGGTGCAGCAGGCCGTTGAGCAGGGTGCCGGACCAGTTGCCGGGGCCCGGATGCACGACCAGTCCGGCCGGTTTGTTGATCACGATGATATGCTCATCTTCGTGCACGATGTTCAATTCCATCGCTTCCGGCTTAAAAGCCTCGTCTTCCGGCGCGCTTTGCGGCAGAATGACGATCTTCTCGTCGCCATAGGCGGTCATGTTGCGTTTGGCAACTTTTCCATCGACGGTCACGAAACCGGCTTCCAGCCACAATTGCAAGCGGCTGCGCGAGTATTGCGGCACCAGCTTGGAAATCACTTTATCGAGGCGGTGGCCGCAGGCGTCCGGCGTCAGTTCCAATGTAATCGGGGCCATTTCCTCGAAGACGTCGTCGGCGGTAAAATCGCCGTCAAACGCCTCTTCGGGAGCATGGTCAGAAAGGGAGTCAAACACGGGGTCAGCCAAATTAGGCTTCGGAGTTAATATCACAGCATTCCCATCGGCTATAATCAGCCTATTGTAAAATCTTGGTTAAAACCTTCTTGCAAAACGTCATGCAAAAAAAATTATCGTTGGTAGTCGCTTCAGTCGTTCTGCTCGGCATGTCCGCTTGCAGCTTGTTGCCTGAAAAAGTGGATGAGACCAAAAACTGGTCCGTTACGAAATTATACTCGGAGGCGCGTGAAGAAATGGCCGGGCAGCACTATGAAGCTGCAATCGGCCTGTTCCAGAAGCTGGAGGCTAACTATCCTTTCGGCAACTATGCTCTGCAAGCGCAGATGGAGATCGCTTACGCGTATTATAAGTCGGGAGACCAGGCGCAGGCACTGGCTGCTGTCGAACGCTTCATCAAGTTGCATCCGAACCACGCCAATGTAGACTATATGTACTACTTGCGTGGCCTGATCAGCTTTAACGACCAGATCAGCTTCCTGAACTTCCTGTACGAGCAAGACCCGACCGAGCGCGACCCGAAAGCCACGCGCGAAGCGTTTGCGGCCTTCAAGCAACTGGTCGACAAGTTCCCAAATAGCAAGTACGCGCCCGATTCGCTGGCCCGCATGAACTATTTGATCGATGCAATGGCGAAATACGAAGTGCACGTGGCGCGTTATTACTACCGCCGCGGCGCCTACCTGGCCGCCGCCAACCGCGCGCAAACGACGGTCAAGGACTTTGCCGCTTCGCCCGCCATCGAAGAAGCGCTGTTCATCATGTACCGCTCGTATGACAAGCTGGGCTTGACCGACCTGCGCGACGACACCTTGCGCGTGCTGACCAAGAACTACCCGAACACGGCATTCCTCAGCCCGGAAGGGGTGAACAAGGAACGCAAGTGGTGGAAATTCTGGCAGTAAGATAAAAAAACCGGAGCTTGCTCCGGTTTTTTCTTGACCCAACGGCGAAAACTGAGGTCGGTCGCTGCGCGATCGCCATGCGTCCCACTGGGACGTATGGCCCCTGAGGGGACGACCCCCGCTTTTGCAGCTGGGGTGCTTTACTGATTCATTCGCGCCTACTCGCCAACCTTGCGTCGAAACACCCAGCTGGTATCGTTCGACGCTTCCGGCACATACGCGTAGCCGTCGACGTCGAACTGTTTCAGCTGCTGCGGATCGCGGATCTGATTGACAGCCGCATAGCGGGCCAGCATGCCGCGCGCGCGCTTGGCGTAGAACGAGATGATTTTATACTTGCCATTCTTCCAGTCCTCGAACACGGGCGCGATGACGGGCACGTCCAGCTGGCGCGGCTTGACGGATTTGAAATATTCTTCGGAAGCAAGATTAACCAGCACTTTCGCGCCCTGCTCTTTTGCCGTGCGGTTCAGGCCATTGGTGATGGTGTCGCCCCAGAACGCATACAAATCCTTGCCGCGCGCGGTCGACAGGCGCGTGCCCATTTCCAGGCGGTGCGGATGGATCAGGTCCAGCGGGCGCAGCAAGCCATACAGGCCCGAGAGGATGCGCACGCGCGACTGGGCATAGTCGAGCTGGGCCGGCTGCAGGCTGCGCGCCTCGAAACCGGCATACACGTCGCCATTGAAGGCCATGATGGCCTGGCGCGCTTCCGCCAGCTTCGGCGTCCAGGAGGCGTAGCGGGCGACGTTGAGGGCCGACAAGGCGTCTGAAATACCCATCAGGCTGCCCACTTCGGCGGGCGAGAACTCGCGCATGCGGGCTATCAGCTGGGCGGAATGGTCGAGAAAATCGGGGGTGCTGTGCAACGAGGTTGTTGGCGGCGTCTCCAGGTCGAGACTCTTGGCGGGCGAAAGCACGATCAACATAAATTATCACTACAGAATAGAATTGCCGACATGATACCTGCTCCACAAAAACTCGTCCTCGACACCAACGTTTGCCTCGACCTCTTTGTCTTCAACGACCCGCGCTGGACAGCTTTGCTGGCGGCCATGGAAAGCGGCGCCGTGCATGCGATCACGCGCGAAGATTGCCGCGCGGAATATCTGGTAGTGTTGCATTACAAACATCTGCCGCTCGATGAAGCCAGCCGCGCGGTTGCCGCCGCCCGCTTCGACGCCCACATTACGGTGGTGGCACCGCCCGTCTCCGGCGTGCGCCTGCCCGTTTGCACGGACAAGGATGACCAGAAATTCCTCGAACTGGCGCGCGACGCCAACGCCGACATCCTCATCACCAAGGACAAGGCGCTGCTGAAACTGGCCCGCAAGACGGCCAAGGCCGGCATGTTCAAGATCATGCTGCCGGAAGGCTGGGCCTTGCCAGGCTGAGCCATCGAGGCCTGCACGGATCGACACGCGCTGCGCTAGAATGGGACACGATTCCACTTTACGCACCGCGACCCTACCGTTCATGAACAGCCCGTCCCTGCCCCATCTGACTCCCACCCTGACCTCCCGTTTGCCTCTAGTGGGCACCACCGTGTTTACCCGCATGTCCAGCCTGGCGGCCCAGCATGGCGCCGTCAACCTGGGCCAGGGCTTTCCTGACTTCGATTGCGACCCGGCCCTGGTCGATCTCGTCAGCAACGCCATGCGCGCCGGCCACAACCAGTATCCGATGATGACGGGCGCCGCCCCATTGCGCGAAGCGATTGCCGCGAAGATCGCCAGCCTGTATGGCCACGACTACGATGCGGGCACGGAGATCACCGTCACGGCCGGCGCCACGCAGGCGCTCACCACGGCCATACTGTGCTGCGTGCATCCGGGCGACGAAGTCATCGTCATTGAACCGGCCTACGACAGCTATCTGCCCGCCATCGCGCTGGCCGGCGGCGTGCCCGTGCTGGTGGCGATGGAAGTGGGAGAGTCCGGCTACAGCGTGCCGTGGGACAAGCTGGCCGCTGCCGTCAGCACCAGGACGCGCTTGATCATCATCAATACGCCACATAATCCGACGGGCACCATCCTGCGCCCTGCCGACGTGGCGGCCCTGGCCGACATCGTGCGCGGCACGCAAATATTGATCTTGTCCGATGAAGTCTACGAACACATGGTGTACGACGGCGTGCGCCATGAGTCGCTCGCGCGCAACGGGGAACTGGCGGCGCGCAGCTTCATCGTTTCCAGCTTCGGCAAAACGTATCACGTGACGGGCTGGAAGGTGGGCTATGTGGCGGCACCTGCGGCCCTGACGGCGGAATTTCGCAAGGTGCACCAGTACAACGTGTTTACCGTCAACACGCCCATGCAGCACGGCCTGGCCGGCTACATGGCGGACCCGCAGCCCTGCCTGGACTTGCCCGCGTTTTACCAGCGCAAGCGCGATGTGTTCCGCGACGGCCTGGCGGACAGCCGCTTTACTCTGCTGCCGGCCGACGGCACGTATTTCCAGTGCGTGCGCTACGATGCCATTTCGCAAGAGACCGAAGCGCAGTTTGCCGAGTGGCTGACGGCCGAAATCAAGGTGGCCGCCATCCCTGTCTCGGCGTTTTACGCGCAGGGCAAGGAGTCGGGCATCGTGCGCTTCTGCTTTGCAAAAAAAGACGAGACCTTGCACCTGGCGCTGGAGCGTCTGCGCAGCATTTAACCGAGCACTGAGCATGGCTTCGCCACGGCGGAGCAAAGGATGACAGCATGGTACAACGTCGCATCGGCCCGGCCGACCTGGTTCCCGGCGAACCCCTGCCCTGGGATATGTATCTGGCTGACCATAGTGCCGGCCCGCAACTACGCAAGGGGCAAATCATCACGGACGGTGCGCAGCTGGGCCGTTTGCTGCAACTGGGCCTCTACGTGGGCACGCCCGAACAGCCATCCGTGCTGCGCCTGCTGAACGAGGCGGCGCAGCGCCTGGAACGGCTGCTGCTGGACTTGCGCAGCGAAAGCAATGCCGAGCGCGACGTGCGCGACATCGCCCGCGAACTGCTGCGCGCGCTCGGGCACGATGCCGACATCGCCCTGGCCAGCATCCTGCTCAATCAGATCGCCGGCACCTACGCCGTGCGCCACTGCATCGAAACGGCGTTGCTGGCCATGCTGGTGGGGCGCAGCATGCACAAGTGCCACGATGAACTCATACTGATCGGTGCCGCCGCGCTGACGATGAACGTGGGCATGCTGCGCCACCACGACAGCTTCCAGGACCGGCGCGGCCCCCTGAATGATGAAGAAATGCGCATCGTGCGCCAGCATCCGCAGGAAAGCACGGAACTGCTGCGCTGCGCCGGCGTCGACGATGAGGAATGGCTCAGTTGCGTACTCTTGCACCATGAAAACGACGACGGCAGCGGCTACCCGCAAGGACGCACGGCCGATGAAATCCTGCAAAACGCCAAGCTGATCGGCCTGGCCGACCGCTATTGCGCCCGCGTCTCGGCGCGCAACTACCGCCGCTCCATCGTCCCCGACCAGGCGCTGCAGCACATCTTCCTCGACCAGGGCGTGCCCATCGACCCGCTGCTGGGAGAACAGTTCGTCAAGCTGCTGGGCAAATATCCACCCGGCACCCTGGTGCGCCTGCGCAGCGGCGAACTGGGCGTCGTCACGCAACGGGGCGCCGCCCACGTGCATCCGCTCAGCGCCCCCCTGGGCGCGCCGCTGGCCGCCGCCGAGCTGATGCAACTCGCCCCGCGCGACACGGCCGACAGCCGCTTTGCCATCATTTCGTCCCTGCATGAAGACGATGCCGGCTTGCATTTCAGCATGCGGCATGTGTGGGGTGATGAGGCGCGGTTGTAAAGCTGCTTCAGCTCACCCTCAAGAAAGCGTTCAGCAACGGCTGTTGGAGACCAAGCTCCAACGTTGTCCACTCCAGCGTTTCCGGGGCGAGACAGTCATGTGCGCCTGAGCGCGATTCACTTCACTGACGTCAAATACGCCCGCAATCCATGCGTCAGGACAAAAGGAAACACGCTCGCATGGTCTTCGTCCTCGAACACGCGCAAGCGCGTCTTCAAGCCGGGGAACTTGCGCGATTTCAACTTGCCGTCGAACTCGCGCAAATCGGCCAGCATGTCGGCGTCTTCCTCCGAACGCGAGCGCTTCTTTCCTGGTGCCAGCTTTTCCAGCCCGCCGATGCCGAAGAAGACCGATGCGGGCAAGTCCTTGTGGCTGGCGGCGTACGCCTGCTCGCGGTCGAACATGACGCCGGCGTCGTACCACAGCGACGGACTGCCGAGAATGTAATGCTCGAAGGTACGCGGTTCGCTGAGCAGGAATTGCAAGCCCAGCAGGCTGCCATAAGAATGGCCAATAAAAACCTTGCGCTGCATGTTCACGCGGTAATGCTGCGCGATGAAGGGAAACACCTCGCCCGAGACGAACTGGCCATAGGCCTTCGCTTCGCCGAATGCCGGTTGCCGCCCCGGCATGTCCGAGCGGTAATCATGCTTGCGCGGCGTGGTGGGCGTGTAATCGCGGCGGCGGCTGTACACCCCGCCATCGCCATTGGCGTACGACAGGCCGACCACCACCACTTCTTCCATCCCGGCATGCTTGTTCAGGCGCTGCGCGATATTGCGCACGATGGCGAACGAATAATTGGCGTCCACGACGAACAGCACCGGATAGCGCTTGCTGCCTTGCCGATAGGAATCGGGCAAGGCCACATACACCTGGTAATCGCGGTTCAAGCCTTGCGCATGGATGTCGCGTACCTCGGTATTGTCAAGAACGTAGGTGGCTGGCGCGCTGGCGGGTGCGGCCAGCGCGCTGTTGGCAAGGAAGCAAAAGACGATGAGCAGACTGCGCGGCTTCAAGCTGGCTTCTTTCATTGAGGTAATTGCTATTTTGCAGCAGCCGCCGTCAACTGTACCAGCTTGCGCTCGACAAACGCCTGCAGTTGCGGCGACAGGGTTTGCAAGCCCTTGGCCCGCTCGAACGCCTGGCGCGCCTGAGCCGGGTGATTGTCGGCTTGCAATGCTATCCCCAGGCCCATCCACCAGACGCTGTTGTCAGGCGCTGTCTGCAGGGCCAGCTGGTAGTGCTCGGCCGCTTCGCGGTAGCGCTGCTCGCGCTGCAACACGCCGGCCAGGAAGGCATGGTATTCGCCGCTGTCGGCGGCGTACGGCAGGCTGCGCATCAAAGTGTCGAGGGCCGCAGCGCCGCCGTTGGTCTTGTCCAGCTGCAAACGGGCCAGCATCATCGCCTGCGCCGGCTGTTTCGGGTCCAATGCCAGACTCAGCTGCAACTGACGCGCCGCCTCGTCGGGACGCTGCGCTTCGAGCAGCAGGCGCACCAGGGTTTCGCGCGCGCCCTGGTGGCGCGGGTCCAGCTGCAGGGTATGCTGCAAGCCGGCCAGCGCGTCCGAAACGCGGCCATCCTGCAACTGGGCCAGCGCGCGCCGGTAGTCATTCTCCACGCGCTGCTGCGCGGTGACTTGCTTGCCATCGATGATGCGCTCACTGACGGCAGGCGCTGGCGTCTTCGCCACGTGCGCCACGGCAGACCTGGCGGGTTTTTCCGTGATGCGGCGCATTTCAGCAGCGCGCAGCTTGGCTGGCGCGACCGTTTCCCCGGCCGGCAACACCGGCTCGGGTGCCACAGGCGCCGTAGCGACCGGCGCCGGCGCAGCGACCGGAGCAGGCGCAGCCACAGGCGCCGACACCGGTACGGGGAGCGGCACGGGTAGCGGTGCAGCCACCGGCTGCGGCGTGTTGGCCACGCTGACCAGCACGGGCGGCACGGCCGGGCGCTTCAGGTAGACCCAGCCCAGGGCGATGGCGGCCGCCGTCAGGCCGGCCGCGCCGCCGAAGACCAGCGCGCGCGAAACGCCGCGCTCGCGTTCGGGCACGGAGCGGATGCCGGCCGCGTCGCCGCGCCCATCGGGGGTGCCGCGCGCATCGAGGTCTTGCAACATCTTGTTAATCAGGCTCATCTACAGGCTCATCTTCGTCATCGATTCAATAAAGTCCAGCTCACGCCGCAGGCGGCGGCCAGCACGCCGGTGCCGGCCAGCCACGGCCATGGTCGTTGCCAGAAGCGGCGCGGCTTGCTGGCCAGGGTATCGCTGGCGGCCAGCGCCACGTGGCGTCCGCTGACCTGCTGCCGGCCTTCGCCGTACGCCACCATCAGCGCCTTGTGCGCCATGATGTTGATCAGGCGCGGGATGCCGCCGGAAGCCTTGTACAGCTTGCTCACGCCGCCCCGGCTGAACAGGCGCGCGCCATCGAAACCGGCCACGCGCAGGCGGTGCGCCACATAAAAATCCACATCGTCGCGCGACAAGGGCCCGAGGTGATAGTGAAAGGTGATGCGCTGCGCCAGCTGGCGGATTTCCGGCAGGGCCAGCTTGACGTCCAGCTCGGGCTGGCCGAACAGCACGATTTGCAACAGCTTGCGCTTTTCCGTTTCCAGGTTCGTCAGCAGGCGCAAGGCTTCCAGACTGTCGACGGGAATCGCCTGCGCTTCATCCAGGCACAGCAGCACGCGCTTGCCCTGTGCCGCCAGGTTGAGCAAGCGCAAGTTGAGCGACTTGAGCAACTGATGCTGATCAGCATCTTTCTCCAGCAACACATCGAGATCATCGGCCAGCGCCAGGATCAGCGAACGGGCCGGCAAGTTCGGATTCGGGATGTAGGCCGTGACGAAGTCCGGCCCCAGCGACTGCATGAACTTTCGGCAAAGAAAAGTCTTGCCTGTACCCACTTCGCCAGTGATCTTGATGAAGCCCTCGCCATTGCGCGCCGCCACCAGCAAGGTGTTGAGCGCCTTTTGCGACTGCGGGCCGTTGAAGAAGAAACTGGTATCGGGCGTGAGGCCGAACGGCGCCTCGCGCAAGCCGAAATGGGCCTGGTACATTTAGCGCCGCTCCGATGGGCGGCGGGGGTCGAGCGCCTCGATGCGCTTGCCCGAATCGAGCAAGTCCTCGTTCCAGCTGTTGGCGCCCTCAACGATGGTCGGCTTGATCAGCACCACCAGTTCGCGCTTCTGGATCACCTGTCCCGTATTGCGGAACAGCGCGCCCAGCACGGGAATATCGCCCGCGCCCGGCACTTGCGAGCGGTCCGAGGTGGTGGCCTGGCGCATCAGGCCACCGATGGCGACGATACGTCCATCCTGGCTGCGCACCATGCTGTCCATCTCGGACGTGCTGGAGGCGGCCAGCGGCAATTTCAGCGAACCGGCACTGCCCAGGTCGATTTCCTTGCTGATGGTGGTGACCTGGCTGACGGACGGATGCACGTGCAGGATGATATTGCCCTGATCATCGATCTGCGGCGTCACGTCCAGCACCACACCGGAAAAGAATGGCTGCAAGGTGACGTTCGGGCTGGAGGTGGTGCCGCCCGTGGTGCCGGTCGACGTGACGGTGGTGCTCACGCCGGTGACGAAGAATTCATCCGTGCCTATCTTTAGCACGGCCTTCTGGTTGTTCATGGTGGCGATGCGCGGGCTCGACAGCACGTGCACGGCACCTTGCGATTCCAGGAAGGTAATCATGGCAGCGAAATTGGCGGTCTGGAAGGCCAGGCCGAACATCGAGCCGGCCGCGTTCGCCGCCGAACTGAGGCCAAAACCGCTGCTGGCCGTCAGGCCGTTGCCATTCGTCATGTTCGGCGGCTGGCCACCGTTGAACGGCAGTGGCGCCAGGGTGCCGCCCGGCTGGATGAAGCCCGTCGAGATGCGGTTCGTATGGCCGCTCTTGATGGAGGCAAACGAGGCCCAGTTGATGCCGGTCTGGAAATTATCGTTCAGTTCTACTTCGAGAATCTTGGCTTCCAGGATCACCTGGCGGTCTACCGACAGCTGCGTCGCCTTCAGGTACAGGTCGACGGCGCGCAATTCGTCGGGCATGCCGCGCACCACGACGACGCCCGACTGCGGGCTGATCACCACCTTGCGACCATCGCCCGAGCCGCCGATGATGGCGCCCAGCGATTCTTTCAATTCTGCCCAGAAATTGCTGTCCGACGTGGTGCTCAGGTTGGAACTATCGATCACCACCTGGCTGCCGGGCTGGCCGGGCTGCTGCGGCTGGTTCTGCGGACTCTGCTGGCTGGACTGCCCCGACTGATTATTGCTGGTGCCGGCATTGCCCACCGAGGTCGAAGAAACGCGCAAATTCGATGTGCCCTTGCGGTTGCCCGTCAGGTAATTGACCTGGAACATGCGGGTTTGCATGGTGAGGGGCCGAATCGCAATGCGCGTGCCATCAACCTTGTAATCATAGCCATACATCTCGCGCACGGCGTCGAGCGCCTCGAACAGCGTCACATCTTTCAGGTTGGCGGAAATATTGCCCTGCACATCCGGATGCACGAGCATGTTGTAGCGCGTGCCGCTGACGAGCGAGTGAAAGAACTGGCGTGCCGGGACATTGTTGAACGCGACATTGAAACGCTCGTCCAGCACGCCGCGCGCCTTGGGCAACTGCGCGGCCAGCGCGGACGCCGGCGGCAGCAGCGCGTTTTCCACCGCGGCCGACTGCGCCGCCGGGCTGGTGGTGGCCACTGCGCCTGCCACCTGCTCCTTGATCGCATTGTAGGTGTCGCGCTTCACAGGCGCAACGTTGCAGGCGCACAAACCCGCAGCAAGTCCCAGCACGCTTGCCCGCTTGCTAATTTCAAGTATCTTCCGCATTCCCGCCTTGTGTTTATTGGGTGACATGAACCTGTTTCCTTCGTACATGCATTGCATCATTTGCGTCTACCGTCTGCGGAGTCAGCCGCAGCGTTTCCAGGGTCTTGCCGCGCCGCAGCGCCACGCTCGCTTCGCCTATGCTGACGACGACTGCGCCGTCCACTCTGTCACCGGCGCGCACGCTGCGGCCATCGATCACGGCCAGGCGCCGCCCGCCAGGCCGATTGGAAATCAACACCGATTGCAGCTGCGGCCGCACCGCACCGGCAGAGGCCGTACTACCGAGGACAGGCGCCGCATCGGGCGGCCGCGTGGGATCGACCAGCGCCTGTGCAAACACCCCCGGCGCCAAAGCCAGCAGCACGCCCGCAAGGAGCACGCAACGACCGGCGCGCATCACAGCGCGATCCATTTCTCGTCCAGGCTGAGCGTGTACAAGGTCAGGCTCAGCGTGGCATTCGGGTACTGCTCGACTTGCATATTGAGCTTGCCCCAGAACACATGGGACGGCATGGCCTCCACGGCATCCATATAATTCACCATATCCAGATAACTTCCACGCAAGACGATTTCCACACCATGGCGGTATAGCACGGCCGGCGCCTTCGCCGGCTCGGCGTCCGCTGGCGACTGCCCGGCAGGCGCGGCGGCAGAAGCGGACGCCGCCGCCTTGCTGGCGACATGGCCGCCCTGCCCCATGGGACCGGATGGCAAGGTGGCCAGCGACACCAGGCGCAAGTTAGCCTGCTGTTTCAGCAATTGCTGCAGCATCGGCACGATGCGTTCGGGCGCCACCAGGCCGTTTTGCGTCGATTGCAGGGCCTGCCGCATCTGCTGGACTTCCTGCCTGATCCGTTCGAGCCGGATGCGGTCCTGCTGGTTGGGGTCGCCCGCATGCGCGGCCATCCTTTGCGCCATCTCGGCATCGATGGCTGCGACGGCCTGCTGACGCTGTGCAATCGTGTCGGCCAGCGCCTTGCGCTTGTCCAACTGCGGATTGACGAACAGATACACCACCGTGAAAATCAGCAGCGCGGCACTGGCGCCAAAGACCATGAACCGTTCACGTGCGCTGAGCGCATCAAATTTCAGCGCAAATTGTTGCCATTGCTGTTTCATTGCTTGACCGCCCCTGCTTCGCTGACGGGTGCCGCCGACGCTTGCAAACTGAATTCGATAAAGCGCGGCACCGGTGCTGCCACGGCAGCGGCCGGCGCGGCGCCCGGCAATGCCGGCGCCGACACGGCGGCCTGAGCAGGAAGCTGAGCGGTGGCCATGTCGAGGCGCGCGAACGATTTGCCCTGCAATGCCGATTCCCTGGACAAGGCACTGATGTACTGGGGCAGCAAGTCCGGCTGCACGACGCGCCCCTGCAAGCCGATCTCGGTTTCCTTGCCTGCGCCGGCAATGCTCGCTCCCGTCAGCCACAAGCCATTGACCCTGGCGCGCGCGAAGGCGCGGAAATAATCGGCATAACCGTGTCTATTGCCCAGTTCGCCGCCCTGCAGAATTTGCCCGGCTTCCAGCAAGGCGCTGCGGTCAGCCTCTGCCCGGCCCAGCGCGCCCGCGATCAGCGGGTCCTTGCCGGGCACGGCAAACCGCGCGAACACATCCGCCCGCCGCGCCTCGCGTGCATCGAGCACGACCTTGGCGTCGGCCGCCGCCCGCTCCAGCGCGGCCACCTGGCGCGCGCCGAACCAGACCACCGCCGCACTGACGGCAAGGACCAGCCCCAGGCCCTGCAGCAAGCCCAGCGCCGACAGCGCCTGCTTGCGTTTTTCAAACGCAGGGTTGAACAGATTGATTTGCTGGCTCACGCTGGCATCTCCTCTTGCCGCAGGGCCGCACCCAGGGCCAGGAAAAAGCGCGCCTGGCCCGCAGCGGCCAACAGGTCCGGCACCTTGGAAAAATCAAACAGGGCCGTCAGATCCAGCGCCTCGACCGGCATGTACAAATTGTCCGCAAGGTAAGCATGCAGGCCGTCGCTGCCGGTCGGCGCCAGGACCAGCCTGGCAACGGAAATAAAATGGAATTGACGGTCGAAATGGTCAAAGGAACGCTGCAGTTCCAGCGTGATCCTGTCGTAATACTGCTGCCGCTGGGTGTCGCTGGTATCGGCCAGCTGCGCCACGGTCACGTCGATGCGGCGCGCCAGGTACAGTTCCCCATCGAACGTGACGGTCAACAGCCCCCCTTCGCCATCGAAAGACAGCATGGCCAGGCCGCGGCCCGGCGTTTCCATCAAGCCCGCGATATTTCGCTGGGCCATTTCCGGGATATCGATGACCGACAGGGCGATCTTGCATTCGCCATACAGCGCCTGGCGCTGGGCCACGGCAGTGTTGCGCGCCGCGACGGCGAACAGCGATTGCGCGCGTCCCGGCCCGTTTTTGTCGGCTGGAATATCGATGACGTCGACGGTGGCGTCCGCCGCCGGAAAGTCGATCATATCCTTCAGGCGCCAGCGCACGGCAGTCTTAAGCTCTTCCGGCGGCACGTTCGGCGCGTCGAGCGTCAGTATCTGATACTCGCCCGCGCCGAGCAAAGTGGTGTTTCGATAAGACTGGGCATGTACATCGCGGTGCATTTTCTCCAGGGTCGCCGCAGCCAGCGGCTTGCGTCCGGCATACATGACCGCTGCCTGCACCAGCGGCTTGTCGTCCGCGCGCCGCTTGACCACGGCAGCGCACACGCCTTCCGCTGAGAATGATGTCGCCAGCCAACCTTCGTGTTTTTTTGCTTTTGCGAATAAACCCATGCCACCGATCCAGAGAATGAAATGCGACGACAGCGGTGCCGTCCGAATGATGCATTGAATCAATTTTAATTCATAGCAGGTATGAACAGGTTAAAAAAGAAAACATTGACAACATATTTTCAGGAAAACACCACGATTGTCACGACGCGCCGAAAAATCGCCTGCCATTCAATATATTTCACGCATGAAGAGCAGTATGGGGTCGCTCTTGAATGCGCCTATGGTTTGGCGCGCCTGTCCCGGCAGGTAAGGTATCAGCGACTGTAGCGTGAGCGTGCCTTTTTTCGTCATGGGCGCGGCGGGCTTGGCCATCAGTACGCTGCCGGCGCCCTGCTGCAGCAAGCCACTGTCGAGCGGCAAGGTGGCCGCGGCTGGCAACTGCGCATCCGTCAGGTTGAGATAATCCTTCAAGACGAAATTCTTGCGCAGCAGGGCCGTGCAATTGTCCAGCGTATTGGCGGCATATGCGCTGCCGTTCCAGTATTGCGCGACCAGGGGCACCAGCAGCGCGCGCTTTTCCGAGCCATACATATTGTTGATGCGCAAGCGGCCATGGCGCAGCCGGGTATCGCCGATGGCGACACTGGCGGCGGGCGCGACCGCCAGGCTATTCACGCTGGAAATGAGCGCGCCGTCGCTGTCGCTGATGCCCACCACCAGCGAAAAATCGTCGTACGGGCCATCCTGACCGCTGGCCAGCCGGTCAAAGCTGTGCAGTACCGTGATGCCCGTCGCGCCACTGGGAATCGCCTGCTGCAGGCCAGGCGCGGCGAGCGTAATGCTGCCAGCGCCGGCAGTGCCTGTCTGCACCGTATAGATGGCGGTATCGCCGCCAAACTTGATCAGTTCGCCCGCCGACAGGCCGCCGCTGCCTGCCACCACCACTTGCGTGCTGCCGGCGGCATACGCGCCACCATCGGTCGTGTAGGAACGCCCGCTGCGCCCCTGGTTCCAGGCAAAGGTGGGCAAGGCTGGCGCCAGGCGGCCGATGGAGAGTGCCGCGCCGGCATTGCTGGCACCCACGCTGACGCTGGCGCGTCCGGGATAGGCGCTGCCATAGCGCGCCAGAATCTGGTTGCCCTTGCTCAATGCCGTCGCGCCCAGCACGACGCCCAGTTCGCGCTGGCCCAGGTAGGTGAAGTCGCCGCAGGCCGCCGTCAGTGCGCCCGTAAGCGCGTAGTGGTCAGGGAAAAAGCGGCCGAAGACGGGGACCGGGGTTTGCGCCTGGTTGGCGATATTGCAGCCAAACTTGCCATTCACGGCTGTATTGCTGCTGCTGCCAATGACGCAATCGCCAGGCTGGTCGACGCTGGTGTAGGCATTGTCGAGCACCGCCTCGGGCAGCATGCGGAAGGTGCCGACATCGCCATAGGTCACGCCGCTGTTGCTGGCCAGGCCGCTGGCCAGCACCGCCTGTCCCAGCGGAAACGGGCTGGCATTGGATGTCGACGCGAGGCGGTCGGTGTAGTCGGTGGCACTGAGGAAACCGGTGATTTTCTGGCCTGCCGCGGTATTGTCGACCAGCGGCGTGCCGTTATAGCCGGCAACGGCCGCCGCGCCCAAGGTGAACTGGGCGCCCGCCGCCAGGCTGGGCGTGCCGCTCAGGCCGCTATTGCTCATGTTGGAACTGAGCGTGAACTCCTGTGGCCGCACCGCAAAATTATCGGTCGAACAACCCACATTGGCTGTGCCGCACACGGCCGCGGTGCATGTCACGCGCACACGCACGTCGCGGTAGGCGCTGTACCGGGGCGCCACGGCGGCAATGGCGCTGGCCGGGATGCTGACGTTCGTGGTCGAATAGCCGCCCGTAAACGCCACCAGACCCAGCGGAATGACCGCCGTCTGGGTGAGCGGGCAATTATTCGCCCCCAGCGCGACGCCGGTAGCGGTATTGACCAGCAAATCGACCGTGGCCGCGCCAACGAAAGTCGTTTCCAGACTGGCATCGCTCTTCAGTTTTACCAGGTCGAGCTTGAAGGCCGTGTCGGCCAGCTTGGTATTGAGCCGCGCATAGCTGATACTGCTGGTGCTGGGCACGCAGCGGGGCGACGTCGCCTCGCAGGCGTTGAAACGGGCCACCGCGCACGCCTTGATCACCAGCGACTGGTCTTCCTGCTCCGTGAACTGTCCATCCGTCACATTCACGCTGACGGTGGCTGCCGTGCCGCTGCTCAGGCCGAACACTACCTGGTACTCGCCGTTGAACAGATACGTCGCCACGCCGTCGTTCAGCGTGCCATTCGACAGCACGCCATAGCCCGAGATCAGGGCCCAGTCGCCGATGCCGTTCGAGGTACTCAGCTGGATTTGCGTGGTGTTGTTGGGCATCACGATATTATTGTGATTGACGTCATGCGCCGTCACCGTGACCGTGCTTTGCTGGCAGGTCAGACCCGTGCCTGAATTGGTCACCGCATAATGGCTCAGGCAGCCGGCCTGGCTCAGGTTCTGATCGCGCTGCACCAGCGCCAGGCCGCCCTCATAATTATAGGCACGCAATTCGTCGATGGCGCCATCGGTGGAATTGCCGCTGCCGTTCTGCCCCGTCACCGTGCTGCGGTTGTCGCCAATGAACAGGCTGCCGATGCGCGGCGAGACCACCGCAGCGGTGGTAAACGCCGACTCCTTTTGCAGCACGCCATCGACGTAGATGCGCAGGCGGTCGCTATTGGACGCCGCCAGCGCATTGAAGCTCCAGCTCACGGCGATATGCTTCCAGGTACCGGCGGGCACGCTATTGGCAGCCGTTTCCACCACGCGCACGTTGCCCAGGCTGTCCGTGACGACGAAGCGCAGGGCGCCCGTGCTGCGCCGCACGAGAAAAAACCATTCATTGTTCAGCTGCGTGGCGTCGAGCAGTTGCGCATCGCGCGCCCCGCTGCCGGACCAGGCCGTGTTGGCCTTGTACCAGAACGTGATGGTGCCGGCACCGCCCATGTTGCCAGGCACGGAAAGGCCGCTGTCGACAGCATCGATGGCGGAGGTGCTGGTATTGAGGGGGAAACTGGCGGCACGGCAGACGCGACCGGCGGCGATCGTCTGCGCGCCGCCCAGCACCGTGCCGTCGCGCCCGTTGCCGCTGGTATCGCTCACTTGCGCCGGCGTATTGTTCCAGCTGGGCTGCTCCATGCGGTACTCGAGCACCGGGCGGGGAATGTAGAACTTGATCGCCGAGTTCGTCACCGGAAAACCGGTCTGCGGCGTATCGTAATCGTTGCTGTCCGCCTGCCAGCCTATCTGCCCCAGCTTGCCGGAAGGCCCCGCCACAGCGGCGCCATACTGGTAAACGAATTCGCCGTTTTCCTGCAAGATCAATTGCAGGCTGTAAGAGCCGGTCGGATTGGCGCCGGTGGTCCATTCCGGCACATTATTCCAGGTCACCACGAAGCTGCGATACGGCGCCGTGCCGATGGTGGCGTAGCTGACATAGCAAGTGAGGCGGCTGGCGCAGGGGGTATTGTAGGTGGGCACTTCCAGTTTCGAGGTGGGGTCGAGGTCGTTGCCATAGATGCGCATGGTGTAATTCAAACCGCTGTCCGGATAGGGCTGCGTCTGCACCGGGCTGCCATAGCCGCAGGTGACATTGTTATTGAATTGCACCCGACCATTCGTCATCACGCGCAAGGTGGTGAAGGCCACGCCGGAATACATGAAGCTGAAGCCGATGGGTAAGGCATCGCTGAGCGTATCGTCGAGGATGGGTGGCGCGGTGCCGCAGCCGGCGGAACCGTTGAATTTGTACGGTGTGGTGTTATAGCCGAGCTTGGCATGGTTGCTGGCGTCAATCCAGTTGTAGGCAAAACTGGTGTTGGCATAGGTTGCCGCCTGGGCCGGCGCGCAACAGAGCATGGCCAGAGCGGCCAGCCGGGCCAGTGCGTTTATCCATAACGAGATGACTGCCTGCATGTTGCTCCTTTAAGCTGCCGTTTAAAACTCCGCCTGCACGACGCGTTGCACATAATCGGGATTATTCGTGGCGTTGGCAGTGGCGCAAACGCCACCCACAGGCTGGTTGCAGGCGGTGGCAATCACCTGGAAACGGGGCAATGCGCCCGCCGCCTGCGTGCAGCGCACGGTCACGCGAAAGCCGTTCAGCGCGCTATTTGCCGGCAAGGCAAAATCGCTGCTGGCGACGCATTTGCCGTCGACGCGCTGCCGGTACACGCCCCACTCCATGCCGGCGCGGGCCGCCTGGTAGGCGCGCGCGCCCTGCACGTCCAGCGCCGACTCGGCATGCTGCATGGTGGAGATGGAGAGCAGCGCCACGCCCAGCGCGGACAGCACCACCAGCAGGAAGATGGCGGTGACGATGCTGAAGCCGCGCGGCGGGCGGCATGGCTGCCGCCCGTGCGACATGGGGGAAATGGAGTTTCTCATGGCGAATTATTGACTTGTGCCTGTTGCACCAGCGTGATCTGGCCCGCGTTGCCGCCGGGCATGCCCAGGGTCAGGCTGACACTCACCAGGCCGCGCTGCAGGTTCGGCAGCGTATCGAAAGAAAAACCGCAAGCGGCCACCTGATTGGCCAACAGCGCCGCCGACGGCGCGCCAGTCAGCAGCGCCGCTGTACTCACCGGCTGGGTCGCCTGGATCGTATAGCCGGCATAGCGCGTCAGCGTGCCCGTGCCGTTCGCATTCGGCGCGCAATGATAGGTCACGACCGTACTGACCACATGGAAACGATAGCTGAGCGAAGGCATGGACGGCGTTTGCGCGACGAAGGGATTGCTGGCCAGCGTGACATCGTTGCCGCTGATGGACGCGACCTGGGCGCGGTTGCACTGCCCGCTGCAATTATAGGCGTCCACCGGAGGCTGATCGCCCAGATTGTTGACGACGATAAAGTCGCCGGGAACGATGGTTTGCAAGCCGGACGGCACGGCGCCCACGATGGTAAAGACGTTCGCATTGCTCCCCGGCGTGAGGGGATCGAAGGCCAGCACCTTGCCCGGCGTCGCACTGAGGTCATCATCTTCCGACAGATAACGTCCGCCCGTCTTGGTCAGCAGCAGCTCCAGATAACTGCCGCTGCTATTGCTCGTCACGCGCACGCTGTTGGGCAAGGCCAGGCGCACCTCGCGCGTGATGCGCCGCGATGCCGTATCGGCCGCGTCCGCCAGTTCGGCGCGGGCGCTCACATCCAGGTAGCTTTGCACGGGGGCACGAATGAACACCGTCACCATGCCGGCGACAATGGCCGTGATGATGATGACCACGATCAGTTCGATCAAGGTGAAACCGCGCTGCCGGGGGCGTAAAGACATCATCATGGGACGGCATTGCCTGCATAGCGCGTGCGGTAGCCGGCCAGCACGAGCTGTTGATTCGTGCCATACGTCACCGTGACCGTGATGCGCAAGACATTCATGTTGATGGGCGTGGCGTCCGAAGGCAGCATGGCGTTTGCAGGCCCCAGCCCCGCATCGGGGCTGATGGCCACGCTCACCTTATAGCCGTCAGGAAGCAATTTTCCGGCCACGTCCTCCTTGTAGCTCAGGGGAGTGTTGAAGGCGCGCACATAGTCGCTGACATTGTAATACGGCCGGCCCGTGGCGGGCTCCGTCGCGCTGACATTTTGCGGCGTGTTGCAGCCGGTGGGATTGGTGGCACTGTTGACCAGTCCTGCATTCGTCGCCATGTCGGCGGCAGGATCAGCGAGCGGATCGCAAAACGTAAACCGTGCCCCTTCGATCTCATCAAGCATGGCTTCGGCGATGGCCAGCGCCTGCTTGCGCAATTGCGGATCGGCGCTGCTGGCCGTGGTGCGCGTAAAAATTTGCAGCAGGCCCACAACGGCGATGCTGACCACCACGATGAAGATGACCAGCTCGATCAGGGTCACGCCGCGCTGCCCCGGCCAGCGCGCCGCCATGGCTGCGCCCCTAGTAATGGACATAGCCGGTCTCCCCTTCGACGATGATGTTGCGCGCGATGCCGCCGCCATTGACGCCGATGCTGACGCGCGCGGGAAAGCTGGAGACAGGTTCGGTGTCAGTGGACTTGTAAGGACGGCCCAGTGCATTGAAGTAAAAAGCAGCGGCATCCGCCGGCACGCTGTAGCTGATCTTGTTGGGTGGCGCTTCACACAGCCACGCCGTGGTATTGGCGCAGGCGCCCATAGTGGCGCTGCGGCCACTGTTGCCGCCCGCCGGCGGCAAGACGCGGTTGGCGGCGTCGCAGGCAGTATTGAAACACAGGGCGATGCGGCCGCCGTTAAGCAATACGAAGACGGGCCGGTTTTGCGCGATCGCCAGCTTTTGCGCATAGCGCAGCATGCTGACGTTCTGATCGGCAAAACTGCGCGCATCAAAACTGTCTTGCCGGAAGAAACGCGGCACGGCGACGGCGGCAAGGATGCCACCCACCACCAGCACCGCAATCAGCTCGACCAGGGTGAAGCCGCGCTGCCGGCGCCCATGGCTGGCCGGCCCGGCAAACATCAAACCTGCTGGAGACAGCATCGTGGATACCTGTGGCAATGAGCGGCATGACGGCTGAAACATGCCCGGAAGAATAAAAACGCCTGGCGAACCAGGCGGATTGCATGCGGTGCGACTGTCCGCCGCATGCGGGGCTTACGCTATTAGCAATCTGTCTTGGCAGCGGCAGCGGTAGGTGCGGCGCTCACCACTGCCGCCGCAGTGGTCGTGGCGACGGTATAGGTAAACGCACATTTGAGATGGCTCGCATCGGCGGCGATCGATAATGGCGCGGCGCCCGTCAATGAGAAATCCGGTGCCGAGATACCGGCCGCCAGCTGAATACCAGCGACGTCAGGATAGCCGTTCACAATGGAGATATCGGTACCATCCATCGTCACCTTGGTGGCGGTGGCGACCGCACCTTCGACCAGCCATTGCGCATGAGCCAGGGCAGCGCCTGCCTGCACCGATCCACGGGCGCCGTTGATTTTCGCCAGGCGGGCATCCACCGACAAATTGATAAAACGGGGAACCGCGGTGGCCGCCAGTATGCCCAGGATAACGACGACGACGACTAACTCGATCAGCGTAAAGCCCGCTTGAGCACCCTGTTGAAAACGACGAATTGATTGCAGTTTCATGCTGATCTCCAAAAAATCAAAAAACAATGCTGGCAAAATTTGCCCGCAGAATATAAAAGTTATTTCAGCCCGCCCGCCTCGCCCAGCTGCATCAGGACCACCTGCGGCACATCCACCGGGCTTGAGGGCTTGGCCGAAGCAAGGGGCGCTTGCTGCAAGCTTACCTTGAATTGAAGCAACTCGGAACGGTATCCGCCAAAAATGTTGCCTCGATTTAATATATATATTAATTCTGCATTACTTTGATCAAAAAACCAATGACTTTGGGGAAGTTTTTCTATCGCCGGCGCCGTATAGGCACCCAAATAATTGACCGGTCTTTCAGCCAGCCAATCGATAGGATTTTTCCCGGCCAGCGCCGGCAACTGGTTTTGCCGGTCGGACGCATACAATTCCAGCACCTGCATGCGCAGCCCCGCGCGCAGCGCCAGCAGCGTTTGCTGTACCGCGACCCGCTCCGCTTCCTCCCGAAGCACCGTCAACCGGCTCAGCAGAACGACCGCCAGTACGGCGATGACGGACACGGTGACGGCCAGTTCAAACAAGGTAAAACCGCGCTGCCCTGTCTTGCCAGCCAACATGTTGTTTTTTGGCGAAATGCGCGGCTTCATTTATGCAGGGCCACCTTGCCCAGGTCCCACACCGGCAGGAAGATGCCCAGTGCCAGGACCAGCACCATGGCACCAAGAAAAGCGATCAGAATGGGTTCGATCTGCGCAGACAAGGTCTTCAATTCGTAATCCACTTCCCGTTCGTACATCTGGGCGATTTCATCCATCAGATCATCGAGTGAACCGGACTCTTCACCGACGGCGATCATTTGCAGCACCACCGGCGTGAAGACGCCTGCCGCCACCGAGGTGCGCAGGATGCTGTCGCCGCGCTCGACACCGTCGCGCATCTGTTCGACCCGGGCGCACAGGTAGGCATTGTCCACCGTCTGCGACACCACCGACAGCGCTTGCACGATGGGCACGCCGCTGGTGCTGGACAGGGCAAAACTGCGTGCGAAGCGCGCCATGGTGCCTTTCAGGATAATCTTGCCGGCGATGGGGAAGCGCAACTTGTAGCGATCCCATGTGAAGCGGCCAGGCACGGTGCGCAACCAGGCCCGGAACGCGGCTACCGCGGCAATACTCAGTACCAGCAGCAAAGGCCAATACGCCACCGTGAAGGCCGACGTGCCGATCAGGATGCGCGTCATCAAGGGCAGTTCGGCGTTGAAGCTGGCAAACACTGTCACGAACTGGGGAATCACGAACATATTGACGATGACCATGGCGACGATCATGGCCACGATCACGAAACTCGGGTAGCGCGTGGCAGACTTCACGCGCGCGCGCATGTCGCGGTCGAACTCCAGGTGGTCAAACAATCGCAGGAACACTTCATCGAGGCGCCCCGTCATTTCGCCCACGCGCACCATCGACAGGTAAAACGGTGTAAACACGGTGGGGTGGCGCGCCATGGCGGCCGACAGTTCGCGGCCCGCATCGAGTGATTCGCGCACATCCTTGATGATGCGCCCGAACGCGGGGCTGATGGCGGACTCCTGCAAGCCGGCCAGGCCGCGCATGATGGGCACGCCCGCCTTGAGCAGGGTGTACAGCTGGCGGCTGAACAACTGCACGTCCATCGAACTGACTTTTTTCTCCGTCAGTCTTTGCCACCAGCCGATATCGGCACCAGTGGTGGCGGCTTTTTTGGTCACCAGGATTTCCACCGGCGTCGCGCCGGTGGAAAACAATTGGTCGGCCACGGCGCCGCTGTCGGCGCCTTCCATCACGCCGGTCAGCAGTTCGCCACTGGCATTGCGCGCCCTGTAGGAGAAAAACGGCACCTTAATCCTCGCTCTGGTTGCTGATGCGCATCGCTTCCATCACCGTCGTGCGACCCTGTACCACCAGCTGCACAGCGTGGCGGCGCAGGGTTTCGCCCGCCATCTGCGCCATCGCCACCTTCATGAAGTGGGAAGGATCGGCATGGTTGGCGGCGTCGGCCACGGCGCGCGTGATTTCCAGCAATTCGTACACGCCCGTGCGGCCCCGGTAACCCATGCCATTGCAATGCGAGCAGCCCTTGCCGTGGAAATACTGGTTGCGTTCGACCAACTCACCGAGCTCCAGGCGCAACCATTCGTATTCGTTGGGCGTGGGCTGGTACGGCGTGCTGCAGCTTTCGCAGATCACGCGCACCAGGCGCTGCGCCAGCACGGCTTGCAGCGAACTGCCCACCATGTAGCGCGGCACGCCCATATCCATCAGTCGCAGCGGCGTGCTGATGGCGTCATTCGTATGCAGGGTCGACAGCACCAAGTGACCCGTCATGGCGGCGCGCAAGCCGATTTGCGCCGTTTCCTGGTCGCGCATCTCGCCGACGAGCACGATATCGGGATCTTGCCGCAGGGCCGAGCGCAGCACGCGGGCAAAATTGAGCTCGATCTTGTCGTTCACTTGCACCTGGTTAATACCGGGCAAGCGGTACTCGACCGGGTCTTCCACCGTGATGAGCTTTTTTTCCACGGAATTGAGTTCGGACAAGGCGCAGTACAAGGTCGTCGTTTTGCCGCTACCGGTCGGCCCCGTCACCAGCACCAGGCCGTTCGGGCGGTTCACGATGGCACGGAATTGTTGCACCAGCTTGGGCGGCATGCCGATGGCGTCCAGGCGCAAGGTCGTGCCGCCCTGGTTCAACAGCCGCATCACGACCGATTCGCCATACTGCGTCGGCATGGTGGAGATACGCACGTCGATGCGCTGGTTTTTCACGCGGATGGCGAAGCGGCCATCCTGCGGCAAACGCTTCTCGGAAATATCCAGGTCGGACATCAGTTTCAGGCGCAGCGCCAGCGAACTGGCGATCTTGCTGTCCGCTTCCGTCTGCAGGTGCAGCACGCCGTCGATGCGGAAACGGATCTGCAGCCGGCCTTCCTGCGGTTCGATGTGGATGTCCGAGGCGCGCACCTGCGTGGCGTCCTCGAACACCGACTGCAGCAGCTTGACGATGGGTGCCTCTTCCAGGCCCGGATTGGCGGCCAGTGCGCCGAAGTCGACGGACACGTCGCCCAGGTCTTGCTCCAGCTCGCGCGTCAGTGTGGAGATATCCTCCGTGCGGCGGTAGATGCGGTCGATGGCGGCCAGCACTTCCGTTTCGTTGACCACGGCTAATTCGATATGGCGCTTGACCAGGCGCGAGATTTCATCGTAAGCAAACAGGTCGGTTGGGTCGGACATGCCGATCAGCAAATCCTCGCGCCGGTCTTCCAGCACCAGCGCGCGAAAACGGCGCGCCTGGGTTTCCGGCAGCAGGCGCACCAGCTCGGGATTGATGTTGTAGAACTTCAGGTTAATGTAGGGAATGTCCAGCTGGCGCGCCAGGGCGCCCGAAATCTGCTCTTCCGTGACAAAGCCGTGCTCGACAAAAACGCGGCCCAGCTTGCGCCCCGAGCGCTTCTGCTCCGCCAAGGCCTGGCCCAACTGTTCTTCCGTCAGCAATTGCTGCTGCACCAAAATTTCACCGAGCCGGACTTTATCTGGCCTTGCCATGCTTGCTCCTCGACAGATTCAACAGATGCTGCACGCCAGCGGCGCACGGAGCTATTCTATTCCAGAACGTGTTGTTTCTTAAAGAAAATACATTCCGTGACTTGATTTTCGCGCATTTCAACACTCTGCAAGGAAACACTTGCAGCCCACCTGCACCCATGGCAATAATGGCGCTCGTACACCGTCTTGCCTGCCGCCCATTACCCCTATGAACGCCTGCGCCATCGAGTTTCACAACGTGCATCTGCAGCTGGCGGGCAGCGCCGTGCTGCGCGGCGTCAACCTGCAGGTACGCGCGGGCGAACTGTTCGGTCTGGTCGGCGTGAATGGCGCGGGGAAAACTTCCCTGCTGAAATGCCTGCTGGACTTTTGCACGCCCGAGCGGGGCGACATCGCCATTTTCGGCCAGCCGCACCGGCATGGCGCGGCGCGCCAGCCCTTGTCCTTTTTGCCGGAACGTTTCCAGGCGCCCTACTACCTGACAGGCGGCGACTTCCTGCGCTATCTGTCGCGCCTGCACAATGTGCGTCCCGATGCGCAAGCGCTGCGGCAAGCGCTGGACGCGCTGGACCTGGCGCCGGACGCCTTGCTGCGCCCCGCGCGCGACTATTCGAAAGGCATGATGCAGAAACTGGGGCTGGCCGCCTGCTTGCTGTCGGGCAAGCCGCAACTGGTGCTGGACGAGCCTATGAGCGGACTCGACCCGAAGGCGCGCGCGCAGTTCAAGCAAGTGCTGCGGCAAGCGCGCGCGCAGGGACGCGGCGCCCTGCTCACTTCGCATGCGCTGGCCGACGTGGAAGAATTGTGCG
Source organism: Janthinobacterium pasteuri (assembly GCF_051380775.1). Lineage (NCBI taxonomy): Bacteria > Pseudomonadati > Pseudomonadota > Betaproteobacteria > Burkholderiales > Oxalobacteraceae > Janthinobacterium > Janthinobacterium pasteuri. The sequence continues at coordinate 20,039 of NZ_JBNYXS010000024.1, read as the reverse complement.
ACCGCATGGCCATCCTGCATGGGGGCCGCATCGTGTTTGCAGGCACGCCCGCCGAATGCCGCACGCACCATGGCGGTGCGGAGGGCGCCAGCCTGGAACAGGCTTTCCTCAATTGCATCGCGGCATGAACACCGACACGCACGCTACGCCCCAGGCGTCGTCCGAGCGGCCTTACGCACCGTCTCCGCACGGCATGTATCTGGACCATTTCGGCTTGCGCACGGCGCCCTTCGGCATCACGCCGGACCCGGCCTTCTTTTATACCGGTAATACACGGGGCGAACTGCTCGATGCCCTACTGTATGCCGTCACGCAAGGCGAAGGCATCATCAAGCTGACGGGCGAAGTGGGCAGCGGCAAGACCATGCTGTGCCGCATGCTGGCCGAACGCCTGCCACCCCACGTCGACGTGGTGTACCTGCTCAATCCCCGCCTGGAACCGGACGAAGTGCTGCACGCCATCGCCGCCGAACTGAGCCTGGAACTGGACGGCTGCCGCGCCGATGCCGTGCTGCGCGCCCTGCACGGCGAGCTGATCGCCCGGCATGCGGCCGGGCGCCAGGTGCTGCTGCTGGCCGAAGAAGCGCAAGCCATGCCGGGCGCCACCCTGGAAGCGCTGCGCCTGCTGACGAACCTGGAGACGGCCAGCCACAAGCTGCTGCAAATCGTCCTGTTTGGCCAGCCGGAATTGCAGCAGACGCTGGACTTGCCCCAGTTCCGCCAGTTAAAGGAGCGCATCACCCACAGTTTTACCGTGCCGTGCCTGCCGCAGGCATTGCTGAACGACTATCTGATGTGCCGCCTGGCCGCCGCCGGCCGCACGGCTCCGCTCGTTTTCACACCGACCGCGCTGCGCCGGTTGGCGCGCTCCTCGCAGGGCATCGTGCGCAGGGTCAATATCCTGGCCGACAAGGCCTTGCTGGCAGCATTTGCGGACGATGCCCGGCAAGTGCATGGACGCCATGTGCGCCTGGCCATCGCCGACAGTCCCTTTTACCGCGCGCCATGGCACGCAGGCAAGCTGCTGGCGGGCGCCTTGAGCGCGCTGATGCTGATACTGGCCGCTGCGCTGCTGTGGCAATGGCTGACGCCTGGCCAGACAACGGCCATGGCGACGCCAGCCGCGCTTCAGGCAGCGCTCCCGCATGCGCCCCAGCCAGCGCCGTCAACGCTGCTCGACAGCAAGCTGGCCGAATCGCGCGGCTGGCTGGCACAGCAAGGGGCGCAGCAACTGGTACTGCAAATTGCCAACCTGCCCGCCAGCGAGACGGCAGCGGCAGAAACTTTTTTGCAGCAGGCGCAGCAAGCCATCGGCCTGCACGACGTCCACGTCTTTCGCCTGCCTGGCGCAGCCCCCGCAAGCAAGCCGCCAGCGAAGTCGCCAGGCAAGTCGCCACAGCAGGCGCCCGCCAGCCCCGCCGCGCGCCTGGCCATCGTCTACGGCAGCTTTGCCGACCGGGCCAGTGCCGAAACCGTCTGGGCCAGAATGGCCCCTGCGTCGCCACAGAAAATATTGCTGAGCAGCATAGACAGTATCCGCACGGAAATGAAAGCCGCGCCCCCGGCACAATCGGGGCGTGGCGCACCCTGACTTTATTTCTACATATTGCCTCCCTAGCCTGCACAGCCGATTGCTTTTAGGCCATCATGCTGGTTAAAATTACAAAAGCACAACACGACTCCAAGGGCGAACTTTTCATGAATCAACACCCTATTCCTGTGCTGGCCTCCTGGGTCACCCTCGCCTGCAGCGCGATGCTGGCTGGCTGCGCCGCGCATCAAACGCCGCTGTCGCCTGGCCACATCAATGCCCCGCCCCGCCCCGCCGGCGCCATTCCCGAACCGGTGCAGCAGAGCAGTGCGCTGGCCGCGCCCCTGCCCGCGCCCAAAGTGGAAACGTACAGCGTCACCGTGCACAAAGTGCCCGTGCAATCGCTGCTGTTTGCGCTGGCGCGCGACGCGGGCATGAATATCGACATCCACCCGCAGATCGAGGGCAGCGTCACCCTGAATGCGCTGAACCAGACACTGCCGCAGTTGCTGTCGCGTATCGGCAAGCAAGTCGACATGCGCTACGAAATCGATGGCAAGAACCTGACGGTGCTGCCCGACGCGCCCGTCTGGCGCAATTACAAGGTCGATTACGTCAACATGGCGCGCAGCACCAACAGCAGCGTGAATATCGCCACGCAAATCTCCACGGCGGGCGGCGGCTCGAACAACGCCAGTAATCCCGTCGGCAGTACGCAAGGCAGCAATGGCAACAACAATTCGACCACCCTGGTGGTGAATCGTTCGGAAAATAATTTCTGGTACAGCCTGGAAAAGAATATCCGCGACCTGCTGCGCGAGACCACGCTCAACGATGTGCAGGTGGACCCGCTGGCGCAGCTGAACCAGCAATTGACAAGCGTGCCCGGCCAGCAAGGGCAGCAGGGCCAGCCGCAAAACCAGCCCGGCAATGTCCCCGCGACGGGCGCGGCGGGCCAGTTCGGCGCCCAGCCGCCGATGCAAAATGGCGGACAGAATAGCGGCCAGTATGCGCCGGGTCAGCAGGTGGCCGGGCAGAACGCGAACCCTGGCCAGCCGCTGGACGCGAACGGCATGCCGCTGTTAAAACTGGCCAACAAGGGCAGCCCGTCGTCTGTGGTCGTCAACGTGGAGGGCGGGCTGATCGCCGTGCGGGCCACGGGGCGTCAGCACGAAAAGATCGCCGAATTCCTCGATGCGGTAGTGCACAGCGCCAAGCGTCAAGTGCTGATCGAAGCGACCATCATCGAAGTGCGCCTGAGCAATGAATATCAGCAAGGCATCAACTGGTCGCGCCTGACGGGCAGTCTGCAGCTGCGGCAAGGCCAGGTGGGCACGACGGTCCTGTCCAGCGGCGTCACGCCCAATATCACGCCGGGCATCTTCCTGCTCAATTATGCGAAAGACAGTTTTGCCACCACCATCCAGCTGCTCGAATCGTTCGGCAAGGTGAAAGTACTGTCCAGTCCGAAGATCAGCGTGCTCAACAATCAGACGGCCATGCTGAAGGTGGTGGACAACAATGTCTTCTTTACCATCAAAGTGACGCCCGCCGTGATCAGCTCGACGGGCACCATCACCACGCCGGCCACGTACGAATCGAAACTGGAAACGGTGCCCGTGGGCTTCGTCATGAGCGTCACCCCGCAGATTTCCGACAGCGATGAAGTGACCTTGAACGTGCGCCCCACCATCACGCGCATCGTTGGCTACGTGCAAGACCCGAATCCTGCCCTGGCCACGGCGAATGTGCAAAGCCGCGTACCCGTGATCCAGGCGCGCGAGCTGGAATCGATCATGAAAGTGAGCAATGGCCAGATCGCCGTGATGGGCGGGCTGATGCAAGATTCCATCGACAATGCCAAGGATGGCGTGCCGGGCCTGTACAGCCTGCCCTTGGTGGGCAATCTGTTTACCTATCGCAATGAAGCGAGCAGCAAGACGGAGCTGGTGATCTTCATGCGCCCCGTGGTGGTCAAGGATGCCAGCATCGACGGCGATTACCGCGACTACCGCTACCTGTTGCCCGGCCAGGCGCCGCTCAACACCCAGCCGTACACGGATGGCCCGCCTGCGCCCGCCGTCCAGCCGCAGGCACGCCTGCAGGGAGACGTCCCATGAGCTTGCTGATGCAGGCGCTCAAGAAGGCCGAGCGCGCCAAACAGAACAGCCTTTCCGACGATGAGCTTGAAAAGCCATCGGAAGCCTACGACCAGGTGCTGGAACTGGCACCGGCCGACGTCCTGCCGCCCCATCCCACGCCTGCCACGCCGGCGGGCGCGCCGCCCGTGCAGCCTGCCAGCACCCTGAGCCTGGAACCGCTGCCGGATGCACCGGCGCCGCAGCCGGCGCCCAGCGGCGCCCAGCCGGGTTCACCGCCAGACCCGCAACCGGGTGCGCAGCAGTCCCCTCGCCCCGAACCGCCACCCGCCCGGCCACGCGCCAGCCGCAGCAATACGCCGCCGAAAGGCCCCAGGGGGCCCATCAGCGTCGACCCGGCCACCGTGCGACTGGCCATCCTGTTGGCGATCCTGCTGCTTGTTACCGGTGCCATGGGGTATTGGTACTGGCGCGCCAGCACCAGCCCCGGCGCGGGCGCCAACCTGCCCGGCGTGCCCATGCCGCTGACGGACGCCCCGGGCGCGGTCGGTGGCGCCGGTCCCGTCGTGGTGGTGCCGGCAACGGGCACGGCGCAGCCAGACGCCCCGCCGTCCCCCGCGACGCCGCCGCCGGACATCGCACGTGACGCGCGCCAGCAAGCGGGTGCGGCAGACCAGCAGGCGATGATACAGGCGGCGGCCCAGGCCGCCGTGGCCGCGCAGTTGGCGCACATGGCGCCGCCCGCCCCGCCCAGCCTGCCGCCCATAGCGGCGCCCGACAATAGCCAGATCCAGGTACAGCGCAGCGTTGCCGCGCCGCAAATCAACCCCGGCGTGCAGCAAGCCTACCAGGCCTTCAACGGGGGCCAGCTGGGTCTTGCACGTCAGCAATATGAAACGGTGCTGCGGCAAGATGCCAACAACCGCGACGCGCTGCTGGGCATGGCGGCCGTGGCCCTGCGCGAGAACCAGGGTGCGAAGGCGGCAGCGCTGTACGTACGTTTGCTGGAAATCAACCCCGACGATGGCGAGGCGCTGGCCGGCCTGATCGGCCTGCGCCAGGGCGACGTGGTGCAGAGCGAAGCCAGGCTGAAAGCCATCCTGGCGCGTACCCCCGACAGCGCCCCCGTGTTGTTTGCACTGGGCAATGTGTACGCCAAGCAGCGCCGCTGGAACGAAGCGCAGCAGCAATTTTTCCGCGCCTACGGCGCCGCGCCCGCCAATCCCGACTATGCATTCAATCTGGCCGTGGGCCTGGACCGGCTGAACCAGCCAAGGCTGGCCGCCACGTATTACCAGCGCGCATTGACCCTGGCGCAAACCACGCCGGCCGCGTTCGACCAGGCCGTGGTGCAAACGCGCCTGCGCGACCTGGCAGCCCCCGCGCAGGCGGCAGCAGCAGGGACAGCTCCGGCCGAGCCGGCCACTATCACACCCCGTCAAGAATAAGCGACATGGCAGAACAGGCAAAACTTCCACTGGGCAAGTTACTGATCCAGAAAGGCGTGATCAGCGAAGACCAGCTGCGCATCGCCCTGATCGAGCAGCGGCGCAGCAGCGAACCGCTGGGCAAGCTGCTGATCACCTTGGGCTTCGTCACGGAAGCAACCGTGCGCGAGGCGCTCAGCGAAAACCTGAAACAGGTCAGCGCGGACCTGGCCAGCCTGGTGGTCGACGCCATCGCCCTGAAACTGATCCCGAAGGACGTGGCCAAGCGCTACCGCGTCTTTCCTATCGTCTACGAGCGCCAGGCGGACAACCTGATCCTGGCCATGGCCGACACCAGCAACATCGTGGCGCTCGACCAGATCAGCGCCATGCTGGTCAAGGGCATCACGATTTCCACCGTGCTCGTCAACGAATCGGATATTTCGCGCGCCATCGACCAGTACTATGGCTTCGAGCTGTCGATCGACGGCATCCTGCACGAAATCGAGACGGGCGAAGTCAGCTATCAAAGCATGGCTTCGCCGTCGGACGAATACAGCCAGCCCATGGTGCGCCTGATCGACGCGCTGCTGGCCGATGCCGTGCAGAACGGCGCCTCCGACATCCATTTCGAGCCGGAACAGTCGTTCCTGCGCATCCGCTACCGCATCGACGGCATCCTGCGGCAAATCCGCAGCCTGCACAAATCGTACTGGCCGGCCATGGCGGTGCGCCTGAAGGTGATGTCGAACATGAATATCGCCGAGGCGCGCGCGCCGCAGGATGGGCGCATCAGCATCAAGTTTTCCGGCCGGCAAATCGACTTCCGCGCCTCGGCCCAGCCCACCACGCATGGCGAAAACGTCGTGCTGCGCGTGCTGGACCGGCAAAAAGGCATCGTGCCGCTGGATGCCCTGGGCCTGGCCGAGGCGGAATTGAACTTGCTCAAATTGATGATCGCGCGCCCCGATGGCGTCATCCTGGTGACGGGCCCGACGGGCAGCGGCAAGACCACCACCCTGTATTCGATACTCAACCATATCAATACGGAAAGCGTCAACATCATGACGCTGGAAGACCCGGTCGAGTATCCGATGAACATGATACGCCAGACCTCCGTCAACGAATCGGTCAAGCTGGGCTTTGCCGACGGCATCCGCTCGATGATGCGGCAAGACCCGGACATCATTCTGGTGGGCGAAATCCGCGACCGCGAAACGGCGGAAATGGCCTTTGCCGCCGCCATGACGGGCCACCAGGTGTATTCCACCCTGCATACGAGCTCGGCCATCGGTTCCGTGGCGCGCCTGCTTGACATCGGCATCCTGCCCGACATCATGGCCGGCAACATCATCGGCATCGTGGCGCAGCGCCTGGTGCGCCGTTTGTGCCCGCATTGCAAGGAAACGCTGATCGCCGACGATGTCGAGCGGCGCCTGCTGGGCCTGACGGCAGACGAGGCGCCCGTGTCCATCTGCCGCGCCGTCGGCTGCGAGCGTTGCGCGCACCAGGGCTACAAGGGCCGGCTGGCCATCATGGAAATCCTCAAGATGACGGCCGAACTCGATGAATTGACGGCGCGCCGCGCCAGTAGCCGCGAATTGAAGAACGCAGCGCGCGCGGCCGGCTTCAAGGGTATCGTCGACGACGGCATGCGCCGCGTGATGGAAGGCGTGACGACCCTGGAAGAAGTGGGCCGCGTGGTCGACCTGACGGAGAGGCTGGCCTGATGGCACAATATGTCTACCGCGCCATGGATGCCGCCGGCGGCTTGATTCCCGGCAGCATGGAAGCGGCCAACGTGCCGGACCTGGAAGCGCGCCTGCACCGCATGCAGCTCGACTTGATCGATTGCAAGATCACGGGCCAGTATCTGGTACTGCTGGGCAAGCGCATCATCCACCGTCGCGACCTCATCAATTTCTGTTTCCACATGGAACAATTGACGGGTGCGGGCGTGCCCATCCTGGAGGGCTTGAACGACTTGCGCGAAAGCACGGACCACCCGCGCCTGCGCGAAGTCGTCACGGACTTGATTGAAAGCATCGAGGGCGGCTTGCCCCTGTCGGGTGCGCTGGCCCAGCATGGCGACATTTTCGACGCCACGTTTACCAGCCTGATCCTTGCGGGAGAACAAAGCGGCAGGATCGCCGACGTGTTCAAGAACCTGTCGGAAAGCCTGAAGTGGCAGGATGAGCTGGCGTCGCAGACGCGCAAGATCGTCATGTACCCCGTCATCGTGGCCGTGGTGGTGGCTGCCGTGACGTTTTTCCTGATGATTTATCTCGTGCCCCAGCTGACGGCTTTCATTCGCAACATGGGCGGCGAGCTGCCGCTGCATACGCGAGTGCTCATTTTTGTATCGAATGTCTTCATCGCTTACTGGTATCTGCTACTGGCCTTGCCCGTGCTGCTGTTTTTCGGCCTGCGCGCGCTCGTGCGCCGCAGCAGCGCGGCGCGCTACGCCTGGGACGGCCTGAAACTGCGGCTGTGGCTGGTCGGTCCCGTGCTGCACAAGATCATCCTGGCCCGCTTTGCCACTTTTTTTGCCTTGATGTATGCCTCCGGCATCACGATACTGGAATGCATCCGCCTGTCCGAAGGCATTGCCGGCAACCAGGTGGTGGCGGCCGGGCTGCGCCGCGCTGCGCAGCTGATCAGCGAGGGTTACGGCGTCACCGCCGCCTTCCAGCACACGGGTATCTTCCCGCCGCTGGTGATCCGCATGCTGAAGGTGGGCGAGGCAACGGGTTCGCTGGACACGGCCTTGCGCAATGTCAGTTACTTTTACAACCGCGAAGTGAAGGAATTGATCGAAAAAGTGCAGGCCATGATCGAGCCAACCATGACGGTCATCCTGGGCCTGCTGCTGGGCTGGATCATGCTGTCGGTGCTGGGGCCGATTTACGACACCATCAGCACACTCAAGACCTGAGGCCGCCGTGTTCCGCAAACAATTACTCTACATTACCAGCGACGCCCTGTGCGCCTACGACTGGGACCACGGCGTGCTGGGCCAGGGCCAGACCTTCCCTGCCAGCGCAGCCGGGCTGGATGGCTTCGCCGCCTGGCTGGAAGATACGCAGGCACAGCGGCTCGACGTGCCCGCCTACCTGCTGACGGACCTGATCGAGGAAGATTTCCAGCGCCAGTTGCTGCCCCACGTGCGCGGCAAGGCGGGCCGGGCGCTGCTGGAGCGGCGCAAGCAGCAATTGCACCGCGATACGCCCTACCGGGGCAGCACCTTGCTGGGCCGCGAAGACACTGGCCGCCACGACGATCAGGTGCTGTTCTTTGCGCTGACCAATCCCACCTTGCTGCAGCCGTGGACGGAGGCGCTCGAGCACTTGCGCGTGCCCGTGGCCGGCATCTATTCGACCAGCCTGCTGAGTATTGCCCTGGTCAAAAAGCTGTCGATCACGCACGAACACCTGCTGCTGGTGACGCAACAATCGGGCGGCTTGCGGCAAAGTTATTACGAAAAAGGCCAGCTGCGTTTTTCGCGCCAGACCCTGGCCATCGCGCTCGACGGCGTGGCCGTGAATATTGCGCTGGAAACGGAAAAGACACGGCAATTTCTCACCAGCACGCGCATGCTGGCGCGCGGCGACGTCTTGAATACCGTCATCCTGGCGCCGGCCGCGCAGATTGCCAAGCTCGAATTGCTGTGTGACAACGGTGTGGAAGTGGCTTACCACTTCATCGACCTGAAGCTGGCCAGCGAACGGGTAGGCTTGCGCCAGACGCCCGCGCTGGCCGACGAATTGCTGCTGACCTTGCTGGGCAAGCATCCACCGCCCAGCCACTATCCGCCCGGTACGCTGGCCCGCTATTACCACTTCCAGCGTGCGCGCAACACGCTGTATGGCGCCAGCGCGCTGATCGGCGGTTCGGCCGCGCTGTGGTGCGCGATTAACTTACTCAGCGGCATCACCGCCGATGCCGCTACGCAGCGCCTGGCGCAAGAAACGGCGTCCTACCAGGATCGCTACCGCATCGTCATGTCGGCTCAGCCGCCGGCGCCGGCCAAAACGCAGAACATGAAAGTGGCCGTGACCCTGGGCCAGATGATCGCCAACCAGGCGCCGGAGCCGGGCCGACTGCTGGGCATGCTGGGTGCCGCGCTGAACCAGGCGCCGCAGGTTGCGCTCAGCCAGCTGCACTGGCATGCGGGCCAGGCGCCCGTGCGTACGGCCGGCAGCCAGCCAGCGCAGCGGCCGGGCGCAGGCTTGCAGGGCGGCAGCGCCCAGGCCGGCATTCCCGTCGCGCCGCCGCAGGCGCTGCGCCTGGAAGCGGACGTGGCCATGCCGAACAATGACTACCGCGCCGCCCTGGCCGCCATCACGGCCTTCGCGCAAACCCTGGCGCGCCAGCCGGGCTTGCAGGTGACGATCGAGGAAACGCCGCTGGACTTGCGCCCCAGCGTGGCCCTGTCCGGCAAGAGCGCCGTTTCGTCGCCGGACAGCCAGGCCCGCTTTACCCTCTTGCTCGCGTGGCAGCCATGAGCGGCCCCGTCAAGCAGCCGCCCCTTCCCGGCATGCAGCGGGCCGGCACGCCCGCGCGCGCCCTGCCTGCCTGGCTGGGCGAACTGCATCTGGTGCGCAACGCCCTGCTGTGCTTTGCGCTGACCCTTCTGGCCAGCATGGTGCTGCTCAGCCTGAGCGCCACCTACCGCGCGCGCGAAGCGCAGCAGCTGGACATGGCGCATCGCACGCGCTCGGCGGCCACTACCCTGTTCAACCACGCGGAAGCGGAGAAGCAGGAAATCCGCGCCTACGAACCGCAATTTTTGGCCTTGCGCCAGCGCGGCCTGATCGGCGAGGAAAACCGCCTGGCCTGGATCGACGCCATCCGCCGCAGCCAGGAACAGCGCAAATTATTGCCGATAAGCTATGAAATCAGCCCTCAGCAAGGGCTGCAAGTGCCATTGCCCATGGTAATGGGGCAATATCATCTGCGCGGCAGCCGCATGCGCCTGCGCATGGATTTGCTGCACGAGATGGATTTGCTCAATCTGTTCGACGATTTGCGCCAGGTCGGCTATTTCGCCGTGCAGGATTGCACGCTCAAGCGCCAGGCAGCGGCCGGGGGCGGCAGTGGGGCGCCGCCCACCCTGGGCGCAGAATGCGAGCTGCTGTGGCTGACTCTGGGCAGCATGGCCGTGCCCGAACTGGGGCGGCCATGAAGTGCGCCCTCGTCCTGTGTGCGCTACTGGCCGGCAGCGCGCTGACGGCCCGCGCCCAGTCACCCCAGCTGGGGCGATTGTTCCTGTCGCCCGAGCAGCGCGCCCAGATCGATGCGCAGCGCTACGGGCCGCCGCCGGCCGATCCCGCCCTGGCGGCGCCCCCGCCACCGCCGCCACCCGCCCCGCCCGTGGAATTGAATGGCGTGGTGCTGCGCAGCAGCGGCCGCTCTACCGTCTGGCTGAACCAGGAAGCGCAGAACGAGCCGCACAACCGTCTTGCCCGTGGCATGCCCGGCACGTTGACCCTGCGCCTGTCGAACGGCCAGGTGGTGCTGCTGAAGCCTGGCCAGCGCTACGACCCGGCCAGCAGTACGGTCACCGAGGTGCAGGAGGCGCAGCCATGACGCCACGACAGCCACATCGCCAGCGCGGCGCGGCCCTGCTCCTGCTGCTGGCAGTACTAGGCCTGGGCGCGGCCAGCCTTTTGATCAGCGCCTTCGGCCGCAATACGGGCGAGGCCGAACGCCAGCAGCGTACCCTCGCCACCCTGACGCAGGCGCGCGAAGCCTTGCTGGGATTTTCTGCCACGCAAGGCCGCCTGCCCCGTCCGGCCGCCTCCGCCCTCGACGGGCGCGAGCGGGCCACCGACTGCGCCAACGATGCCGAGTGCAGCGGTTTCCTACCGTGGGTGGCGCTGGGCGTGGCGGGTGTTGACGCCTGGGGCAAGCTGCTGCGCTACAGCGTCACACCGGAAATGGCGCGCGCGCCCGTCGTCTCGTTTTCCGCCATCGCCAACCGCGTCGTCCTCACGCGCAACAGCCGCGGCGACTTCGTCTACGTGGCGGGACAGGAACAATGCGACGTCAGCGCCCAATGCCTGCCTGTCGTGCTGTTCTCGCAAGGCAAGGAACATCACGGCACGGCCGCCAGCGGCGTGACGCAGATCAATACGGCACGCGGCAATATCGACGAAGCAAGTAACGACAGCGCCAGCCGCCGTTTCGTTGCCCGCCCCGCCACCGATAATGCCGCGCTGGCGGGCGGCGCCTTTGACGACATGCTGAGCTGGATTACCTTGCCCACCCTGTATCAACGCATGCGCGCCGCGCGCAACCTGCCATGAGCGCCCTCCGTTCGCGCCGCCAGGGCGGCTTTTCCCTGATCGAGATCGCCATCGTGCTCGTCATCGTCGGCCTGATGATAGGCGGCCTGGTCACGCCATTGACGGTGCAGCTGGAACAGCGCAAGGTGGCCGAGACGCAAAAGGCCCTGGACGAGGCGAAGGAAGCGCTGACGGGCTACGCGCTGCGCTATGGCTACCTGCCGTGCCCAGCCATCTCCGCCGGCAATGGCCTGGAAGACCGCCTCGGCGTCCGCTGCAATGGTGAAAAGCGCGCCGGTTTCCTGCCGTGGGCCACGCTGGGGCTGCGCCAGGGAGACAGCTGGAACAATCTGTTCCGCTACAGCGTGACGCCTGCCTTCAGCGACAGCGGCCAGCTCTTCAGCCTGTCCACGCCGCGCGACATCAGCATCGTCACGCGCAATGGCGGCGCGCTGCTGCAGGCGACGGCGCTGAACGACATCCCCGCCATGATCATGTCCCACGGCAAGAACGGCTTTGGCGCCACCAGCGTGCAGGGCCAGCGCCAGGCTGTGCCTTTCGGCAACAATGTCGACGAGCGCAACAATGCATCGAACGCCACCACCTTCATCAGCCGCGCCGCCAGCGGCCCGCAGCAACCAGGCGGCGAGTTCGACGACCTCGTCGCCTGGCTGTCGCCGAATATCCTGTTCAACCGCATGGTAGCGGCACAAAGGCTGCCCCACTGATGCCGATGCCCATGTCCATGCTCCGGCCCGCCCTCACCATCGCCCGCTACACGCTGCTCGAAGCGCTGCGCAGCCGCCTGCTGTGGTTATTCGTGCTGGCCGCTGGCGGCGCCGCCGCCCTGGCCGGCTTCCTGCAGCAACTGGCGCTGACGGAAAGCGGCGCCGTGCAGGCGGCGCTGCTGGCGGCCACCTTGCGCCTGGCCAGCGTCTTCCTGCTGGCCACGTTCATCATCACCAGCATGGCGCGCGAAGCGGCCGACCGGGGCCTCGAATTGCTGCTCGCACTGCCCATGCCGCGCGCGGCCTACCTGCTGGGCAAACTGCTCGGTTACGCAACGCTGGCGGCCGTGCCCGCCTTGCTGTTCGGCCTGTTGATGGCGCTATTCGCCGCGCCCGCGCACAGTGCGCTGTGGGCGCTGTCGCTGCTGGGAGAACTATGGATCATCGCCGCCTTCAGCCTGCTGTGCGCGGCCAGCCTGCAACAGGCCCTGCCAGCACTGGCCGCCACGGGCGGCTTCTATGTGCTGGCGCGCATGCTGGGCAGCCTGCAACTGCTGGCGCACGGTCCCCACGTGGGCGACTCTCTGGCACAGCGGGCCACGGCGGGCGCCATCGACATGCTGGCCCTGCTCTTGCCCCGCCTCGACGCCTTTACGCGCACGGATTGGCTGCTGTACGCGACCGGCGACTGGCAAGCCCTGGGCCACGTGGCGGCGCAGACAGCCATCTATGTCGGCTTGCTGGCCAGTTGCGCGCTGTGCGACTTTTACCGCCGCAACATCTGATGGCCAGCTCCCAACGCCCCTGGTCGAGCGTGCCACGCCCTCTGTGCTGGCTGCTGGCCGCATGCCTGCTGCTGCAACTGGGCTGGCGTCTGGCGCAGCAGCACGCTCCGGCCCAGGCGCAACTCCTGCCAGCGCCGCCGCCAGCGGCCGTGGCGCGCCTCGCCAGCCTGGGCGAGCCGCTGGCGATGTCGAAGGCCATGCTGCTGTACTTGCAGTCATTCGAGGACCAGCCCGGCGTCAGCCTGCCGTGGCGCGAACTCGACTATGGCCGCCTGGCCGGCTGGCTGGACACGGCGCAAACGCTCGATCCGCGCAGCCAGTACGCGCTGGTGGCCGCCAGCGTCGTCTACGCGGGCGTGTCCGATGCGCAGCGCGCGCGGCGCATGCTGGCGTTTGTCGCCGCCAGCTTTGCCGCCGATCCGAACCGTCGCTGGCCCGCCATGGCACAGGCGACGCTGGTGGCCAAGCACCAGCTGCACGACCTGCCGCTGGCCCTGTCGTATGCGCGCGATCTGCGCCAGCTGGCGACGGGGCGGCAGGTACCACCATGGGTGCGCGAGATGGAAGCGTTCATCCTGCAAGACATGGACCAGCTCGACAGCGCCCGTCTGGTGATCGGCGGCCTGATCGCCAGCGGCCAGATCACCGACCCGCACGAACTGGCTTTCCTGGCGCGCCGGCTCGACGAACTGGCCGCCCAAATTGCCGCAAAGAAAGCCAGAGCCGTACCATGAGCCGCCGGCCGAAATGCTATGCGCGTCCGGCACCATTTGCAGTAAACTGCCATTCTAGGCACTAGCACTTTTTTTCAAGGAAACCCCATGCTCCCACGCCGCCAGCACGGCTTTACGCTCGTAGAAATCGCCATCGTCCTGGTCATCATCGGCTTGCTGCTCGGTGGTGTGCTCAAAGGACAAGGCTTGATCGACAGCGCCAAGGTAAAAAACATCATCCAGCAGTCGAATGCGCTGACGGCCGCCGTCAACGCCTACCAGGACAAATTCCGCGCCCTGCCCGGCGACGATATCCAGGGCACCACCCACGTGCCCAATTCGGCCGGCAACGGCAATGGCGACGGCCAGATCGGCGACGGCCAGCCGCGCGAATTCACCCTGGCGCCGCAGCACCTGGCGCTGGGCGGCTTCATCACGGGTTCTTACAACGGCACCTCGCAATTCATGACCAGCGCCCAGGGCGGCGCCGTCTACCTGTACAACGACGAAATCGGCGGGCGCGCCGGCAATGGCATCCGTTTTGACAACTTGCCCGAGAGCTACGCCGAGCAGATCGACAGCAAACTCGACGATGGCGTGGCCAGCACGGGCAGCGTGCGGGCGAACATGCCATATGGCAATGCCGGTGCGATCATTCCCCGCATCGCCGTGTTTTTCTGACCTGCCAGTCACTATCACAACAAAACCATGCAGGATGCGCACCTCGCCCGCCTGCCATCGGCACAGCGCGGCGCTGCATCTGTATGCCTGGCACAAGCTTTTTCCACTCCAGAAACTAAGCTTGTCAGACCAATCAATTTCGTCTAGCATCTTTTCACTCAAGGTCAGCCAGCGCGAGCCTGCCTGTCGACTCATCCATTCTGGGAGCTTTCCGGGTGCAAGATTTGCCTTCGATACGCTCACGAATTTCATGGCTGGTGCTCGCCTGGATCATTCCGACGGCGCTGGTGTTTCTCCTGCTCGTGGCACAAAGCTATACGCGCGAACGCGACCATGTCGTCAGCGAAACAGCGCAGGCGGCACGGGCAGTCGCCGCCACCGTCGAACGCGACCTGAGCGGCGCCCAGATGGCCGCGCGCATCCTCGCTGCCTCGCCGGCCCTGCAAGCCGACGACATCGGCGCCCTGCGCATCCTGGCCGACAGCCTGTTGCAGCCTGGCCTGGCCGTCAGTGCCTTCATCGTTTCCGACGCCAAGGGACGCCAGTTGATCAATACGGCCCTGCCCGCCAACCTGGCACCGCCCCCCTTGCCGCAAAAATGGGCCGCCGGCATGGAACGCGCGCGCGCGTACGGCAAGGCGCGGCTGACCAGCCTGCTCATGGCGCCGGACGACGTGCCGCGGCTGGCCCTGAACCTGCCCTTGCCTCGCGACAAGGGGGGCGCCCATGTATTGACGGCGCTGTACCCGCCCGACTACCTGCCCGTGCTGCTGCGCGAACTGCACCTGCCGGCCTATCTGGGCGCGGCCATCATCAATGCCGACGGCATCAACGTGGCGCGCACCCTGGCGCCGCAGCGCTATGTGGGCCAGCGCAGCGCGGCGCCCCTGCTGGAACAGATACGCGAGGCGCGCGAGGGCGTGCTGCGCCATGCCACCCTGGAAGGCCTGGACGTCTACACGGGCTTTCGCCGCGCTCCCGACGACAGCTGGACGGTGGCCGTCACCATGCGCACCAGCACGGTGACCGAAGCCCTGCTGCGCTCGGTAGTC
This sequence comes from Janthinobacterium pasteuri, assembly GCF_051380775.1. Lineage (NCBI taxonomy): Bacteria > Pseudomonadati > Pseudomonadota > Betaproteobacteria > Burkholderiales > Oxalobacteraceae > Janthinobacterium > Janthinobacterium pasteuri. The sequence continues at coordinate 4,736 of NZ_JBNYXS010000024.1, read as the reverse complement.
ACGGGTTCCGTCATCCTGGCTCTGCTGCTGGGTGCCGGCTTTGCGCTGGCCTGGCGCGTGGGCGGCCGCCTGGCCAGCACCCTGCAGGAACTGACCGTACAGATGCACGCGCTGGCACAGGGCAAACCGCTGCTCTCGAACAGGCACACGGATCGCGAATCGGCCGACATGGCCAGCGCCCTGGGCGCGCTGGAACGTGACCTGCGACGCCACCGCACGCAGCTCGAAAGCCTGGTGGCAGAACGCACGCTGGCCCTGGAAAAATCCACGCGCCTGCTGGAAACCGTGTATGCGACGGCGCCCATCGGCATGCTGTTCGTGGGCCTGGATTTGCGCATCGTCATGATCAACCACTACCTGGCCGCCATCAACGGTGCCAGCGTGGCGCAGCATCTCGGCCGTCCCGTGGGCGCCATGCTGTTCGACGACGCCGTGCGCGCGGACGTGGAGCGCTGCGTGCGCCAGGTGCTGGAGACGGGCATCCCCATCGTCGACATGGAGTTGAAAGGCCATAGCGGGCAGCAGCGCGAACAGCTGAGCCACTGGATCGTCTCGTATCACCCGATTGTCGGCCCGGAACAGCAGTTGCTGGGCGTATCGGGCCTGTGGCTGGACGTCTGCGAGCGCAAGCGCAGCGAAGCGGAATTTCGCCGTTCGAAACATCTGTTCGGCACCATCATCGAAAACATCCCGGCCATGGTCTTCGTCAAGCGCGCCGACAAGCTGCGCTTTGAAATGGTCAACCGTCACGCGGAACTGACCCTGGGACGCTCGCGCGAGCAATTGCTGGGCAAGACGGACCACGACTTCTTCCCGCCGCAGCAGGCGGCCGCCTTCGTCAGCGCCGACCGCAAGCTGCTGGCCACGGGGCAGATGGTGGAAATCGAAGAAGAGGCGATCAATACGGCCGACGGCACCACGCGCCACTTCACCACGCGCAAGGTGGTCTTGCGCGACGATACGGGGCGCGCCAGCCACGTGCTGGGGGTATCGATCGATATCACGGAACGCAAGCGCGCCACCGAGGTGCTGCACGCCACCACCGTGCGCCTGGAGCAAAGCGAGCGCTTCATCCGCACCGTCACCGACAACCTGCCCGGCATGGTGTCGTACTGGGACGCCGACTTGCGTTGCCGCTTTGCGAATAATTTCTATAATGAATGGTTTGGCCGCGGCAGCGCCGAGCTGGCCGGCATCCACATGCGCGAATTGCTGGGGCAGGAACTGTTCAACCTGTATGCGCCCCATGTCGAGGGCGTGCTGGCGGGCCGGCCGCAAAGCTTCGAGCGCGACCTGCTCGATCCCGCCGGCCAGGTGTACCCTACGTGGAACAATTACATCCCCGACATCGACGACAGCGGCGGCGTGCGCGGCTTTTTCGTGCTGGCCTCGGACGTGTCCGAACTCAAGCGCACACAATTGCGCCTGCACGAACTGAACGAGCAAATGGTGCGCGCGCGCGACAAGGCCGAGGCAGCCAGCACCGCGAAGAGCGAATTCGTCGCCAACATGAGCCATGAAATCCGCACGCCGATGAACGCCATCATCGGCCTGGCGCGCCTGCTGGAAGAGTCGCCGCTGGAGCGGCGCGAGCGCAGCTATGTCAGCAAGATCCAGATGGCCACGCAGTCGCTGCTCAATATCGTCAATGACGTGCTCGATTTTTCCAAGATCGAGGCGGGACAGATGGTGCTGGAACAACGCCGTTTCCAGCTCGAGCGCATGCTGGGCAGCGTAGGCGTGTTGCTGGCCAGCAGCGCCTGGGCGCGCGGCGTGGAACCCGTATTCGTGCTCGACCCTGGCGTGCCGGACGAACTGATCGGCGATGCCCTGCGCGTGGAACAGATCCTCATCAACCTGGTGGGCAACGCCATCAAGTTCACCGCGCATGGCGAAGTGGTGCTGGCCATCGCCAAGGTGGCCGAGGATGCGGGCAGCGCCACGCTCGAGTTTTCCGTGCGCGACACGGGCATCGGCATCGGCGCGGCCGAACAGGAACGCATCTTCGACGCGTTTTCCCAGGGCGACAGCGGTACCAGCCGCAAGTACGGCGGCACGGGACTGGGGCTGGCCATCTGCCGGCGCATGGTGGAATTGATGGGAGGCAGACTCAGCGTGAAAAGCGCGCTGGGCGAAGGCTCTGACTTCCGCTTCAGCTGCCGCTTTGACAAGGTGGCGCCGCCGTCCGAGCCGCCCGGCAAGAGCGCCTCCAGGGCGCTGTCTCTACTGATTATCGACGACAACGCCAGCGTGCGCGCCATGCTGGAAGACTGGTGCACGGCGCAGGGTTGGCACAGCCGCAGTGCCGACAGTGCTGCGACCGGCCTGGCGCTGCTGCGCGCCAGCGCCAGCGGCCTGGACGGCTTGCCGCCGGCTGACCTGCTGATGCTCGACGCTGCCATGCCCGGCATGGATGGCATTTCCATGCTCACCGAGGCGCGCGCCGACGAACACCTGGCGCTGCCGCCCGTGATCATGCTGGTGGCCGACCAGGATAGCGAAGACCTCGAACGCCTGGCCGACAGCCTGATGCTGGCCGGCGTCGTCTCGAAACCGACCACCCCGGCGCGTCTGCTGGCGGCCGTGACGGCTGTGCGCGAAGGCCGCAGCGCCCCGTCCGCGCTGCCCGTGTCCACGCCCCTGTCGGGCTTGCTGGAAGGCATGCGCATACTGCTGGTGGAAGACAATGAAATCAACCAGGAAGTGGCGCAGTACATCTTGCTGCACTCGGGGGCGCGCGTGGCCGTGGCCGCCAACGGCAAGCTGGCCGTCGAGTTGCTCACCAGCACGCCGGACGCCTGGGATGCGGTGCTGATGGATTTGCAGATGCCCGTCATGAATGGCTACGACGCCACCCTGGCCATCCGCGCGCTGGGCTTGGCAAACCTGCCCATCATCGCCATGACGGCCAATGCCATGGACGAGGACCGCCTGCGCGCCATCGCCAGCGGCATGAATGCGCACGTGGCCAAGCCCATCGATGTCGACGAGATGATCCAGACCCTGACCCGGCTGGTGCAGGCGCCCCAGAGGACGGGCAATAGCGCCGTCCACGCAGGCAATGCCCCCACGGAAACGCTGGAAGTGCCGGCCACGGTGCCCGGCATCGACCTGGCGGCCGCCCTGCACCGCTTCGGCGGTGATTACGGCGCCTTCCTGGCACTGCTCAAGCGCTTTGAGAATTCACAAGGCGACGCCGTCGAGGAAACCCGGCGCTTGCTGGACGCCGGTCAGGCGCAGCAGGCGGCGCAACTGCTGCACCGCGTGTGCGGCGTGGCGGCCAACCTGGGCGCCGCCCACATCGCCAGCCTGGCTGGCGAAGCGGAAAAGGCGTTGCAAGGGGCCCACTCGCACGCCACCGCAGCCCTTCTGGGGCAACTGGAACTGGCGATGGCCGAAGTCATCGACGCGGCGCGCGCCCTGCCCTCGCCCCTGAGACGCGGGCAGCAGGCGCGGGCCTCGCCCGGCAGCGAGCCATTCGACCTGCGCGCCAGCCTGGCCGAGCTGCTCGTCTTGCTCGGCAATAATAACCTGAAGGCGCTGGCGCACTTCCACGCGCTGCACCCCGCCCTGCAACAGTCAGACCGGGAAGCGGCTCTGGCGATGGCAAATGCGATCGAGACCTTGAATTTTTCCGAGGCGGAAAAGCTTGTGCTCGATCAGCTGAAACGAGAGGAAAACAAGTGAGCTGGACCAACCTTGCCATGAACGGGCGCATCCTCATCGTCGATGACGCCATGGAAAATATCCAGATCCTGCACCAGCTGCTGCGCGAGGAACACGAGGTGCTGTTCGCCCTGAACGGCGAGAAGGCGCTGGAAATTGCACATAATCAACTGCCCGACCTGATTCTGCTCGACGCCGTCATGCCCGGCATGGATGGCTATGCCGTGTGCAATGCGCTGCGCGAATCGGCCATCCTGAGCGCCATTCCCGTCATCTTCGTCACGGCCCTGAACCAACCGGAAGACGAGACGCGGGCACTGGAAGCGGGCGCCGTCGACTTCATCACCAAACCATTCAACGCAGCCGTCGTACGCGCCCGCGTGCGCAGCCAGCTGACCATCAAGCGCCAGGCCGACGCCATGCGCGAACTGTCGCTGACCGACTCGCTGACGGGTGTGGCCAACCGGCGCAGCTTCAATGACACCATGGACAGCGAATGGCGGCGCTGCGCGCGCGATGGCGTGCCGATGGCCCTCATCATGGCCGATATCGACCACTTCAAGGATTACAACGATACGTATGGCCACCAGGCGGGCGACCTGTGCCTGCAGCAGGTGAGCGCCGCCCTGCGCCGCTGCGCCACGCGCCCGCCCGACCTGCTGGCGCGCTATGGCGGCGAGGAATTCATCATCCTGCTGCCGCAGGAAACGCGCGACGGCGCTGAAGTGGTAGCCCGGCGCATGCTCGACGAAGTGCGCGCCCTGCACATCGCGCATGCCAGGTCGAGCGTCGGCCCGCATGTCACCGTCAGCCTGGGCGTGGCCAGCGTCATGCCCACCGAAGGCATGGACCCCAGCGCCCTGATCCGCGCCGCCGACGCCCTGCTGTACCGTGCCAAGCATACGGGGCGGGATAGGTATTGCGCGTCGGAGGGGGTGTGAGATTGATTATTTAGGCTCTGTCCCCGATAAGTAGGGGAATTCCGAGAATTTTCCTGGGGCCCTGCTGTCTGACGGTACATAGCAGACAAACGGGAGTCTTCCATGCAGCCAGCCCAGTGGAAAACCTTC
>NZ_JBNYXS010000023.1:0-101950 GCF_051380775.1 Janthinobacterium pasteuri | reverse complement strand
TTATAGCCTTGCCGGCCATCCAGATATTGCCGAACCACTGTCAGCTTGAACTGCTCGTTGTACTTGGTCATGAAAAAACCCCAAAAGTTGGTGTCCAACTTTTGGGGTTCAGTTCACGCAGGCCGCCGTTTTGAGCTAGCACAAGACGCTTACTTCACGCCGTGCATCAGTTTGTTGATCAGCGGTGCGATCAGGAACAGGATCACGCCGGCGCCCAGCAGGGACCAGAAGCCGAAGGTGTAGCCGGACAGGGCCGATTGCACCGACATGCCGCTCGTGCCGCTGACGTGGCTGGCGAAAATGCCCGACAGGTTGTTGCCGATACCGGTCGACAGGAACCAGCCGCCCATGCCCAGGCCGACCAGGCGCACTGGCGCCAGTTTGGTCACCATCGACAGGCCGATAGGCGACAGGCACAGCTCACCGATCGATTGCAGCACGTACACGGTGGTCAGGGTCCAGAACGGGATCTTGTTATCGGCGCCAACCAGGCTCGACAGAGCGAAGATCAGCAAACCGAAGGCCAATGCATTGCCCAGCAAGCCCAGGCCGAATTTGCGCGGGATCGAAGGGTTGACGTTGTGGCGCGCCAGGTAGACCCAGACGGCGGCGATGATAGGCGCGAAGACGATGATGGCCACCGAATTGACGGTCTGGAAGTAGGCGGTAGGGAAGATCCAGAAGCCCAGGTCGCGGTTGACGATCTTGTCAGCCAGGAAAGTAAACGAGCTGCCAGCCTGTTCGAAGAACATCCAGAACAGGATGTTGAAGACGAAGATCAGCAGCATGGCGATGACGCGGTCACGCGCAACTTTACCGTTGCGTATGCCTTCGATCATCAGCATCACGGCCAGACCGACGAACAGCACCGTCAGGACGATTTGCAGCTTTTCAGCACCGACGGTCAGCAGGAAGTACATCAGCGGGATCACGCACAGGCAGCCCAGGGCTACCCAGACGACGCGCATCGGGTTGCCGGAACCGGCTTCCGGAGCGCCGATGCCCTTCAGGGCGCGGCGGCCAATGAAGAACCATACCAGGCTGATCAGCATGCCGAAACCGGAAGCCATGAAAACCATCTTGTACGACGGCATGGCGCTGGTGCCGAAGATCGACTCGGCCAGCCACTGGGTGAAGACGGGCGCAACCATGGCGCCCATGTTGATGCCCATGTAGAAGATCGTGAAGCCACTGTCGCGGCGCGGATCGGCTGTCGTATACAGCTTGCCGACCATGGTCGAGATGTTCGGTTTGAACATGCCGTTACCGACGATCATGGTGGCCAGACCCAGGTTGAAGATGTCCTGGTTCGGTACCGAGATGCAGAACAGGCCGGCAGCCATGAAGATGGCGCCCAGCAGGATCGAGCGCTGGTAGCCGATGACGCGGTCGGCGATGTAGCCGCCGAACAGGGCGCCGGCGTATACCAGCGCGAGGAAGGAACCGTAGGTAAGGTTGGCCGCTGCCTGTCCCGAACCGTCGCCGCCGTGGAACTGGGCAACGATGTACAGTACCAGCGCCCAGCGAACTCCGTAGAACGCGAAGCGTTCCCAGAATTCAGTCATGAACAACATCCACAATGGGCTTGGATGGCCCATAATCTGCTTGAACTCGGGAATAACGGCTTCCTTGTTGGGCGTAGTCGCACCGCTCATGCGGTTCCTCCTGAAAAATTATTATAGTCAATCGATACAACAAACTTATGGAAGCCTGCGGGCGGCGGGGACTCTCATGAAGAACCTCACGCACGGGAATTCCAATAGGCTGGCATTCTAATCTACAAATTGCGCTGCGCGAAGATTTCGATTCGCATTAGCAAGAATGACTGTTTCATATTAGTCAAACCGGTTTGCAGGCAAGGGCGGCCGGGGCGATTTGGCGGCGCCACAGCACAACCTGCCCGACTTGTCGTATATTGAGGCTGCAAGACCTTCGAGCATCGATTTTTAAAGGAATTTTTCGCATTATGGAACACGACGTTATCGATACTCTGGTTTCACCGGAAGGCCGCCTGGACGTGCTCTCCAAGACTGAAGTCAACAAACTGCTCGACACCAGCCAGGGCGGCCTGTACAACACCTTCCGCCGCTGCGCGCTGGCGGTCTTGAATTGCGGCAGCACGATCGACGATGGCCGCGCCTTGCTGGAGCGCTACCAATCGTTTGAAATCTCCATCATCCAGCGCGAGCGCGGCATCAAGCTCGACATCAAGGGCGCGCCAGCCATCGCCTTTGTCGATGGCAAGATGATCAAGGGCATCCACGAGCACCTGTTTGCCGTGCTGCGCGACATCATCTTTGTCAGCGATGAAGTCACGGGCAACCCGAAATTCGACCTGCAGAGCACGGAAGGGGTGACGGACGCGGTCTTCCACATCCTGCGCAACGCGAACGTGCTGCAAACCCAGCTCAATCCGAACCTGGTGGTGTGCTGGGGCGGCCATTCGATCAACCGCGCCGAATACAATTATTCGAAGGAAGTGGGCTACCAGCTGGGCTTGCGCAGCCTCGACATCTGCACCGGTTGCGGCCCGGGCGCCATGAAGGGGCCCATGAAGGGCGCCACCATCGGCCACGCCAAGCAGCGCCTGCACAATGGCCGCTACCTGGGCATCACCGAGCCGGGCATCATCGCCGCCGAATCGCCGAACCCCATCGTCAATGACCTGGTCATCATGCCGGACATCGAAAAACGCCTGGAAGCGTTCGTGCGCGCGGGCCACGGCATCGTCGTATTCCCCGGCGGCGCGGGCACGGCCGAAGAGATTTTGTACATCCTCGGCATCCTGCTGCACCCGGACAATGCCGGGATTCCTTTCCCATTGATCTTCACGGGACCGGAAACCTCGCGCGAGTATTTCGTGCAGGTCAACCAATTCATCAGCGACACCCTGGGCCCGGAAGCGCAGCAGCGCTATAAAATCATCATCGACGACCCGGAACTGGTGGCGCGCGAAATGCTCGAAGGCATCCGCCAGGTGCGCGAATTCCGCAAAGCCCATAGCGATGCGTATTATTTCAATTGGCTGCTGAAGATCGACCACGAGTTCCAGAAGCCCTTCCACCCCACGCATGAAAACATGCGTAACCTGAGCCTGCACAAGAATCAGCCCACGCACTTGCTGGCAGCCCAGCTGCGACGCGCGTTTTCCGGCGTGGTGGCGGGTAACGTCAAGGACGACGGCATCCGCTCGATCGAAGAGCACGGCAACTTCGAAATCCATGGCGACAAGGACATCATGGGCCCCATGGATGCGCTGCTGGCATCGTTCGTGGCGCAGCACCGCATGAAGCTGGCGGGTACGGCGTACGTGCCTTGCTACACAGTAGTCCAGTAAGCTGTTTTTCAGCCTGCGCCGCCCGCTCCCTGCGTTGTCCGGGGGCGGGCGGCGCTTTTTCATCTACGCCCCCAGCGTGTGCGTTCGCCACCACAAGTCATCAAATCGCTTGCGTCATCGATTCGTGGGTGCTATCTTTGGAACCGGTTCCAAAATAAAAATATGAACGTCAACAGGTAGTGGAGAGCAACCTTGGATTCAGTACGCGGCAGTAAAAAAACAGTCTCCGGCGAGCCGGCCCGGCCCGTGACCATCGCCCAGGTGGCGCGCGAGGCGGGCGTGTCGAAGACCAGCGTGTCGCGCTTTCTGGGCGGCGAACTCGATGCCCTGTCCGAGAACATCCGCCAGCAGATCGGCAGCACCATCGCGCGCCTCGGCTATCAGCCGAACCAGATGGCGCGCGGCCTGAAACGTGGGCGCACGCGCCTGATCGGCATGGTCGTGGCGGACATGCTCAATCCCTACACGGTGGCGGTGTTGCAAGGCGTGGAGGCGGCTTGCCAGCAGCATGGCTATACCTTGATCTTGTGTAATACAGGCAATGACGAACAGCGCGAACGGCAGTCGCTTGCCGCGCTGCGCTCGTACAGCGTGGAAGGGCTGATCGTCAACACGCAGGGGCGCAACATCCAATCGTCCGACTTGCAGCAGGCGGACATGCCCATCGTACTGGTCGACCGGCGCATCGAGGGCGTCGATTTTGACCTGGTGGGCCTGGACAATGTGCAGGCGGGCCGACTGGCCACCGCACATTTGATCGAGCAGGGTTTCGACGCCATCGCCTTCGTCGCGCCGCCCTTGACGGGCGTCAGTTCGCGCCTGTTGCGCGCCGACGGTTTTCAGGCCGTGATGGCCGAGCATCCGGGCTGCGTGGGCGCAGTGCTGGCAGTAGACCTGGACGACCGTCCCTCCATCGACGCGCAGGTACGGCAATGCCTGGCGCAGTGGCGCGGCCGCCGCGTGGCGCTGCTGGCCTCGAACGGCATGGTGGCGCTGGAACTGGCGCTGATGCTGCAGCGCCTTGCGCTGCGCATGCCGCAAGATGTGGGCTTGCTGGGCTTTGACGAATTGCCATGGTCGCCGCTGGCGGGCCTGAGCACGATCGAGCAGCAGACCTACGAGATCGGCTTTTCGGCGATGACGTGCATGCTGTCGCGCCTGCAGGGCGAGCAGTGCCCGCCGCGCGAGGTGCTGTTGCCCGGCAAGTTAATTGTGCGTAATTCCACCCAAGGCGGTGACGTACGCAAGGGTAGCGATTGACGGGGAAGAGGGCGTTGCCCTTTTTTTTGGGGAAGGTATGGAACCGGTTTCATAGAGGACGTTCACACTGGAAAGGGGCATCGATAGTCAGGCAGGGCAATGACAGGAGGTTGGCAGGAGGTTGGTACGAGCTTGAAACGATACGGCAAGAGACGATCTGAATCGTCCATTTGACAATATTCCCGGATGTGCCTCGACGAGGCCGGTACCGGGATCACAGGAGACTGAAACATGAAGATGACGACACTGTTTTACGCGAAGATCGTGGCTTGTGCGCTTGCCGCCACGTGCACCCTGGGCGCGGCGGCCGACGCCGGCGCCCAGACGCTTGGCGACCTGATCAAGAAGGGCAAGCTGACCATCGGCGTGGTCAGCGGCACGCCGCCGTTTGGCAGCATCGACGCCAAGGGCGCGCCCGTCGGCTATGACGTCGATGTCGCCAACCTGATCGGCAAATACATGAACCTGCCCGTGGAAGTGGTGCCCCTGACGGCGCCCTCGCGCGTGCCATCGCTGGAATCGGGCAAGGTCGATTTCCTCGTGGCGACCCTGGCGCCCACGCCGGAACGGGCCAAGACCTTGATGTTCACCATGCCTTACAGCGCGTTCGAACTGGCCATCGTCGCGCCGGTCGGCGGCAAATTCAAGGCCCTGGCCGACTTGAAGGGCAAGAAGGTGGGCGTGACGCGCGGCACCACGAATGACACGGCGCTGAGCCGCATGGCGCCGGCCGGCACGGCCATTGTGCGTTTCGAGGATGACGCCACCGTCACCCAGGCTTTGCTCAGCAAGCAGGTCGACGCCGTCTCGATCCCCAGCACGATGGCGCTCGACATCATCAAGACGCGCGGCGCGGGCAAGATCGAGGTCAGGTTCACGTATTCCGTGCAACCGAATTCGATGGCGGTGCGCCGCGGCGACTTCGAGCTGCATCAGTGGCTCAACAATTTCATCTACTACGTCAAGCTGAACGGCGAACTCGACGCCATCGCGCGCAAGTGGAGCGGCGCGCCGCTGCCGCCATTGCCGACCTTCTGATACCGCAAGCTGCATAGGGAAAGTGTTGGTCCGCACGGCGCGCCACCATGGTGGCGTCGCCGGGGATGCGCACGTAGATAAGGAGCTGAGTATGCCGTATGAATTTCATTTTGAACTCGTCATGCAATCGCTGGACCGCCTGTTGTGGGGCGCGGCGCTGACGATACGCCTGAGCGCCCTGGCTATGGTGCTGGGACTGGCGGTAGGCGTGTGCGCCGCCGTCATCCTGAAAAATGGTCCCGCCTATGCCCGCGTGGCGGTGCGCGCATATGTCGAGGTGATCCGCAGCACGCCGTTCCTGGTGCAGCTGTTCATCATTTACTTTGGCCTGCCGTCGCTGGGCTTGCAGCTTGACGCGAATGGCGCCGCGCTCGTCGCCATGACGGTCAACCTGGGCGCTTATGCGGCGGAAATCGTGCGCGCCGGCATCGGCGCCGTGCATCCGTCGCAGCTGGAGGCGGCGCAGGCGCTGGGCATGACGCGCTGGCAGGTGATGCGCCACGTGGTGCTGCTGCCGGCGCTGGAAAAAGTGTATCCGGCGCTGGCCAGCCAGTTCACGCTGATGATGCTCGCTTCGAGCGTGGTGTCGGCCATCTCCGCCGAAGAGCTGACTGCCGCTGCCCACCTGCTCGACGCGGAAACCTTCCGCAGCTTCGAGATCTACATCGTCGTGATGGTGCTGTACATCCTGCTGGCCCTGCTGTTCCGCTTCGGCTTCTGGGTACTGGGCCAGATCGTCTTCAAACGCCGCCGCCGTCTGGGCGCGGTACGCATGGGAGCATGACATGATCAGTGACTTTTCCTGGGATAACCTGCAATTCCTGCTCGAAGCCACGCGCTGGACCATCGGCCTGTCGCTGATCGTCTTCATCACGGGCGGCATCGCCGGTTTCGCGGTGGCGCTGCTGCGCACGGCGCGCAGCCCGTTCCTGCGTTTCATCAGCGCCCTGTACATCCAGCTGGTCCAGGGCACGCCGGTGCTGATCGTGCTGTTTCTTACCTATTACGGCCTGGCCCTGTTCGGCTACAAGCTGTCGCCGATCATTGCGGCCGGGGCGGCGATGACGATCTTTGCCAGCGCCTACCTGGGCGAGATCTGGCGCGGCTGCATCGAAGGCGTGCAGCGGCAACAGTGGGAAGCATCGGGCGCGCTGGCGCTGAACCGCTACCAGCAGCTGCGCTACGTCATCCTGCCGCAGGCGCTGCGCCATTCGCTGCCGCCGACGGTGGGCTTCATGGTACAGATCATCAAGAATACCTCGATCACCTCGATCATCGGCGTGGTGGAATTGACGCGGGCAGGGCAACTGGTCAGCAACGCGACCTTCCTGCCTTTCATCGTCTTCCCTGTCGTCGCCCTGATCTACTTTGCGATGTGCTATCCGCTGTCGCGCTACAGCCATTCACTGGAAAGGAAATTCCATGCCCATCGTTGAAATTGACAATATCAGCAAGAGTTTCGGCACCAATCACGTGCTCAAGGGCGTGTCGCTCGCCGTCGAGCGGGGCCAGGTCATCGCCGTGATCGGCCGCAGCGGTTCCGGCAAGAGCACCATGCTGCGCTGTATCAACGGCCTGGAAACCATCGACAGCGGCAGCATCGTCGTGGCCGGCCATACGCTGACGGCGCGCCAGGAGCATCTGCTCGATTTGCGCAAGGATGTCGGCATGGTCTTCCAGAGCTACAACCTGTTCCCCCACCTGACCGTGGAAGAAAACGTCATGCTGGCGCCACGCATCGTCAAGAAGGTGCCCGATGCCCAGGGCCGCGCCACGGCGCTGCGCGTGCTCAGGCAGGTGGGCCTGGACCACAAGCGCGACGCCTATCCCGAGCAGCTGTCGGGCGGCCAGCAGCAGCGCGTGGCGATCGCCCGTTCGCTGGCGATGGAGCCGCAGGTGATGCTGTTCGACGAAGTGACGTCGGCGCTCGACCCGGAACTGACGCAGGAAGTGCTGAAGGTGATGGAAGAGCTGGCGCAGGCGGGCATGACGATGCTGCTGGTGACGCACGAGATGGAGTTCGCGCGGCGCATGGCCCACGTCACCGTCTTCATGCACCAGGGAACGGTGTGGGAGAGCGGGCCGTCGGAAGCCTTCTTCAGCAACCCGCAAACGCCCGAAGCGCGTCAGTTCGTCGGCGCGGGAGCGATCAAATGAGCCCCGTTCTGGTGGCGGCGTCGGCCTATGGCGCGAGCAGGGTAAGGCAGTTGGGGCAAAGCCATTTCATCGACGTGGTGGCCGATGCGGGCGGCGCAGGCATTGAAATCCGTCGCGAACTGTTCACCTCCGACTTGCCGGACCTTGCGCGCATGGGCGCGGCGGTGGCCGCGCGCGGCCTGTACTGCGTGTATTCCACGCCCATCGAATTGTGGGGCGCGGACAGCCTGCTGCAGCACGAGCTGCTGCAGCAGATGCTGGACGAGGCGGCGAGGCTCGGCGCGCGCTATCTGAAGGTGTCGCTGGGCCATTACCCGGCCGCGCCGGACCTGCAAGCCTTGAATGCCCAGCTGGCGGCCGCGCCCGTGGCGCTGCTGGTGGAAAACGACCAGACGGCCCACGGCGGCAAGCTGGCGGCTATGGCGCGCTTCCTGGCGGCGGCGCACGAAATCGGGCTGCCGGTGGGACTGACCTTCGACATCGGCAACTGGCGCTGGGTGGGCGAGGATGCGCAGCAGGCGGCGCGTTTGCTGGCGCCGTACGTGCGCTATGTGCATTGCAAGGCCGTCATGGAAGATGCGGGCCGGCTATCTGCCTGCGCCGTTTCCGAGGCCGATCCCGCCTGGCGCGCCGTCTTCGCGCACTTTGCGCCGGGCGTGCAGCGGGCCATCGAATTCCCGCTCAACGGCGCCGACCTGGTGGCCGAAACGGGACGCTACATTCAGATGCTGGAGGCCGCATGATGAAGCTCGACGTCGTTACGTACGGCGAGGCGATGGCGATGTTCGTTGCCGAGGAAACGGGGGATCTGGCGGACGTGGCGCATTTCACGCGCCGCCTGGCCGGCGCCGAAACCAACGTCGCCATCGGCCTGGCGCGCCTGGGCTTGCGCGTTGGCTGGCTGAGCCGGGTGGGCGATGACTCGTTCGGCCGCTTCATCCGCGCCAGCGTGCAGGCCGAAGGCGTCGATTGCAGCCGGGTCGCCGCCGTCGCCGGCCAGTCCAGCGCTTTCCAGCTCAAGGCGCGCGCCGAGAACGGTGCCGATCCGCTGGTCGAATACTTCCGCAAGGGTTCCGCCGCCAGCCGGCTGGCGCCCGAGCATTTCGATCCCGCCTATTTCCTGTCCGCGCGCCACCTGCATGCCACGGGCGTGGCCGCGGCGCTGTCCGAGACCAGCCTGGCGTTCGCCGGCCAGGCGCTCGACTTCATGCGCGAGCATGGGCGGAGCGTGTCGTTCGATCCGAACCTGCGGCCCTCTCTGTGGCCTTCACAAGCTGTCATGGTCGAACAGATCAACCGCCTCGCTGCCAAGGCGGACTGGGTGCTACCCGGCCTGGGGGAAGGGAAAATCCTCACCGGCCACGACTTGCCGCACGACGTCGCCGGCTTTTATCTGCAGCAGGGCGCGCGGCTGGTGGTCATCAAGCTGGGTGCCGAGGGCGCGTATTACCGCACGGCCGATGGCGACAGCGGCATGGTGCCGGGCGAGCGCGTGGCCAACGTGGTCGACACGGTGGGCGCGGGCGACGGCTTCGCGGCCGGCCTGGTCAGCGCCTTGCTGGAAGGCTTGCCGTTGGCGCAGGCGGTAAGGCGCGGCAACCGCGTTGGCGCCTTCGCCATCCAGGTGGCCGGCGACATGGAAGGCTTGCCGACCCGTGCCCAGCTCGACGCGCTGGTCCAATCTTGAAGCGAACAGGGGAAACACATGAAAAAAAATGTCGTTGTGTATAAAAAGCTGGCCGAACCGCTGCTGGCGCGCCTGCGCGCCGAGTGCGAGGTAACGTATTTCGAGGCCATCGATGCTGGCAACCGCGCCGCGTTCGCCGATGCCATCCGCGGCGCGCATGGCTTGCTGGGCGCCAGCGTGCGGCTGGACCGAGAACTGCTGGACCCGGCCTTTGACCTGCGCATCATTTCCACCATTTCGGTGGGCGTCGACCAGTTCGACGTCGATTATCTGCGCGAGCGGGGCATCTTGCTGGCCAATACGCCGGACGTGCTGACGGAAACGACGGCCGACACGATCTTCGCGCTGATCCTCGCCAGCGCGCGGCGCGTCGTCGAACTGGCCGAATTCGTCAAGGCGGGAGGCTGGACGCGCAGCGTGGGCGAAAGCCAGTACGGCGTCAACGTGCATGGAAAAACCATCGGCATGCTGGGCATGGGCCGCATCGGCCGCGCCGTCGCCCGCCGCGCCGCGCTGGGTTTTGGCATGCAGGTGCTGTACCTGAACGGCGAGGCGGTGCCCGAGGTGGAGGCGGCGCTGGGTGCGCGCCAGGTGGCGTTCGACGACTTGCTGGCCGGGTCCGATTTCGTCTGCGTGGTGCTGCCGCTGACGGCGCAGACGGAGCGCATGATGGGCCGGCGCGAGTTCGCGCTGATGCGCCCGGGCGCCATCTTCATCAACGGTTCGCGCGGGCGCATCGTCGACGAGGCAGCGCTGATCGAGGCGCTGCAAAATCGCACGATCCATGGCGCCGGCCTCGACGTGTTCGAGCGCGAGCCGGTGGCGCCGGACAATGCGCTGCTGGGCATGGCCAATGTGGTGGCGCTGCCGCACATCGGCTCGGCAACGCACGAAACGCGCTACGCCATGGCGCAGCAAGCCGTGGACAACCTGCTGGCCGGCTTGCGCGGCGAGCGTCCGCGCCACCTGGTGAGCTAAGAACAGTATCGACAAAAAGACAGACAGGGCAAGACATGAAGAACAAGGTAGCAGGAGCAATGATCATCGGCGCCGGCGCTTGCAGCAGCCTGTGCTTGGCGCAGTCGCACGTGGCCATGTACGGCATCGCGGACCTGGGCCTGGTGTCCGAGAGCGGTGGCGCCGGCGGCAGGGTGCTCAAGCTGACCAGCGGCATCGCCAACGGCTCGCGGCTCGGTTTCAAGGGCAGCGAAGACCTGGGCGGCGGCATGACGGCGATCTTTACGATGGATGCAGGCATCCTGGCCGACACGGGCGCTTCGGCCCAGGGCGGCCTGCTGTTCGGGCGCCAGGCTTTCGTCGGCCTCGCCGGCGCGGCGGGCACGCTGCGGCTGGGCCGCCAGTACACCTTCATCGATAGCAGTCTGGGCGCGCTGGACCCGTTTTACCTGGGTTTTGCGGGCAGGATGAGCAATGTCTTCACGGCTGGCTACATCAGCCGGGTCGATAACAGCATCACCTACAGCTCGCCCGTGCGCGGAGGTCTCTCCGGCGAACTGGCGTATGGCTTCGGCGAAGTGCCCGGCGACGCAGCGGCCAGGCGCTACACGGGCGCGGCGGCAACCTATGCCAGCGGGCCGCTGTATCTGCGCATGGCGCACCAGGATGCGAATACGATATCAAACGCGCTGGTGACGGGCAGGGCGCGCAACACGGTACTTGGCGCCACCTGGGACTTCGGCGTGATCAAGGCGCATGGCGCCGTTGCCGTCAGCAAGAGCACGGCGGGTGCCGCCACCACGCTCGACAGCGCGGACCTGATGCTGGGCGCCACCGTGCCGGTGGGCCCGCACCGCATCCTGTTCTCGTACGTGCGGCGCGACGACCGGCGCGCGGCCAACGGTGACGCTTCGCAGATCGGCATCGGCTACACCTACGCGCTGTCGAAGCGCAGCACCTTGTACGCGGCCTATGCGCATATCGACAACCGCAACGGCGCCGCCTACCTGGTGGGCAACGCCACCGACAACGGCAGCGGCAACCAGGCCTGGAACCTTGGCCTGCGCCACACTTTTTAACTGGAGGATGGAATGAAGAAGATCGGATGGATTTTGGTTGGCGCCAGCACCGTTGCGCGCGAATGGATGGTTGATGCGATCCGCCAGCAGGGCGACGCGGAAGTGCTGGCCGTGGTCAGCCGCGATGCCGTGCGCGGCGCCGCCTTTGCCGCGCAGTTCGGCATAGGCGCCAGCTACACGGACCTGAGCACGGCGCTGGCGCATCCGGGCGCGGACGCCGTGTACATCAGCACCACTAACGAATGGCATATGGCGCAGACCTTGCAGGCGGCGCGCGCCGGCAAGCACGTGTTGTGCGAAAAGCCGCTGGCGCTGAAGCTGGAGGACGCCCGCCGCATGGTGGACGGCTGCGCCGAAGCGGGCGTGGTGCTGGGGATTAACCACCACCTGCGCAATGCCGCCAGCCACGGCAAGGTGCGCGAGTTGATACGCGCCGGCGAGATTGGCCAGCCCCTGTATTGCCGCGTGCTGCACGCGAACAACCTGCCGCAGCACCTGCGCGGCTGGCGCGTGGACGCGCCGGAGTCGGGCGGCGTCACGCTCGACATGTTCGTGCACGATGTCGACACCCTGCGCTTCCTGCTCGATGCGGAACCGCGCCATGTCACCGCTTGCGCCACCAGCGGCGGCATGACGGTGGCCGGGCTGGAAGAGGGCCTGATGGCCGTCATCGAATTCGACAACGGCACCCTGGTGCAGGTGCACGACGCTTTCAACGCGCCGCATTCGCTGTCCGGCGTGGAAATCATCGGCAGCAAGGGCACCATTTTCGCTACCGGCGTCATGACGCAGCGCCCCGTCGGCACCATTTGCCTGACCCGCGACGGCGGCAGCGTCGACATCCCCGTCGAGCATGAAAACCTGTACGTGCGCTCGGTGCGCGCCTTCCAGCGCGCCATGCGCGGCGACGGGCAGCCGGCCGCCACTGGCGACGACGGCATGCGCGCGCTGGCCACAGCATTGGCGGCGCAGCAGGCCAGCCGCAGCCATCAGCGCGTGACCCTGGCCGGCTGATAGCCGGCCGCACAAGTAAAAAAGCCGCCTGATCGCAAAATCAGGCGGCTTTTTAGGGGCTTGCGTCCGTGATTAGTCTTCGCGGCGCAGGTGAGGGAACAGCAAGACGTCACGGATGTTCGGCGAATCCGTGATGATCATCATCAGGCGGTCGATGCCGATACCGCAGCCGCCGGCTGGCGGCATGCCGTATTCCAGCGCGCGGATGTAGTCGGCGTCGTAGAACATCGCCTCTTCATCGCCGGCGTCCTTGGCAGCGACTTGCGCCAGGAAGCGTGCCGACTGGTCTTCCGCGTCGTTCAACTCGGAGAAGCCGTTGGCGATTTCGCGGCCCACCATGAACAGCTCGAAGCGTTCGGTGATGCCTGCCACCGTGTCGGAAGCGCGCGCCAGTGGCGACACTTCGACAGGGTAGTCGATGATGTAGGTCGGTTCCCACAGCTGCGCTTCAGCCGTCTCTTCGAACAGCGCCAGTTGCAGCGCGCCCAGGCCGGCCGTAGCGAACGGCTTGACGCCGAATTTCTTCAGCTCTTCCTTGATGAAGTCGGCATCGCTTAACTGCTCCGGCGTGTAGCCCGGTGCGTACTTGTTGATCGCTTCGACGATGGTCAGGCGGTGGAACGGCTTTGCCAGGTCCAGCTCGCGGCCGCCGTAGGTCAGGGTGGCGGTGCCGTGCGCGTCGATGGCGGCCTGGCGAATGACGGCTTCCGTGAAGTCCATCAGCCATTTGTAGTCGGTGTAGGCCGCGTAGAATTCCATCATCGTGAATTCAGGATTGTGACGGATCGACACGCCTTCGTTGCGGAAGTTGCGGTTGATCTCGAACACGCGGTCGAAGCCGCCCACGACCAGGCGCTTCAGGTACAGCTCTGGCGCGATGCGCAGGAACATCTGCATGTCCAGCGCATTGTGGTGCGTGATGAATGGTTTTGCCGCCGCGCCGCCGGGAATCGTGTGCAGCATCGGCGTTTCCACTTCCATGAACTCGTTCTTTTCCATGAAGCGGCGGATCGACGAGATGGCGGCGGTACGCGCCTTGAAGGTGCGGCGCGTCTCTTCGTTCATGATCAGGTCGACGTAGCGCTGGCGATACTTGGTTTCCTGGTCGGCCAGACCGTGGAATTTGTCTGGCAGCGGGCGCAGCGACTTGGTGATCAAACGCAGTTCGGTGACTTTGATGGTCAGTTCGTCCGTCTTGGTCTTGAACAGCGTGCCCGTCACGCCCAGGATATCGCCCAGGTCATAGTGGTGCAGGGCGGCCATGGCCGCTTCGCCCGTCAGGTCGAGCGTGGCGTAGATCTGGATGCGGCCGTCGGCTTTCGGGCCGGAAGCGTCTTGCAGGGTGGCGAAGGCGGCTTTCTTGCCCGCTTCGCGCTTGAGCATCATGCGGCCGGCCAGTACCACGGAGACAGGTTCTGCTTCCAGCTCATCGCGCGTCTTGGCGCCGTATTGCGCATGCAGGTCGGCTGCCTTGTGCTCGGGGCGGAAATCGTTCGGGAAGGCGACGCCTTGTTCGCGCAGTGCTGCCAGCTTGACGCGGCGCTCGGCGATGATCTTGTTTTCATCGGGGGCGGCGGCTTGTTCTTGGATATCCGTAGTCATGGTGTTCTTCGTTGGTGATTATTGATGATGTGGCGCCAGCGCTGGCGCCACGCTGGCAAACAGTGCGTCGATGTCGAGTGCGGAGAAGTCCGGCACGATAGCAATGACGTTGTCGAAGGCGGCAAACGCTTCGGCCGGCAGGGTGGTGGTGAGTACCACGACGCGCATGCCGGCACGGCGCGCCGCTTCCACGCCCAGGGGCGCGTCTTCAAAGACGATACAGTTTTGCGGCAGCGCGCCGGCCAGTAGCGCGCCCTTCAGGAACACGTCCGGGTGTGGCTTCCCCCGTTCCACGTCGGCGGCGCCGACGATGGCGTCGAAGCGATGCCGCAGCTCCAGGCCGTCGAGCGTGAACGCGATGTTCTCGTCCGGCGCGGCCGTGCCCACCACCAGTCCCACGCCGTTCTGGCGCGCGCTGGCGATCAGCTGATCGAATCCGGCCACCGTGGCCAGGTGCGGGCCATACAGTTCGCGGTAGACGACTTCCTTTTCAGCCAGCAGGGTGACATGGTCGGCATCCTCGCCCAGGTACTTGGCGATGATTTCGCGGCCTTGCCGTCCTGCCGTGTCGCGGAAAAAGGCGTCCGCATCCAGCGCATGGCCCTGGCGTTCAAAGAACGCCAGCCACGATGTCGTGTGGAAGGCCATGTTGTCGACGATCGTGCCATCCATGTCAAACAGGAAGGCACGCCGGGCTGGAACGGATGCATTCATCCTTACACGCCTTGCTTGAGCGAGGCGGAGATGAATTCGTCGATGTCGCCATCGAGCACGCCCTTGGTGTTGCCCGTCTCGAAGCCGGTGCGCAAGTCCTTGATGCGCGACTGATCCAGCACGTAGGAGCGGATCTGGTGGCCCCAGCCCACGTCCGTCTTCGAGTCTTCCAGCTTTTGCTGCTCGCTCATGCGCTTGCGCAGTTCATGTTCGTACAGCTTGGCTTTCAGCATTTCCATCGCTTCGGCGCGGTTGCGGTGCTGCGAACGGTCGTTCTGGCACTGCACCACGATGCCGGTCGGCGCATGGGTCATGCGGACGGCGGAGTCGGTCTTGTTGATGTGCTGACCACCGGCGCCCGACGCGCGGTAGGTATCGACGCGGATATCGGCCGGGTTGACGTCGATCTCGATCGAATCGTCGACTTCCGGATACACGAACAGCGACGTAAACGAGGTGTGGCGGCCATTGGCCGAGTCGAATGGCGACTTGCGCACCAGGCGGTGCACGCCCGTTTCCGTGCGCAGGAAGCCGTAGGCGTGATCGCCCTCGACCTTCAGGGTAGCCGTCTTGATGCCGGCAACCTCGCCGTCGGACTGCTCCAGGATCTCGACCTTGAAGCCCTTGCGTTCGCAATAGCGCAGGTACTGGCGCAGCAGCATCGAAGCCCAGTCCTGGGCTTCCGTACCGCCGGCGCCGGCCTGGATGTCGATGAAGCAGTTGTTCGGGTCCATCGGATTGTTGAACATCCGGCGGAACTCCATGCTTTCGATGACCTTGCGGATTTCCTGCACGTCCTGCTCGATCGCTTCCAGCGTCTCGTCGTCGCCTTCTTCGCGGGCCATGTCGAACAGGTCGCGGGTGTCGCGCAGGTCGGCATCGGCATGGGTCAGCGCAAAGACGATGGCTTCCAGCGCCTTCTTCTCTTTACCGAGGTCCTGGGCGCGCTTGGGATCGTTCCAGACGGTCGGATCTTCCAGTTCTTCGTTGACTTGCTCTAGTTTCTCCGACTTGACAGTGAAGTCAAAGATACCTCCGAAGTTCGGCTTCGCGGACCGTCAGGTCGTTCAGCAGGGCGGAGATGATATTGAGGCGTTCGGCTTCCATAATGTTCTGGTCTTCTATGGTGAAATCAAACCCTGAATTATACGCGAGCGCGGCGCGTTTCCGCTGCCGCTGCCGCGCAATTGCTGCTGCACAGGGCAATAAAATGACGATTTTGCTGTATTTGCGACAATATTTTTGCCTTGAAGATGGCTGCCGTGCTGCGTATGATGCTGGCGATATTGTCTTTCTACAGGAACAACTCATGCGCCAAGCCCTGCGCCAACTCCCCCGTCTCGCCCTGTTACCGCTGCTGCTGGCCGGCTGCGGCGCCTTGCCGCCCGCCGCCACCGGGCCTGCCCGGGCGCTGGCCGCCGCGCCGGCTGGCAGCAGCGCCACCCTGGCCCTGCTGGAGACGACGGATTTGCATGCGAATGTGCTCAGTTACGATTACTACAAGCTGCAAGCGGAACCGTCGATCGGCCTGGAACGCACGGCGGCCCTGATCGCCCAGGCGCGCGCGCAATTTCCGAATAACCTCCTGCTCGATAACGGCGACACCATCCAGGGCACGGCGCTGGCCGACTATCAGGCCCTCGTCAAACCGCTGGCCTGCGACCAGACCCTGGCCATCTACAAGGCCATGAATCTGCTGAAGGTCGATGGCGGCGGCATCGGCAACCATGAATTCAACTACGGCCTGGCGTTCTTGAGCCAGGTGACGGGTAACCGTTTTGATGTCGACAGCGTCGATGCCGCCAAACCGCGCTGCGCCGGCCCCGCGTTCCCGCAGGTGCTGGCCAACGTCTATAGCGTCAGGACGGGCAAGCCCCTGTTTGCGCCACACCACATCTTCGACAAGCAAATCACGGCGACCGGCCCCGATGGCAAGGCCGTGACCAGCACCGTGAAGGTGGGCATCATCAGCTTTGCACCGCCCACCATCATGGCCTGGGACAAGCGCTGGCTGGAAGGCCGTGTCTACACGCAAGGCGTGCGCGAGACGGCGGAAAAATTCATTCCCGAGATGCGCGCCAGGGGCGCCGAACTGGTGGTGGCCATTTCCCACGGCGGCCTCGATGACAGCCCGTACTCGCCGACCATGGAGAACGGTAATTACTACCTGTCGCAAGTGCCGGGCGTGGACGCCATGCTGATCGGCCATTCGCACCAGCTGTTCCCGAACCCCACCAGCACGGTGCCGCAGTTTAATTTGCCCGGCGTCGACAAGGTTAAAGGGCTGGTCAACGGCGTGCCTACCGTGATGGCCAATCTGTGGGGCAAGCACCTGGGCGTGATCGGCCTGCACTTGCGCCACGACGGCAAGCAGTGGACCGTCGACAAGAGTGCCACCACGGTGGAAGCGCGCGGCATCCAGAATGCGGACAAGAGTTATGTGGCGCCTGATGCGGCCATCGCCACACTGGTGGCCGAGGAACACGCGGCGACGATTGCCTACGTGCAGACGCCCGTGGGCGCCACGGACTTCCGCATGTCGACGTATTTCGCCGATGTGGGCGATGTCAGCGCCATCGAGGTGGTGAACCAGGCGCAATCGGGCTACCTTGCCGCGTATGTCAAAGCGAACTTGCCGCAGTACGCGCACTTGCCCGTGCTGTCGATGTCGTCGCCGTTCAAGAGCGGTTCGGCCGGCGTGTCCGACTACACGGACGTCAAGGCGGGCAATGTGGCACTGAACAACGCGGCCGACCTGTATTTGTATCCGAACGCACTGTATGGCGTGAAGATGAATGGCGCGGAACTGAAGGCCTGGCTGGAAAAGTCGGCGCAGCGCTTCAATACCATCGATGTCAACAAGGCCGAGCCGCAGGAGCTGGTCAACACGGCGCACCCGAGCTACAACTTTGACGCCATCACCAGTGCCGACGTGCGCTACCAGATCGATGTCACGCAGCCGCCTGGCCAGCGCATCAAGGCGCTCACCTATAAGGGCAGGCCGGTGGACTCAAGCCAGGAATTCCTCATTGCGACAAATAACTACCGCGCCAGCGGCGGCGGCAATTTCCCTGGCCTCGACGGCAGCAAGACGGTGGTGGCCTCGCCCGACAACAACCGCGAACTGCTGATCGCCTATGTCACGCAAGAGAAAAACCTGACGCGCGCGAAAAACGGCTCGGCGCGCAGCTGGCGCTTCGCCAGGGTCGTCACCAAAGGGCCCGTGGTCTTTCACTGCGCACCGAACGTGATCGAGCTGGCGCAAGCGGCCGGCATCGATAACGTCACGCAGCTGAAGGCCGACGATGGCGCAGGCAGGGGCTTTGCGCTGTATCAGCTCGACCTGTCGAAGTGATCAGGCTACTGCCTGGCGCGTTGCTGCTAGCGCTCGCCTGTTGCTCGCTGACGCCCGGGCAAGCGCAGGCGCAGGATGAGGCCAGCAATCAGCTGGTTCAGGCCAAGGCGTTGATGCGCGGCGCTGCGGCAAGCCATCCGCTGGCGCGCGCGCTGTTCAACGTTGCGGCGCAACAGGGCAGCGGGCCCGCCGCCTATTATCTGGGCCTGATGCACAAGAATGGCCTGGGCGGGCCGCAGGATATGGCGTCCGCCATATCCTGGCTGGCACTGGCTGCCCAGCGTGGCGTGGGGCCGGCGATGTTTATCCTGGCGAACCTGCTCCAGGCCAGCGATGAAACGCAGGCTCGCCATTGGCTCGATGCGGCCTGCGCGCAGGAGTATCCGGAAGCCTTGATGCAAAAAGCCATCGCCACGAAAGAAGGGACGATGGGCTATGAGCGCAGCGAGGCACAGTCAGCGTTGCTGTTCAGGATGGCTGAGCATGCGATGGGGCACCGGGGGCAGGAGCCTTGAGGCTGTCTTTTTTATTCCTCGCTGGCCTTGACCAACGCATGAAGGTCTTTCGTTGCATCGATCACGCCCAGTACGTCTTTTGACAGCAAGGTCGCGGCAACACTGACGACGGCCGCGGCGACGTCAATGGCATGCTTGACGTTTTTTATTTTCTCCAGCGCCGCATTGGCGATATCGATCGCCTGGTCGGCCTGCCTGGCGGCCTCTTGTGCTCCATCTGCGATCATGTCGATGCCGTGCGCCTGGAAACTGGCCACCAGTTCATTGAGGTGATCTTCGAGTTCCTTCAGTTCCTCTTTTTGCTGAGGGCTCAGCGTCCTGCGCCCCTTGATCCGCCACGCCAGCAGCAACGTGGAAATCTCGGACAGGTTATTGGCGATTTCGAATGCCTTCAAGGTGGCCTGTTTGTTGATCGTTGCCATGATGTCCTCCTACCAGGTTGCAGGTGCAAGGAAGGCCACCTGGAGTTTCAGTTCATCGACGCGCCGGGAGAATTCCTTCAATTGCTGTTGCAGTTGTGCGCCGTCGTCGCGCGATTTGCGCAGGCTGTCGAGGCTGTCTTGAAAGGCCTTGACGGCCCTTGCATAGCTATCGGGAATTTTTGCGCGTTCGCCCAGTTGCTTCTCGTCGCGATATAGTCGGACCCTGACGTAATTCGTTGCCAGCGGCTCGGCGCGCGCCGTTTCACGCAGGGCCATGTGCAAGACGCCGCTGTCGCGCCGCTCGATCGCGATCCTGTCGCGGTACGCTGTCTGCACATAGGTATTGAGCGCATTGGTGATGACGTCGATTGCCTCTTGCTGGGCGAGTAGTTCATTGATGGCTGATTTCTGCATGTTCTGCGTCAGCAAACGGCTCAGTTGTTCGCTCAGTTTCATGACGAGGCTTACCTGCCTCGGGTCGAGCAGCGGGGTATCGCTGCCGGGAACCGGAATGCTGCTCAGCGCGTCACCGAGGCCGGAAAACTGATCGTGGTAGTCGGCCACCTTGCCGCCACTCAGATATTGCAGGGCTTGCGCGTAGCGCGACAGGACACTGTTCAGGCGCAGTATTTTTTGATTCGAATCGGCGATCTTGTCACAGCCTCGTCTGGCCTGCTGCTCGGCGGCGGCTGGGTCGAAGCCGTCGGTGGAAATCAGGTTCCTGCGCAGCTCATTGTTCATGCAGCTGTCCACGGTGGCGTTGGCGATGGAGGGGAAGGTAATGGTCATTTGCTGGCCCGTCTGTGCAAAGTTGTCGACGGATTTGAAGCTGACGCAACCGCTGAACATACTGAGCAGCAGTGCGGCGAGGGACAGGGCAAGCGATCTTGTCAGGGGTAGCGGCATAACGCCTCCGTGCAGGTGATGGTGCTGGACAGACCCTTGCGGATGCAGGGACACACCTCACCTTAGCAGTCAACGACGGCTCGGCTTTGCGGCGGATCAAGCGAACGAGGTGGGGCGTGTCTCATCGTAAATCGGTACTCGTCTTTCTTCTTGCCGGTCAAGTCATTTCGGGTTTGCCACATATTTTCCTTACAAAAGACTGACATCAGGCCAGAAATTGCGTCTTTTCTGCATGTTGCGATGCGTCATATGTAGTTGTTGCTGGTGCATGTTTACTCACCTACAATGATTTATCGATGGGGCGGTTATCCAGCGTACGACTATAAAAATAAGTGGCATTAAAAACGTTGTATCAGAGGAGATGACAATGAATTTGAAACAGAAATTGCTCGTGGCAAGTTTGGTTTTGGGTTTCTCGCAGGCGGCAGTCGCAGCCGACCCCATCAAGATCGGCGTGTCCGGTCCGTTCACGGGCGGTTCCGCGCCGATGGGCGTGTCGATGCGCGACGGCGTCAAGCTGGCGGTCGCTGAAATCAATGCCAAGGGTGGCGTGCTGGGCCGTTCCCTGCTGCTGATTGAACGCGATGACGAAGCGAAGAACGAACGCGGCGTGCAGATCGCCCAAGAACTCATCAACAAGGAAAAGGTCGCCGCCACCGTCGGCTACATCAACACGGGCGTGGCCCTGGCTTCGCAGCGCTTCTACCAGGAAGCGAAAATTCCCGTCATGAACAATGTGGCGACGGGCTCCATCGTCACCAAGCAATTCGCCGACCAGCCGGAAAACTATATCTTCCGCAATGCGGCCAATGACACCATCCAGTCTGGCATGATCGTGCATGAGGCGATCGAAAACCGCAAGTTCAAGAAAGTGGCGATCCTGGCTGACTCCACCAACTATGGCCAGCTGGGCCGCGAAGACCTGGAAAAGGCGCTGGACAAGAAGGGTATCAAGCCCGTTGTCATTGAAAAATACAACATCAAGGACGTCGACATGACGGCCCAGCTGCTGAAAGCCAAGCAGGCGGGGGCGGAAGTCGTGCTGACCTACGGCATCGGCCCGGAACTGGCGCAGATCGCCAACGGCATGGAAAAACTGGGCTGGAAAGTACCGCTGATCGGCAGCTGGACCCTGGCGATGGGTAATTTCATCGACAACGCGGGCAAGAACGGCGACGGCACGCGCATGCCGCAAACCTTCATCCAGGATGCCAGCACGCCGAAGCGCAAGGCCTTCATCGACGCCTATGTGGCCGCCTACAAGCCATCGGGCGGCCGCATGCCGTCGGCCGTCTCGGCTGCGCAAGGCTACGATTCCATCTACCTGCTGGCCGCGGCCTTCAAGCAGGCGGGCGGCACCGATGGCCCGAAAGTGCGCGCCGCACTGGAAAGCCTGAACGAAAAAGTCGAGGGCGCCGTCACCACTTACAACAAGCCGTTCAGCAAGACCAACCATGAAGCGATCACGGCCGATCTGACCGTGTTTGGCGAAGTCAAGGACGGCAAGGTCGTCCTTGCCAAATAAGTCCGGCTAATTCCAAGTATCTAGCCGCGAAATGGCCAGCCTTGAGGAATCAGGACTGGCCATTTTTTCATCTTTCGTCTTCCGGGGAATACCATGGAAATCTTCCTGCAGCTCGTCTTCAGCGGCATCGCGCTGGGCATGATCTATGCCGTCATCGCCTTCGGCTACCAGCTGACCTTTGCCACTTCCGGCACCCTCAATTTCGGCCAGGGCGAATCCCTGATGCTGGGCGCGCTGGTGGGCCTCTCGCTGGTGGGCACCATCCACGGCGGCCCTTACATGAGCTATCTGCTGATGATCCCCATCGTCATCGCCTTCGGTGCCTTGCAGGGCGTGTTCGTCGAATGGATAGGCGTGCGGCCCGCCATCAAGATCAAGTCCGAATTCGGCTGGATCATGTCGACCATCGCGCTGGCCATCATTTTCAAGAACGTGGCGGAAAATATATGGGGCAAGGATGACCTGATGTTCCCGTCGCCGCTGTCGGCCGCTCCATTCCAGGTGTTCGGCGCGAACGTGCAGCAGATGCAGGTGGCCGTCATCGTCGGCGCGCTGGCCATCATGCTGGCCGTCGAAGTGTTCAACCGCAAATCGATCTACGGCAAGGCAGTGGTGGCGACGGCGAATGACCGCGACGCGGCCGGTTTGATGGGCATCAACACGGGCATGGTCATCACGTTTTCCTACGCGCTGTCGTCGGCCACGGCCGCTTTCGCCGGCGTGCTGGTGGCGCCGCTGACCCTGACGGGAGCCACCATGGGTGCATCACTGGGCTTGAAGGCGTTTGCCGTGGCCATCATCGGCGGGTTGACCTCGGGCGTGGGCGCCATCGTTGGCGGCCTGATCCTGGGCATCGCCGAGACGACCACCGGCTACTACATCTCCACCGGCTACAAGGAAGTGCCTGGCTTGCTGCTGCTGCTGCTGGTGCTGGCCGTCAAGCCGTCCGGCCTGTTCGGCAAAGCCGCGATCAAGAAAGTCTGAGGATCACATGAACAAGAAAATCACCATGCTGGCGCTGAGCGCGGCGGGCCTGGCCGCACTCGTGCTGTTCCCCATCGTCATCCCGAACCCCTACTATATTCACCTGGCCGAAACCATCCTGATCTACGCCATCCTGCTGTTCGGCCTCGATATCGTCGTCGGCTACACGGGGCAGGTATCGCTGGGTCACGCGGGCCTGTTCGGCATCGGTTCGTACGCCACGGGCGTGCTGGTGTTCAAGCTGGGTCTGCCGTTCTGGCTGGCCATCCCCGCCAGCATCGTGGGGGCGGCCCTGTTTGGCGCCATCCTGGCCTTGCCGGCCCTGCGCGTGACGGGTCCTTATCTGGCCATGGTGACGCTGGCCTTCGGCACCATCGTGCAAATCCTGATCAATGAAATGAGCTTCCTGACGGAAGGGCCGATGGGCATCAAGATCCACAAGCCCGTCCTGTTCGGGCACAAACTGTCGGAAGTGGAGTACTACTACATGGTCGCCGCGCTGATGGTGATGTCGCTGGTGGTGGTGCACCGCATCCTGAAATCGAACCTGGGGCGCGCGTTTGAAGCATTGCGCGACAGTCCCATCGCCTCGGATTGCATGGGCGTCTCCGTCTATCGCTATAAAGTCTATGCCTTCGTCATCAGCGCCGGTTTTGCCGGCCTGGCCGGCAGCCTGTACGCGTATTCGGAAGAATATATTTCGCCCAATACCTACAACTTCGAGCTGACCATTCTGTTCCTGCTGGCCGTCATCATGGGCGGGCGCAAGACGCGCTCGGGCGCGCTGATTGGCGCCTTGATCGTCGTCATGCTGCCCAGCCTGCTGGCGGACATCGAACTGTTCCGCAAGATCGCCGTCGCCGCCGCCGTGCTGGGCGTGATCGGATCCATCTTCATGCTGGCCAAGAAGCGCTCCACCGTGCGCGGCGTGCTCGTGCCACTGGTCGCCACCATCGGCCTGGCCGCGTTTTCCTACAAACTGGAGAACATGGTCGACTGGCGCCTGACCATCTTCGGCCTGATGACTTTATTTGTCGTGTACTACCTGCAAGATGGCATCGTCGGCTTCCTGATGAGCTTTATCGGCAAGGGCCGGCGCCATGTGCAAGCCGTCGCTTCGCACGGCGTGGCGCCGTTCGACCACGCCCAGGGCGGGCAGCAGGGCGCCACCTTGCTGCGCGTGGACCAGGCCCTGATGCAGTTCGGCGGCCTGAAAGCGCTGAACCAGGTGGATTTGAACGTCACTCAGGGCTCCGTGCACGGCTTGATCGGGCCGAACGGCTCGGGCAAGAGCACGATGATGAATGTGCTGACGGGCATCTACAAGCCGACGGCGGGCAAGGTGGAATTTGCCGGCGCTGTGATTTCGGGCCGCACGCCGTCCGAGATCGCGCTGGGCGGCGTGGCGCGCACCTTCCAGAACGTGCAGCTGTTCGGCGAAATGACGGCAACCGAGAACGTGCTGGTGGGCTTGCACAACACCTTCAAGTCGAACGTGCTGGACGTGATGCTGCATACGCCCCGCTACAAGCGCGAAGAGAAGGCGGCGCGCGAGCGGGCCGCCAGCATCCTGGAGTTCGTGGGCCTGGCCGACCTGGCCAATGAAGAGGCGCGCAATCTGCCGTATGGCAAGCAGCGGCTGCTGGAAATCGGCCGCGCGCTGGGTCTCAACCCGCGCCTGCTGCTGCTCGATGAACCGGCGGCGGGCCTGACGGCGCCCGACATCAAGGAGCTGATGGCCATCATCCGCAAGATCCGCGAGCACGGCATCACCATCATCCTGATCGAGCACCACATGGATGTGGTGATGGCCCTGTCGGACGTGGTGACGGTGCTGGACTTCGGCCAGAAGATCGCCGAAGGCGCACCCGCGCTGGTCCAGAGCGATCCAAAAGTGATTGAAGCCTACCTGGGCGGCAGCGCTGACACCCTAAGCCCTGCGGCGCATTGAGAGGAAGACCATGCTGACCATTCAAAATCTGCACGCCGCCTACGGCAAAGTCGAAGTCTTGCACGGCATTTCGCTCGACGTCCCGAAGGGCAAGCTGGTGACCCTGATCGGCTCGAACGGTGCCGGCAAGACCACTACCATGCGCGCCATTTCCGGCATGCTGAAACCTAAATCGGGCACCGTCACACTGGGCGGCAAGGATGTCACGGGGCTAGATTCACACCGCATCGCGCGCGCCGGCCTGGCCCATTCGCCGGAAGGCCGGCGCGTGTTCGCCTCCATGTCGGTGACGGACAATCTGCTGCTGGGCGCTTTCCCCCGCTTTACGCGCTCGCGCCCCAAAGGCGACATCAAGGGCGACCTGGACAAGGCGCTGGAGCTGTTCCCCCGCCTGAAGGAGCGGCGCGACCAGCTGGCCGGCACGCTCTCCGGCGGCGAGCAGCAAATGCTGGCCATGGCGCGCGCCGTGATGCTGAACCCGGAAGTGATCTTGCTGGACGAACCGTCGATGGGCCTGGCGCCGATATTGGTGGAGGAAGTCTTCCGCATCATCACGCGATTGAAGGCCGAAGGCGTGACCATGCTGCTGGTCGAACAATTCGCCGCCGCCGCCCTGAACGTGGCCGATTACGGCTACGTGCTGGAGAACGGCAGTATCTCCGTGCATGGCCCGGCTGACAGCCTGAAAAACGATCCGAAGGTGATTGCGGCCTACCTGGGCGGCGGGCACTGAGCAAAGATTTCCTCGAGCCGCGCATCGCGTGCATGTAGCAATAGCACGCAGCGCATGGAAGGGGCGGGCTCGAAGAAGAGGCTGTAGCTGTTGCCGAAAATGGCGGGACCTGTCAGGGTGCGGGTCCACCGCACCGTGGTGGTGGACTTTGTGATGCGTGTATAGGTGACTGTCCCGCCTTCGTCACCGATATCATCAATATCGTACTGCGTCTCGAACGGCGCCAGTGCGCGCGCGCTTTTTAGCTGTTGGGTGACCAGGCGCCGTGCCAGCGTGCGCCAGAACCATTCCCACGGGCGCTGCTGCCAGCTGATCACGCGCGGCACCAACACTAGCAAGACAAAGATCAGTCCGGAAAAAACCAGCCAAACGAGGTCCAGCCGAACGCCCTGCACAAGCAGGCCGCCGCTCGCGGCAAAGGCCAGTGCCATCACCAGGCCGATCACGCTGCCCCACACCATGACGGCATGGAGTATGGGCGCCTGCGCAAACGCCTGCTGCATCTGCCGCTCGCTGGCCTGCAAGCGTTCGTCGACGCCGCCGCGCACTCTGTTCGCCAGCAGCCTGGCGTGAAAGGCTGCTTCCAGTTCGGGTGCCATGCGTTCGAGGGCGTCCGTCGTGATGAGCGTGCGCAGGCGCAGGAAGGGGTGATGCGGGTTGGTTTGCATGTGCAATCAGTTGCTTATCAGAGGGGGGGCTGCCATGCTAATCGATCGGCATTGCCTTTGTATACACTGCCTGCCGCAGGCGTGTATCGCCAAGCTGGCTTTAGCTTGTCAAATCCTCTACACTGCGTCCTTCCTCACGTGGTGTAGAACAGCTTCCATGCGCAGTGCCAGTCTGACTTTCCCGCTTTTTTTCCTGCTTTTGCCCGCCATTGCCTGCGCCGACGATGCACCGCTGCAGAAAGTTGAAATTTCGGCCGCCAGCGGCCTGCAGCAGCGGCGCGACGACACGGCCGCGAAGATCATCGTCAGCCGCGACGACCTGGCCCAATATGGCGACAACAGTCTGGCGGCGGTCCTGAAACGCCAACCTGGCGTCTCTGTCGTCGGTAGCGAAGTGCGCATGCGCGGCCTGGGCGCCGGCTACACGCAAATACTGATCAACGGCGACCCCGCGCCGCCGGGGTTTTCCATCGAGTCGATCGCCCCTGACATGATCGAGCGCATCGAGATTTTGCGCAGCGCGACGGCCGAATACAGCATGCAAGCTATCGCCGGCAGCATCAACGTGGTCTTGCGCAAGGGCGCCAGCGGCACCGAGCGCGAATGGAAACTGGGCGCTGGCCGGGGCGATGGCCGCTGGCAGCCTGCCGCGTCCTTGCGCGTGGCGGACAAGTTGCCCGGTTTCGCCTATTCGCTGACGGGGGCGCTGGAGCGCACGGCCGATGACGTGGCGGGAAGGACGACTGAAACAATGTCCGATCCGGCCGGCACGCTGCTGGCGCTGCGCGATACGCGCACGCGTAATGCTTCCTCCGTCAATAAGGCCAGCCTGACGCCGCGCCTGCACTGGACCCTGGACAATGGCGATACCGTCATCTGGCAAAGCCTGCTGGACTGGTATCGCACGGGCTTTGACGGCGTGGCCAGCGAAACGGCCTTGTTGGGCATGCCCACGGCATATCCGCGCAATGGCGCCACCTCGCAAGCCAGCGTGTTGTCGGCGCGCAGCGATGTGAGCTGGGCGCACGCGCTGGGGGCGGCCGGCAAGCTGACGGGCAAGCTGGGTGTCAACCACAATCGGCGCGATACGGATTACGCGTTCCATGGCGAGTCGGCCGGTGGCGCCCTGCTGCTGCGCGGCGTGGTTTCCGACGCCATCGACGACAGCATCAACAGCAGCGGAAAATACATGGGAAGGCTGGGCGGCGGGCATGCCTTGAGCCTGGGCTGGGATGGCAGCCTGATACGCCGCAGCGAATCGCGCCGCCAGCGCGACACATATCTTGCCGGTGGTGCGCCGCATGCGCTCGATGAAGACTATACGGCCGATGTGCGGCGCCTTGCCCTGTATGCGCAGGATGAATGGGACGTGACGCCACGCTTGCAAATGTATGCGGGCGTGCGCTGGGAAGGTTTGCAGACGGCGACCGAAGGGCGCACTTTGAGCGAAGTGCGCACGCGGGCCAGCGTCTGGAGTCCGGTGGCGCAGCTGCTGTGGAAGCCGCCGCAGCAGGAACGCGACCAGCTGCGGCTGGCGCTGGCGCGCACCTACAAGGCGCCCACCACGCGCAACCTGGTGCCGCGCCGTTACACGATCAATAACGGCAACAGCGCCAATAACCCCGATTTTCAGGGCAATCCCGAGCTGCGTCCGGAACTGGCGTGGGGGCTGGACGCGGCCTGGGAGAGCTATTTTGGCAAGAGCGGCGTGGCCAGCGTGTCGGCATACACGCGGCGCATCAGCGACGTCACCGTGCAGCGCCTGTTCCAGCACGATGGCATCTGGACCGCCAGCCCGTTCAACAATGGCATGGCCACGGTGCGCGGCATCGAGATGGATGTGAAATTGCCCTTGCGGACCTGGTGGGCGCAAGCGCCCGACGTCGACGCGCGCGCCAATGCGGGGCGCAACTGGTCGAGTGTCGCCGCCGTGCCGGGTCCCGGCAACCGCCTGGCCAGCCAGGTGCCGGCCACGCTCAATCTGGGACTCGATTACCGGCTCTCGCCGAGGATGAGCATGGGCGGCAATCTGCACCTGCAGACGGGCGGCCTGGCGCGGCTCGATGCGCACGCCAGCAGCCATGCGGGCGTACGGCGCACCCTCGACGCGTATGCGTTGTGGCAGCCGGACGTCAAAACGCGGGTGCGCCTGTCGGCGGCCAATTTGCTGCGCCAGCCGCAGCTGCAACGGCAATCTTACGTCGATGATGTGGGCCGCAGCGACAGCGTGACGACGCTGGACGGCAGCGCTGCGCTGCGCCTGCTGTTCGAGCGCAGTCTTTAGTGTTTCGTCGGTTTTTCCTGCTGCACTAATATAAACGGGCTGACGACGACGGCCCACAAGGCCGCATCGGCCGCTTGCCAGTCCAGCGCTTGCTGGTCCGACACCTTGGCCACTTTGCCATCGACCATCCATTGCGTGATGGTGGCCTTGTCGTCGTGCGAGATGCGCACGGCCACTTCGACCAGATCGAGTTCATTGGCGACCCAGACGACATTGCCTTGGGCGAAATGCTTTTCCAGTTCGCTCCAGGCCAGGCGGGCCGTTTCGCTGTTGACTTTGAGGCGCAGTTCGGTGTCTTTTTCAGGATTGGTTTGCATGCGATATATCAAGTTGCGGTGAGTCGGGTGCCGTTGCGCGCGCTGGCTTGCCTTACAGGGCTTCCACGCGCGGCGTCGGCGTACCCTGCCATGTTAACCGATAGGCGGCGCCTTTGCGAACATTGCCCACGAGGGCAGGGCGGAAGCAGGCCAGGTTGGTGCCGCTGGCGTGCCGGACGCTGGGGAAGATCACGCCCATGGAGCCCGCTTCGAGCAGGATGGCGGCCAGGTCTTGCGAGGCGATGTAGCTGGCCGGATCGAGGCAAGCCTGGTTGCGGGACTGGCCGCGCAGGTCGTGGAAGCTGGCGGAAAAATCGGCCAGCAGCGACTGGTAGCTGACGCTGTCGTCGAAATAGTCGATTTCCTGGTATTCCACGGTCTTGTGGAAAATGATCTCGGCCAGCGCCGTTTTCATGTCGAAGGCGCAATACCAGGCACCCCGCTCGCCGTCGTTGAAACGCGCCCCTTCCGGGCGGGCGTACGTGTAGGCGGCGTTGATGATGCGAAAGTGCGGCACGCCAAATACCAGCTCGTCCACGCCAATTCCTGGCGCGCCACCGTACTCGGCCACCAGGCGCGCGTTGGTCGCGTTATCGAGTTCAAACAGCTCGCGCAGGTGATCGTTGTCTTCGGCCAGGGGCGCCAGCACGGAGTCTTCCATGTCGGCGAAGCGCGAGGGAATCAGGCGGCAAGTGTCGATCTGGCGCAAGGCGGCCAGCGGCGGCAGCTGTGCATCGGCGTTGGCAGGCACGATTACAGCCCTCCGCGGCGCGCATCGAGCAGCTTGCGCACCGTCTGCATGGCCAGCAAGCCACCGGCCAGCATCTGCGACAGGGGCGTGCGGCCGCCAAACACGGGATTTTTGTTGGGCAAACTCACCCATTCGTCGGCCAGCTTGTCGCCGTACAGGATGTGCAAGGCCTTGTAGATGCCCAGCAAATAGGAAATGCGCGTGATGCGGTCCACTTCCAGCACGCGGTCCGGGTGCTTTTTCCACTCGTACCAGGCGCTGCTGGACAGGCCGCCCAGCAGTTCGCGCGCATCGTCGTCGCGCAGTTTCCAGGCGGCGGCCAGCTTGAAAAAGCCTTTCAATGCGGCCTGCGACAATCGCTCGCGCTCGGCTTTGGCATTCAGGTCGACGAGCACGGCCGGCTCGAAGCGGCTCTTAGGGTAGGCGTAGGCGAGATTCATGGCATGTCCTTCAATAAAACTCTGTTTATGGACTATTTATACTCCTTTTCAGGATTCGCTGCAAGGTCCGCGCGCATGCAAAACGGGGCGCAGCAGGACAGGTGTCCCACTGCGCCCCGTTGGCGGACCGCGCTGGCTTACTTTGCCGTGACGGTGACAGGCACGTTCAGTTGCGCCGTCAAGCCGTTATTGTCCAGTGCCACCACCTTCAGCGTATAGCTGCCGGCCACCGGTTGCGGCCAGTAGGCGGTGATGGTCAGGCCACTCATGGAAAACTGCATGCCCAGCGGCGCGCCGTTGATCGAGATCTGCAGCGCGTTCGCGCCAGGTGCCGTCAGCACGATGCTGCCGCTCATCGCCTTGCCCGCCACGCCCGTCATGGCCGCGGCGCTGATCGTGGGACCGGCGGCGGCGATTTTCACCGTGGCCACGGCCTGGCCGCTCAAGCCCGTCTTGCTATCTTTGGCGATGATGGTCACGTTGTAGCTGCCCAGCACGGGCTTGGCCCAGCTGACGACGCCGGCGGCATTGATACTCATGCCCGACGGCGCGCCCGACAGGCTGTAGGT
Source organism: Janthinobacterium pasteuri (assembly GCF_051380775.1). NCBI lineage: Bacteria > Pseudomonadati > Pseudomonadota > Betaproteobacteria > Burkholderiales > Oxalobacteraceae > Janthinobacterium > Janthinobacterium pasteuri. The sequence goes on along the minus strand of NZ_JBNYXS010000023.1, from coordinate 71,685 downwards.
GACGGGGTTAGGCGCCACCGTCGTGGCGGTGAACGACAGGGCCACGCCGGGTTTGCCGCTGACGCTGGCCACCGTCACCACGGGGGGCAGCGGAGCGGCGATGGCCACCGTATAGATGCCCTTGCCGCTCAGGCCAGTCTTGCTGTCGGTGGCTGTCACGGTGACGGTATAGGTGCCGGCAACGGGGGTGGCCCAGCTCACCAGTCCGGCGCTGCTGATGCTCATGCCGGTTGGTGCGCCGCTCAGCGCGTAGCTGACGGGATTGGCGGCCGTAACGCTGACATTGAACGCCAGCGCCGTGCCAACCTTGCCCGTGATGGCGCCGGTGGCGACGACGGGCGGCGCGACGGGTGCGATGACGATGCTGTACACGCCCTGGCCACTGAGGCCGCTGACGGTATCCTTCGCCACCATGGTCACGGCATACGTGCCAGCGACGGGGACGGCCCAGCTGACCACGCCTGTTGATGCGATGCTCATGCCGGCCGGCGCGCCCAGCATGGTGTAGCTGAGTGGATTGGCTGCGCTGGCCGAGACCGTGAACGACAGCGGCTTGCCGGCCGCGCCGCTGATGCTGGCCGGCGCCACCACGGGCGCGGCGGGCGCGATCTGCGTGCCCGACAGGCTGGCCAGCAGGTTTTTTACGTTGGGCGTGCCCAGGCCGCCCAGCGGGTCATAGCCGATCCTGGCCGTGCACACGCTGCAGCTGCCGTTGCTGCCCCGCGTGATGTCGGCAAAGCTGCTGGCAAATGTGCCGGGCACGCTGGCGATCTGGCCGTACAGCATGCTGTGCGGTAAGCCGAGCGCCGTCTTGGCCTGCAGCGCGCGGCTGGCGTTGGCGATGGCGACCAGGCCGGCCCACTGTGGTGTGGACAGGCTGGTGCCGCCGATGCTGAGCCAGCTGGCGGTGCTGCTGCCCTGCGCCATCACGGCCGTGTACTGGCCAGTGGCAGGGTCGGCATTGAAGGCCACGTCGGCCACGTTGCGCCGTAGCAGATTGGTCAGGCCGGGTACGCTGGCCGTCTGGTAAGTGGGCAGTGCCGTATAGGCGCTGATGCCGCCGCCCGTGCCGGACCAGGCCGTTTCGCTGCGCACGCCGCTGCCGCTGTAGCTGAGCGTGGTGCCGCCCACGGCCAGCACGTTGGGCGACACGGACGGCCAGGACACGCCGCTGCCCGAGTCGCCTGTGGCGGCCAGGTAGCTCATGTTCTTGCCCGTGAAGGCGCTGTCGACGGAAGCCGTCCAGCTGCCTTCGGCGGCGCCAAAGCTCATCGAGACGACGCCAGGCCCCATCAGGTTGGCCAGGCGCACGGCGCCCAGCAGGCTGTTGATGGAAGCATCTGGCGCTTCGATCAGCACGATGCGCGCCAGCGGCGCCGTGGCATGCGCCCACTGCACGTCGAGCGCGATTTCCATGGCCCAGCCCGAGTTATAGGCGGGCGCGGTGGCCGTCATGGTGCTCGATGGCGTGTTGTACACAACAGAAAATTCACAGCCGCTGGCCGGCGCTGGCGGCAATGGCAGGGTGGCATTGGTGGCGATGGCCTTGGTGGTGCAGCCGGGCAAGCCGAATTTCTGGTTGAAGATGGCCAGTTCGGCCGCCGCGTTCGGGTTGTGCATGGCGTCGACGATATAGATCGTTTGCCCCGCGCCCAACTGGGCCGCCTGGCCAGGCGTCAGCGCCGTGCCTGATGCTGGCAACGCAGGCAAGTCGTAGGCGGCGCGGATTTGCGCGGGAGAGTAGGTGGCCACCACGCTGCTGCCGGCCATGGGCGCGACGGCGTCTGCCGTGCCGCCAGCTTGCAACGGCGCGATGTCCTGTGCCACCTGTTCCGCGGTGGCGATCTTTTGCGCCGTCAGGCGGCGCGTGGACATTTCCGTCATGGCGCCTGGCACGTGCTGCAAGTGCGGACGCCAGTGGGCCGAGCCGCTGCTGTTGGCGCTGTCGCGCCCGTCAGGCGCATCGAGCAGGGCCGGGGCGGCATGGAACATCGGTTGCACCACTAGCGTGCCGACGGCGGCCGGGATGACGGGCACCTCGACAGTGAACTGGGTCGCCGCCGTGGCAATGGCGGCGGGCGGTGCCGATGTCTCCTGGCCGGGGCCGCAAGCGCCCAGCAGGAGCGCGGCAGTGGCGCCCAGCAGCAGGCGCCCGTGGCGGGGATGCAAAGGGGTGAATTTTTTCATGGCGAAACTCTCCGAGTTGGCGAGGGCCACATCTCGACAATGCATCCAGGCATGGCGCCGCGCGCTGGCGGTCCCGGCCCTGCATTGGCAGCCCCGCTGCCGTGGCGCTTGCGCGCGGTAGGCCGGTGGCTTTGCGTCCCCGTCTTTCGACGGGTTTGCCCTCAGAATTGATCATGCATCGCTACTGCCCTGATGCGCTATCGATTCTAGCGAATTTGCCAAATAAGTGTTAACTAATTTCAATCAATATTTTTATTTTTGCAATGGAGTGTGGCAGATTTGCCTATTGCAGGAGGCAATCTTGCCAGCCTGATTAAGCATTAAAGGCAAGGTTATCAGAGCGGTATCGATGCGTGACAGTGTTTTTTTACAGCAACGGCGCTTGATCTTGTTGGTTGTCGAATGAATTTATTGAATTTATCAAATATACTGTTTCAGGCATCGGCTTCGAACACCATGCCTGGATACGGCGCTGCGTGGCAGGCCGCCAGCCGCTGCGCCAGGCTGCCCGCATGGGCTTCCAGCTGGTGGCCATCCGGATCGAGAAAATACAGCGAATCGCCGGCGCTGCGGTTTTGCTGCCATTCGGGCACGCCGATGGTGCGCAGGCGGGCGCTAAAGGCGGGAAAATTTTCCTGGGGAATGGAAAACGCATAGTGCGTGTAGGTGCGGCCCGTGTCGCTGGCCGCCTCCGCGTCCAGCGACAGGCACAGCCACAAATCCCCAGCCGACAGGTATGCGCCCCTGTCCCAGCGCGCATGCAGGCGCAGACCCAAGGTGTCGCGGTAAAAGACGACGCTGCGCGTCAGGTCGCGCACGGACAAAGTGAGGTGGTTCAGGCCGGTCAGCATGGGTGTTTGCTTGCTTTTGAATTGGGGTTGATTAGGTGATGTTTGTTGCAAACCTTCCGGCTGCAATTTGACAACGACAGTCCCGGCGATGTAATCCTGCAAAGCGCGGCGTTGTTTGTTCAGCAGCAAAATGAAGGGTTCGCTGAATAACCAGACGAAAGCCAGGGAAGTAAGCCACTCCTCCCATGACCATGGCGACGCGAAGAACGGCATTCCATATCTCAATGATGCAGGAAGTAAATATAAAGAGAAGTTCCAGAGTTTAGGGAGATTTGCCAGCAAATGAAGACCGATTACGACGCAATAGCGTAGCCAGGCGGCGCGGCTGGTAATGATGGATCCATCCTGCATGCAAAGTTTCAATTTGCATAGCCACATGCCTGGCGTTGCGCCGTAAAGGGTGACAAGAAAGACGTGGTAGATCATCATGACAGGCAGCGCAAGCGTCATGGCCTGGGATCCAATGTGGGGCGTCATCGCAATCCACGGCGGAATGGTTATGATCAGCGCCAAAATTATCTGATCAATAAAAAGCGCACCCAAGCGTAGCCAGAATCCGCCATATTTCATGCGATGCCCCTAGTCAGCGGCAACCGGCGGTTGCCTGTATGACCAGATACACTATTACTTAGATGAAATGTTGGCTATCCGGCGTCTCATTGAGGTGGGGCAACAGTCACGCCATCAAGCCGGCTCCGCGTGCTCCACCATCAGTTGCACCTTGGTCGTGCCATTGTATTCATTCGCATCGAGCCGGAAGGCCACGCGCGTACGTTCGCCCAGAGCATCCGTGTGGCCGAACCAGATGGCGTCGAAGCGCACGCCGTTCTTTTCCAGCAGCAGTTTCAAATGGCGCTCTTTTAATATGCGCTGGCTGACGACGCGGAATTCGTCGCAGAAGACGGGTGGGGCGAAACCCTGGCCCCACACTTGTCCATCCATCAGTTCGATGAAGGCCGTCGTGTAGTAGGCGTCTTCCAGCGGGCCGTCCGTTTCCACGACTCTTTCCAGTTGCTGCTGACTGAGCCAGGCCTGGCCCACGGCTTCGAAGGCCCTGGAAAACGCCGCGAAGGCGTCGGCGCGGATGGTCAAGCCTGCGGCCATGGCGTGGCCGCCGAACTTGTCGATCAGGCTGGGTGCCCGTTTCGACACGAGATCGAGCGCATCGCGCAAATGAAAGCCGGGGATCGAGCGGCCAGAACCCTTGATCCAGCCGTCCGCGCCGGGCGCAAACGTGATCGTTGGGCGATAAAACTTTTCCTTCAGGCGCGAGGCGACGATGCCGATCACGCCCTGGTGCCAGGATGCATCGAAGACGCTGATGGTGCTGCTGTTGGCCGGCTCGAAGTCGTCCAGGTGCAGCAGGGCCGTATCCTGCATTTCCGCCTCGATTTCGCGGCGCTTCAGGTTGATATCGTTCAATTGCTGCGCCAGCGCCCAGGCGCGGCCTTCGTCATCCGTGATCAGGCATTCGATGCCCAGCGACATATCTTGCAGGCGCCCGGCCGCGTTCAGGCGCGGGCCCAGCGCAAAGCCCAGGTCGAACGGCGTGGCGCTGCGCGCTTCGCGGCCCGCCACGCGGAACAGGGCGGCCACGCCCGCATGCATATTGCCCTTGCGCATGCGTTTCAAGCCTTGCGCGACGAGGATGCGGTTGTTCGTATCGAGGCGCACCACGTCGGCCACCGTGCCCAGCGCGACCAGGTCGAGCAGGTTATCGAGCTTGGGTTGGGTTTGCGCATCAAAAATACCGCGCCGGCGCAGCTCCGCGCGCAGGGCCAGCAAGACGTAAAACACCACGCCCACGCCGGCCAGATGTTTACTGGGGAAGCCGCAGGCGGGCTGGTTCGGGTTGACGATGACGGCCGCGTCGGGCAGTGTGTCGGCCGGCAAATGGTGGTCGGTAACGACGACCTGGATGCCGCGCCGGTTGGCCTCGGCCACGCCGTCGATGCTGGCGATGCCATTATCGACGGTGATGATGATGTCGGGCGACTTTTCGCGGGCCGTCAGCTCGACGATTTCCGGCGTCAGGCCGTAGCCGTACTCAAAACGGTTGGGCACGATGAAATCGACATCGGCGCCCATGGCGCGCAAGCCGCGGATGGCCACGGCGCAGGCGGTGGCGCCGTCGCAGTCGTAGTCGGCGACGATGACCATGCGTTTCTTGGCGGCAATCGCGTCGGCCAGGAAGGCGCCAGCCGCACCGATGTGCAGCAAGCCGGACGGCGGCATCAGGGCCGCCAGTTCGCTCGATAGTTCTTTCGCGTCGGACAGGCCGCGCGACGCGTACAGGCGGGCCAGCACGGGGTGGATGCCGCCCTGGCGCAGCAGTTCGGATTCGCGGTAAGGGCAGGGACGGGTGGCGATGCGGGTGCGGGTCATGATGCTTTCAACTTGTTCAGGGTAATCGCGCGCCAGAATTTGCGCTGCGCATGCTTGCTGGTGCTGCAAGCTAGCCAGGCGTCGCGGTGGCTCAGCACCAGGCGCAGCTGGCCCAGGCGGCCATCTTTCAGGGCCGCCAGCAGGGGCACGAACCAGTCCGCTTCCAGCGCTTGCAACTGTTGCAGCCACATGCCCCATTCCTGGGCCTGCGCCGCTTCGATCAGGCCGCCCAGCACGACGATCGCGTCGGAATGGTCTGCCAGCACACTGCTTGGACTGGCATGGCGCCGCGTTGGTTCCGCCAGCGCGGCCAGCCAGCCGGGCGCGTCCTTGGTATGCAGGCTGGCCGCGCAGCGCGCCGATGCAGGTGCAGATGCGGCCGTGGACAGGCTGCCGCCCCAGATCCAGAAGGAATTGATGGCTTTCAAGCCCCGTTCTTCGCGCGCCGCATTGACGGGATGTTCATGCCACAGCATCTGCACTTCGTTTTGCAGGCGGCGCGCGGCGCGCGCGTGCTCGCCTTCCGGCATCCACACTGACAGGTCTTGCGTGGTGGCGGCATCCGGCGAGGCGCACTGCAAGTCGCTCCAGGCATCGGCGCGCATGAACCAGGTGCTTGCGTCGCCATATGCCAGGGGCTGGCCGATTTCGTCGAAATACGGGGCCGCGATGTCGAACAGGGCGCGGCCGTCCACTTCACTCAGTTTGAGCTGGCGTAAATCTTCCAGGCTGATATGGCTGCGGGCGATGGCCAGATGGGCCGGATGCAGCAGGAAGTAGCGCGCGCCCGGTTCCGGCGCCAGATCGTAGCCGCGCATGGCCTGGGCCGCGAAGGCCGCCTGCGCCGTTTCGCCGTTGGGCGCGGGCGACAGGCTCAGCGCGTGCGCCAGCCACGCTTCGTGCGGCAGCAAGCGCTTGGCATTGTCAAAAGTTTCCAAATTGCAAGTGGAGGTGCGTGACAGCAGGGCCGCCAGGGCGGGCGCCTGCAAGACCTTGAGCAGGTCGGCAGCCAGTTCGGCATTGGGCAAGGCGAAGGGCAGGACGAGGGTAAGTTGATTCATCCCGAGATTGTAGGCGATTGTGGCGCCGGGGGAGTAGTCCCGGCAGTTTTTCCCTTGACGGCGGGCGTGGGAAAAGTCGCGCCACGGTGATGTGTTTCACGCATGAGTGTCATTTGTGTGGCACACTGCGCGCTCGCATATTATCGTTGTCGCGGGAGCGCATGAGCATCATCAAACAATTTCCTTTTGAGTGGCAGGTTGGCGTGCGCTATACGCGTGCCGGGAAGCGCAGTGGCCGCAACAGCTTCATCTCCTTCATCTCCCTCATTTCCGTGGCCGGCATCGGCCTGGGCGTGGCCGCCCTGATCGTCGTCCTCTCCGTCATGAACGGCTTCCAGAAGGAAGTCACCGACCGTCTGATGTCGGTGCTGGCGCACGTCGAGGTGTTCGATACCAGCGGCTCGATGCCGAATTGGCAGGCGCAGGAGCGCGCCGCCTACGCCAACCCGCAAGTCAAAGCCGTGTCGCCATTCGTGGAAACCCAGGGCATGCTGCTCAATGATGAAACCATGCGCCCGTCCATCGTGCGTGGCGTGCTGCCGCAGCAGGAAGCGACCGTCTCCAGCGTGGCCTCCCAGATGAAGCAGGGCAGTTTCAAAGACTTGACGCCAGGCTCGTACAACATCGTGCTGGGCATCGACCTGGCCAAGGCGCTCGACGTGAAAGTTGGGCAGAACGTGACCCTGATGCTGGAACGCGAGCCAAGGGCGGGCGATCCGGCCACTGGCATCGTCATGCCGCGCATGCGCGCGCTCAAGGTGGCCGGCATCTTCGAGGCAGGCCACAATGAACTCGATGGCAGCCTGGCCTTCGTCAACATGCAGGACGCCGAACAGCTGCTGCAGCTCGATGGCCCGTCCGGCCTGCGTCTGCGCCTGCATGACATGAACCAGGCGCCGCAAGTGGCGCGCGAACTGAAAGCGTCGATGCCGGGTCAGCTGTGGATGCGCGACTGGTCGCGCGCCAGTGCGAGCTGGTATGCGCTGGTGCAAAGCCAGAAGAACATGATGTTCATCATCCTCAGCATGATCATCGCCGTGGCCGCGTTCAACCTCGTCTCGACGCTGGTGATGTCGGTCACCGACAAGCAGGCCGACATCGCGATCTTGCGCACCCTGGGCGCCTCGCCATTCTCCATCATGAAGATTTTCATGATTCAGGGCGCGCTGGTGGGCTTGCTGGGGAGTGCTTTGGGCGTGATCGGCGGCGTCGTGCTGGCGCTGAACGTGGGCGTCATCGTGCCCTTCATCGAAGGCATCTTCGGCCTGCACTTCATCTCCAAGGAAATCTACCAGATCAGCGCCGTGCCGTCGGACGTGCATTGGCTGGACGTGGCGCAGATCGGCCTGATCGCCTTTGGCCTGGCGCTGGTGGCGACCATCTACCCGAGCTGGCGCGCCGCGCGTGTCAAGCCGGCCGAAGCGCTGCGCTATGAGTAAATGGCTGATCAACAAACTGCTGGGGTCAGACCCGGCGGGTCTGACCCCTTAGAAATAGCGAATCAATGAGCATGTTAAAAAATATTCCCTTCGAATGGCTGGTCGGCTTGCGCTACACGCGGGCCGGCAAGCGCAGTGGCCGCAACAGTTTTATCTCCTTCATTTCCCTCATTTCCATGGCCGGCATCGGCCTGGGCGTGGCGGCGCTGATCGTCGTGCTGTCCGTGATGAACGGCTTCCAGAAGGAAGTGACGGACCGCATGCTGTCCGTGCTGGCCCACGTGGAAGTATTCGACAACAGCGGCAGCATGCCGGACTGGCGCGCCGAAGCGGCGCAGGCATTCAAGAATCCGGCCGTGAAAGGTGCCGCGCCGTTTGTGGAAACGCAGGGCATGCTGCTGCGCGACGATGCACTGCGCCCCGCCATCGTGCGCGGCGTGCTTCCCGAGGAAGAGCCGAACGTGTCCGACGTGGCCGGCCAGACGCGCATGGGCAGCTTCAAGGCGCTGCAGCCGGGCACCTTCAATATCGTGCTGGGCATCGAGCTGGCGCGCGCCTTGCGCGTCAACCTCGGTGAAAAAGTGACGCTGATGCTGGCGCAGGGCCAGGTCACGCCAGCCGGCGTGCTGCCGCGCATGCGCAGCTTTACCGTCAGCGGCATCTTCCAGGCGGGCCACAATGAATTCGACGCCGGCCTGGCCTTCATCAATATCGAAGACGGCCAGCGTTTGCTGCGCCTCGACGGCCCGTCCGGCCTGCGTTTGCGCCTGGCCGACATGAACCAGGCGCCGCAAGTGGCGGCAGAATTGAAAAAATCCATGCCGGGCGACCTGTGGCTGCGCGACTGGTCCAAGCTGAACGCCAACTGGTTCGCCGCCGTGCAGACGGAAAAGCGCATGATGTTCATCATCCTGACCCTGATCATCGCGGTGGCCGCCTTCAACCTGGTGTCGACCCTGGTGATGACGGTGACGGACAAGCAGGCCGATATCGCCATTTTGCGCACCCTGGGCGCGTCTCCCCGCTCCATCATGAAGATTTTCATGATCCAGGGCGCGCTGGTGGGCATCCTGGGCACGATCCTCGGCGTGGGCGGTGGCGTGCTGGTGGCGATGAACATCGATGTCATCGTGCCCTTCATCGAGCATCTGCTGGGCGTGCAGTTCCTCTCCAAGGACATTTACTTTATCAGCACCGTGCCGTCCGACCTGCGCTGGCCCGACGTCACCAAGATCGGCGTGCTGGCCGTGATCCTCGCCTTTTTGGCGACCCTGTACCCAAGCTGGTGGGCTGCCCGCGTCAAACCTGCGGAAGCCCTGCGTTATGAATAAACCATTGAATACGACCATGACCGATCTGAACAAACCCGCTTCCAACGGCGCTTCTGCTGATTCTGCCGTCCTGTCCTGCCGTGGCCTGGGCAAGACTTTCACGCAAGGCAGCTACAAGGTGCAGGTGCTGGCCGGCATCGACATCGATGTTCACCGCGGCGAGCGCGTCGCCATCGTCGGCGCCTCCGGCTCAGGCAAGTCGACCCTGCTGCACCTGCTGGGCGGGCTCGATACGCCCACCAGCGGCAAGGTGACCCTGCTGGGCAAGGATTTCGCCACCCTCAGCGAAAAGGCGCGCGGCGACTTGCGCAACGCCTCGCTGGGCTTCGTCTACCAGTTCCATCACCTGCTGCCCGAGTTTTCCGCGCTGGATAATGTCGCCATGCCCCTGATGATACGGCGCATGAAGCGCGCGCCCGCCACCGACCTGGCGCAGCAAATCCTTGCGCGCGTGAACCTGGCCAAGCGCGTCACGCACACGCCGGGCGAATTGTCGGGCGGCGAACGCCAGCGCGTGGCCCTGGCGCGTGCCCTCGTCACGCAGCCAGCCTGCGTGCTGGCCGATGAACCGACGGGCAACCTCGATCACGCCACGGCCGAACAAATTTTTGACCTGATGCTGGAATTGTCGCGCACCCTGGGCACGGCCTTCGTTATCGTCACGCACGATATCGAACTGGCCAAACGCTGCGACCGCGTGTTGCGCCTGACGGACGAAGGGCTGCAGCCGTATCAATACTGAGTAATACCAAGGAGCCGCCATGTTGTGGATCGACACGCACTGCCACCTCGACGCGCACGAATTCGGCAGCGAATCGCTGCAAGTGGCGGCACGCGCACGGCAGCAGGGCGTGAGCATGATCGTCATCCCCGCCGTCGAACGGGCCAATTTCGCCATCGTGCGCGACCTGGCGGCAACGGCGCCCAACGCCTGCTATGCGCTGGGCATCCATCCGATCTACGTGCCGCACGCTAGCGAGGACGATTTGATCGCCCTGCGCGAGTCCGTGCAAGCTGCCATGGCCGATCCGCATTTTGTCGCCATCGGCGAGATCGGCCTCGATTTCTTCATCCCCATGCTGTGCGAACCGGCCATGCGCGTCAAGCAGGAGCATTTTTTGCGCGAGCAGCTGAAAATTGCCCGCGACTACGACCTGCCCGTGCTGACCCACGTGCGCCGCTCGCAGGACATCGTCCTCAAGCACGCGCGCCAGATCCGCCCGAACGGCGGCATCGCGCATGCGTTCAACGGTAGCTTCCAGCAGGCGCAGGGCTACATCGACCTCGGTTTCAAGCTTGGTTTCGGCGGCGCCATGACGTTTACGCGTGCGCTGCAGATACGCCGCATGGCCACGGACCTGCCTTTGGCGTCCATCGTGCTGGAAACGGACGCGCCCGATATTTCCCCTGCCTGGCTACACCCGGGCCGCAACAGCCCCGAAGAATTGCCGCGCATCGGTGCCGTATTGGCCGAATTGCGCGGCCTGGATATCGCGCAGGTGGCGGCTGCTACCAGCGCCAATGCGCGCGCCGTACTACCCCGATTACCCTTGATGGAATGATGAGACCATGAACAAGAAAATGCTTGCGGGCGCCCTGGCAGCCTGCATGTACACCGTGTTGGCGCCCGCCATGGCGGCGCCAAACGCCCAGTGCGACGGCATGCCGCGCCTCGACGTTACCACGCCGGCCGGCTTTTGCGTGGCCGTGCTGGCCGACGGACTGAAATTCCCCCGTGGCGTGCTGCCGCTGACGAATGGCGACATCCTCGTCACGGACATGGCGGGTTGGGCGCCGAAGCTGGGTAAATTGTGGCTGTTGCAGCGCAAGGCGGCCGGCGCCGGCTACGAGCGCAAGCTGCTGCTCGACAAGCTCGATCGCCCGAACGGCATCGTGCAGGGACCGGACGGCATGGTCTACGTGGGCGAGGTGGGACGCATCTTCCGTTTCGACTTGCGCGATCCCTCGCGCGCGCTCACCGATATCATCGGCGGCACGGCGAAAACGCAGCGCCTGCCGGGCCTCGGTTTGCACCTGCTGACAACCATGCGCTTCAGCCCCAAGGGCGACCTGTATGTGAACGTGGGCTCGAGCACCGACCATTGCGAGAACGATGGCAAGGCGCCCGATCCGGCCAAAGCCTGTGCTTCGGCGGAAGGTCCGGAAGCGCTGGGCGCCATCCGCGAATACAAGATGGCCTGGCCGGAGGGTACGGTGACGAGCTGGCGCACGCATGCGCGCGGCTTGCGTAATTCGATGGCGCTGGCCTTTCATCCGGCCACGGGCGAGCTGTGGCAGGCGGAAAACGCGCGCGATGCCATCCAGGCCGCCATGCCGCAGCTGAAAAGCGACGAGAATCTGCCGCATGAGGAACTTAACCTGATCAAGGCTGACCGGCACTATGGCTGGCCGTACTGCTACGACGACAACGTTGCCAGCCCTGAGTATCCGAAAACGGCTTGCGCCGCCCAATACACGGCGCCGCAGCGCCTGCTGCCCGGCCACGCCGCGCCGCTAGGCATGACGTTTTACACGGCCAGCCGCTTCCCGGAGCTGTACAACAATAGCCTGATCATCGGCTACCACGGCTACCGCAGCAACGGCCACCGCCTGGTGGCGCTGCTGCCCGACAAGGCCGGTGCGCCGCTGGGCAAGTCCGTCGAGTTGATCAGCAATTGGGAGCGCAAGGGCAAGCAGGGCAGGGGCGCGCCCGTCGACGTGAAGCAGGGCCAGGACGGCGATATCTACATGGCCGATGACCATAATGGGCTGGTGCTCAAGCTGCACTACGAGGCGGCCACACCGTAATGCATATCGATTGACCTCGCTCAGTGCGAGGTCGCCGCAGCGCCCTACAATCGGTCAGACATCCCACCACTGACCAGGGCTGGCCATGCGCCATGTTGTACTCCTTGCCGCGCTGTCCGTGAGCGCGTTTTCCGTGTGCGCGTCCGCCGCCGACTACCTGCCGGCGCGGCGCCTGAGCGCCGACCAGCTGATCGCCTATTACCACGACGTGCCGCCTCAGGGCGCATCTGCCAATCCCGCCTTCCTGCTCAACCAGCGCTACGCCCGGGGCTACCTGGCCGGTACGGCTGACGCGGTGCAGGGCAGGCAGTGGTGCGACACGGGCCGCCTGAAAACGCTGGAAATCGACGCGCACATCGTCGCCGAACTGAAAAAGCTGCCCGCTCGGGCGCGCCAGGGTGAGGCTTCCACCCTGATCGTCGCCATTCTGGCGCGGCGTTTTCCCTGTTCCACTCCACCATCAACGGGAGGCTGACGTGAAACCTGCATTCATCAAGCTGCGTGAGAATTATTCCAGCGTGGCCGCCGTCGACCAGGCGGCCCTGTTCGGCGAAATCGGCTGGGAAGACTTGATCGGCAAGGACAGCTTTGCCAACACCTGCGCCATCCGCGTCAGCCTGGCCCTGATCAAGGTCGGCGTCAAGGTCAAGGGACGCATGGCCATCCGCAAGGGGCCGTTCAAGGGCGCGCTGATCGAACCGGGACAGGCCAAGCTGGCGCACCTGCTGGCCAGCCCCTCGATGTTTGGCGCACCCGAGAAATTCAGCCGCGATGCGGCCATGGCCGGCATCGGCCAGCGCAAGGGCCTCGTCGCCTTCTTCCGCATTCCCGGTTACCTGGGCGGCGCGGGCGGGCATATCGACATCCTGTTGCCATCCATCGGTGTGAAGGTGTGCGGTTCCGATTGCTACTGGGATTGCGCGGAAGTGTGGTTCTGGGAAATTCGTTGACGCTTATTTGGACTTCTTCGACCGTCCGCGCGACGCCGCATTGTGCGCGCGCAGGATGGAGTCGACCCGTTCGGAGGCATCGCGCGACAGGTTTTGCGCCACGGCGATATCGGGGAAAAATTCCGGCAGGCGGTAGCTGAGCCACGCATACGCGGAGTAGTAGCGGCAAGTATCTTCCACCTGCTGCAGATTTTGCGTGCCGCCGCCATACGCGTGCTGGCGCAGTGTGCTGGTCTTGCCCTGCGACAGATTCTTTGCCCAGTGCTCCCACGCCGTTTGCAAGGACGGCACCTTGCTCGATATCGGCACCAGCGACAGGGTGAACTTGTCGGCCACGGACAGGGGCAGGGTGTCGAGCCAGACGGCACGCTCCTTCTGGTCTTCCGTGATGCGTGGGAAGAAGAAGCCGTCCGGCACGTCGATATTGTGGATGAAGCGGCGCAGCAGTTTTGACAGCGACAGTTCGCCCGTCACCGACGAAATACGGTGCAAATGTTCGAGCGAGGGCGCCACGGCAAAGCCGCTGGTGTTCAGCGGATGCAGCTTTTCCTTGAGCAGCGCGCGCATCACTTCATGCGTCTCGTTGTCGTAGCCGGCCACGAGGCCTTCTTCGTGCACGCCGTAGCGACCCGCGCGCCCGGCGATCTGGCGCGCCAGTGCCGCTGAAATCTCTTCCTCTTCGCGGCCATTGTATTTGACGCAAGTGGTCATGACGATGCGCGCTATCGGCATGTTCAGACCCATCGCCAGCGCATCCGTGCCAACGACGATATCGGCCGTGCCATCGCGAAAGCGCTGCGCCTGCGCGCGCCGTACTTCGGGCGACAGGTTGCCGTAGACGGTGGCCACCGACAGCCCCGTTTCCGTGATCATGTCGCGCCACATCAGCACTTCACGGCGCGAAAAGGCGATGACGGCGTCGCCGCGGCGCAGGTTGCGCACCTTGCGCACGGCAGTCGGCTCCATCGACAGGGGCGCCATGCGCTTGAGTACGTGCACTTCCAGCGGGCAGTCCAGGCGCTCGGCCAGCGCTTCGATGGCGCGCCGCGCTTCCGGCGCGCCCACCAGGTACACGGTGTGGGCGGGCGCGCCGCAGACGGCCGCCGTCCACGCAGCGCCCCGGTCCGGGTCGGCCAGCATCTGGATTTCATCGATGACGGCCACTTCGACGACGGTTTTCGTGTCCAGCATTTCCACCGTGCTGGCCACGTGCGTGGCGCCGTCGACCACGCGGCGTTCCTCGCCCGTGATCAGGCTCACGGCCAGCGGCTTGCCATGCGGTGCCGCTTCCTGCAGGCGTTCGTAGTTTTCCAGGGCCAGCAGGCGCAGGGGCGCCAGATAAATGCCGCTCTTCGCTTTCACCAGCGCTTCCATGGCGCGGTGCGTCTTGCCGGAGTTCGTTGGTCCCAGCAGGGCGATGAAGCGGCGCGGCAGGCGCCGGGCCATCTCGAACGAGGCCGGATACTCGGCCAGGTTGATGCTCTGGCGCGTGCGCGCCGCGTGCTGCTCTTCCTGTTGGCGCTCGATGGCGTGGTTGAAGCGCTGGCGGATGCGGTCGAAGACCATGCCGGCCGGTTCCGACGTCTGCATGTCGGCCAAGGTGTGCAGGAAGACCATCGGGTCCGTGTCCACGTCTTCGCTCAGGCCCGCGATATCGGCGACGAAATCCATCACATGCTGGCGCAATTCCTCGAAGACGGCGGCGCTGGCCCGTTCGCGCACCAGGGCCAGCTTGGCCTCGCGGTCCATCTTGCGCCACTTGGCCGGCCGCGCCAGCACACCCTGTGCCGGTACCAGCGCATACGGCACGTGCAAGCCACCCGCCTTGACCACGCCGGAAAAGCGCACGAAGACGCGGCCTTCCATCTTGACGAGGCGGATATGTTCGGCCAGTTCCCCCAGTTCCGCGACCAGCGTGGCGTCGTTATTGTCTTCGGTGCTGTCGGAAATGTCGGTGGAAGTATCGGAAGGAAGTGCGGAGGAAGTCATGTCGTGCCCGGGTGTTGAAGTAAGCGAGGCCGATTATACCGTCGATGGGGGCGTGCGGTGGTGAGCGGCATTGGCACGCGCGCGTACCAGGCGCAGCCCCCAGCCGGTGACGATCACTCCGTCACCGGTTAGCAGATGCGCCACGGTATCCATGTACGCGCTACGCAGGCGCTGCCTGGCGTCATCGTCCAGGCGGTCGATGTCGTAGGTGTCTGTCAGGGTGGCCCATAGTTCGTCCGGCGGGGGCGACCAGGGCACGTCGATATCGTCAGACGCGACGTGTTCGAAACTGCCATTGAGCAGCTCGCGCCAGCCCGCTTCGGCCCCCGTGCGCCGGTCGCCGAAGCGCAGCGGCGGCAGCGCGGCGCTGGCGATGGGTTTGAAGACGCGCATGAAAACGTCGTTGACTTCGCCCGGCAAAAAAGTCCGGCCGACGATGGCCGCGAACTGGCCACCGGGCCGCAGCACGCGGCGCATTTCGCTGACGACTTGTTCGATATTGTCCATCAGCATCAGCGCCATGTGCGAGACGAGATAATCCACGCTGGCCGATGGCAGGTCGATTGCCTGGGCGCGGCCACACTGCAGCCGCAAAGTCGTGGCGCCTTGGCGCCGGATGGCCATCTTAGCCGGGGGAAAGTTTCGACAGCGTGAGTGCATGAGTGTCCTTATTCACGGTGCCGTTGCGCCAGATCAGGCGGCAAGGCGGTGAAACGCGCATAGTGCTCATCCCCCTTCCGCATCGAGCGAACACAACGCCCCCATGCGCACCCTGATACTCGGTTTCGCCGCCGGCGCCGCCTGGCTGCAGACGCAGGCCAGCTCGCCGCCGCACGCGGGCGCGCTGCTGTGGTTGATTGCTGGTGCAGGGTTGACGGTTAGTCTGGTGCTGCGCCATCACGCGCTCTGGCGCTCTGTTGTCGCGCTTGCCGCCGGCGTGGGACTGGGCTTTTATTGGGCGGCCTGGCTGGCCCACGCGGCCCTGGCGCCCCAGCTGGCGCTCGCCGATGAAGGCCAGGACTTCATCGTAGTCGGCACGGTGGCCAGCCTGCCGTACCGCTTCGAGCAGGGCGTGCGTTTCAATTTTGCCGTGGAAAAGACGGTCGGGACGAAGGTGCCGCCCCTGATCGCCCTGTCCTGGTACGCGGGTTTTCGCGATGAGGTGAGCCACGAGGTGGGCGACGTGCAGCCGGGCGAGCGCTGGCGCCTGACGGTACGGCTGCAGCGCCCGCATGGCAACGCGAATCCCATGGGTTTCGACTACGAGGCGTGGTTGCTGGAGCAGGGCGTGCGCGCCACGGGCTATGTGCGGCCGCAGCCGCGCGCCGACACGCCGAACGTGCGCCTGGCGGCCTTCGTGCCCAGTTTCGGCAATGTGGTGGAGGCCAGCCGAGCGGTGTTGCGTGCGCGCATACTGCGTAGCCTGGACGGCAAACAGTATGCCGGCGTGATCGTGGCGCTGGTGGTGGGCGACCAGCGCGCCATCCCCCAGTCGGACTGGCAAGTGTTCAACCGCACGGGGGTGAGCCACTTGATCTCGATATCGGGTCTGCACATCACCATGATCGCGGGCCTGTTCGCCCTGGGCGCGGGCGCGCTGTGGCGGCGCTCGTTTTTCACGGAGCGGCAACTGCCTTTGCTGATGCCGGCGCAAAAGGTGGCGGCCATAGCGGGCGCGCTGGCGGCATTTGTCTATGTGCTGCTGGCCGGCTTCGGCGTGCCCGCGCAGCGCACCTTATATATGTTGCTGGTGGTGGCGCTGGCCTTGTGGCTGGGACGCATCACCAGCATAGGCCACGTGCTGTGCCTGGCGCTGGGCGTCGTCGTGCTGCTCGATCCGTGGGCCGTGCTGTGGCCCGGTTTCTGGCTCTCGTTCGGCGCCGTCGCCACCATGCTGTACGCCACGGCGGGCCGCACCACGGCGGCCCTGCCGTTGCAGGCTGGACGCTGGCGCCGCCTGCGCGCCGCCGTGGCGCTGGGCGCGCATACGCAATATGTGGTGACGGTGGGGCTGGTGCCCTTGACGATGCTGCTGTTCTCGCAAGTCTCGCTCGTGTCGCCTGTCGCCAATGCGCTGGCCATTCCCGTCATCAGTCTGGTCGTCACGCCCTTGTCGCTGGCAGGCAGTCTGCTGCCAGCGCCCTTGTGTGACTGGTTGCTGCTGCTGGCGCACGCCATCGTGCAAATGCTGGCACAGGTGCTGGACTGGCTGGGTGCGCGCCGCTTTGCCGTGTGGACGGCGCCCGCGCCGCCTATGTGGAGTTTTTGCTGGGCCTTGTTCGGCACAGCATGGCTGCTGGCGCCACGCGGATGGCCGCATCGCTGGGCCGGCATGCTGAGCTGGCTGCCCCTGCTGACGGCCTTGCCGTCCAGCCCGCCACCTGGCCAGATGTGGATCACGGCCTTTGACGTGGGACAAGGCATGGCCGTG
Organism: Janthinobacterium pasteuri; assembly: GCF_051380775.1. Taxonomy (NCBI): domain Bacteria; kingdom Pseudomonadati; phylum Pseudomonadota; class Betaproteobacteria; order Burkholderiales; family Oxalobacteraceae; genus Janthinobacterium; species Janthinobacterium pasteuri. The sequence goes on along the minus strand of NZ_JBNYXS010000023.1, from coordinate 54,253 downwards.
CTGGTGGAAACGCATGGCCACCGCCTGCTGTACGACACGGGTCCCGCCTACAGCCTCGATTCCGATGGCGCCAGCAGGGTCATCGTGCCTTACTTGCGTGCACGCGGCATAGGCAAGCTCGACGGCGTGATCATTTCCCACAGCGACCTCGATCACGCGGGTGGCGCCGTGTCGCTGCTGGAAAATGTGCCAGTGGGCTGGCTGGCCTCGTCGCTGTTCGATGGCCACCCGGCCGTCGAGGCCCGGCGGCAAGCCCGGCGCCCGTATTTACACTGCATGGCGGGCCAGAGCTGGACGTGGGAAGGCGTGCAGTTCGCCATGCTGCATCCATTGCCCGCCAGCCACACGGACATTGCACTGAAGCCGAACGCCCGCAGTTGCACCGTGAAAATCACGGCAGGCAAGCACTCGATATTGCTGGCCGGCGATATCGAAGCGGCGCAGGAAGCGCAACTGCTGGCGCGCTCGGCGGAGGGCGAACTGGCGGCCGACGTGCTGCTGGCACCGCACCACGGCAGTGGTACCTCGTCTACGCCGGCGTTTTTGAACGCCGTCCATCCGACCCTGGCGATCTTCCAGGTCGGGCACCGCAATCGCTATAAACATCCGAAGGCGCAGGTGTATGCGCGCTATGGCGACATGGGCATTGCGCGGCTGCGCACGGATGTGGAAGGGGCGGTGGTGCTGGCGTTTGGCGAAGATATCGACGTAACGCTGTATAGGGCCATCCGGCCGCGCTACTGGCACGGGCGCTAGCGCTGCCAGGCTCGGGAAATGATCGTCGGAAGAGTCCGGAGTGAGTCATTCCAGCAGGGCTTATTCATGCGCATGGTTCGCCGTGTATGGCGAGGCTATCGTGGCGCAATAGGCGCTAAATTACGCGTTCATCGGGTATCTCCAGCCCCCGCTGCCGCACATACTCGAGAAACAGCCGCGCGCCCTTGGCCATGCGCGAGGTGCCGTAGACGGCATGGATGCTGGGATCGAGCTCCTTCGATGACGTCAAGCGGTAGGCCGTGCAGACCCGGCGCAAGCTGCCGGCGGCGACGGCAGGCTCGGCCAGCCAGCTGGCCAGGCGCACGATGCCCGCGCCTTCCAGCGCCGCCTGGAAAGTGGCGATGCCGGAAGTGAAGCGGAAACGCGGTTGCACCTGGTAGCGCACGTTGCGCGTAGCAGAAACGAAATGCCAGTCGCGCAGGATGCGCGGGGCCGAGTGCATGATGATGTCGTGGCCGGCCAGCTCTTCCGGTTCGTCCGGTGCGCCCATGCGTTCTATATAGCCGGGCGAAGCGTACATGTAGCGGCGGTAATTCCACAGGGGATAGCCGATCAGCTCGCTCGACTGGGGGAAGGCGCCGCGGATGGCAAAGTCCAGCTTTTCCTGGATGGGGTCGATCGATTTGTCGGAGAAATGGATGTCCACGGAGACGTTCGGGTAATCGCGCGAAAATTGCGCCACCACCTTCGGCAAGAAGCCCAGCGAGAGGATTTCCGGCGCCGAGAGGCGTACCCAGCCTTGCGGAGAGTTGCTCAGCTCGGCCAATTGGTCTTCCGCCTCGGCCTGCGTTTCCAGCAAGTGCTTGGCCGACGCGTAATAGGTTTCGCCGGCCGTCGTCAGCGTGAACTGCTTTTGCGTGCGCAGGATCAGCTCGGCGCCGATGGCGTCTTCGAGGAACTGGATGGCGCGCGTGACGGCCGATGGCGAGCGTCCCAGCATGCGCGCCGCATGGATGAAACTGCGCTTTTCGACCACGGTGCAGAAGGCGCGGATTTCCCACATCAGTTTCATCGACATCGCGTGACTCCGGCAAAAGAGGCCAGTAGACCGCACGGGGCGCATTCCGTCAAGCGTTACGCCGGATTGCGTTTTCCGCAATATGAAGTTGCATCCGGAAAAATCCACGGCGCCTATACTGCCGCTGTCGTCCATTCTCCACCGCCTATCATGCTGACCATCTCGCTGCTGTGTTTATTTGCCTTCTTTGCCGGCCTGATCGATGCCGCCGTGGGCGGGGGCGGGCTGATCCAGCTGCCGGCCCTGTTCAACCTGATGCCGAACATGGCTTCCACGTCCTTGCTGGGGACGAATAAACTGGCGTCCGCCTGCGGCACCACGTTTGCCGCCCGCTCGTTTGTCGGCAAGGTGCACATCCCCTGGCTGCTGGTGCTGCCCGCCGTGGCCAGCGCCTTCGTCATGTCCTTCATCGGCGCGGCCGCCGTGTCGTATGTGCCGCAGCAGGTGGTGCGCCCCATGGTGCTGGTATTGATCATCATCATGGCCATCTACACCTTCATCAAGAAGGATTTCGGCACGACGCGCGAAGCGCGCCCCGTCGGTGGGCGCGAACGCATCCTCGCCATCGTCATCGGCGGCGCCATCGGCTTTTATGACGGCCTGTTCGGGCCGGGCACGGGCAGTTTTTTGATTTTCCTCTTCATCCGCGTCTTCGGCTTTGATTTCATCCTCGCTTCGGCCTGCTCGAAACTGGTGAATATCGCCACCAACGTGGCCGCGCTGGCTTTCTTCATTCCCGCCGGCCACGTGGTGTACGCGGTGGCAGCACCGATGGCGGTGTGCAATATCCTGGGCGCCCTGACGGGCACCTGGATCGCCGTGCGCCGCGGCGCCGCCTTCGTGCGCATCCTGTTCCTCGTGCTGCTGGTGCTGCTGATCGTGAAATTGTCTTACGACATCTTCTTCAAGTAAGTTTTCAAACGACAATACCCATGAAAACCATCCAGGGCGTGCTGTGGGACAACGATGGCGTGCTGGTCAACACCGAACAGCTGTTTTACGAAAGCAACCGTGACTTGCTCTTGCCCTACGGCATAGACCTGACGCCGAAGCAATTCTTTGACTGGTTCCTGGACAATAACTACGGCGCCTGGCATGTGCTGCTGGGACAGGGCCACGCCATTGAGCTGGTCGAACGCCTGCGCGCCGAGCGCACCGTGCTGTTTGCGCAACGCTTGCGCCAGGCGCGCCGGCTGGCGATGCCCGGCATCGGGCAAGTGCTGGCGGCGCTGAGCCCGCATGTGGCCATGGGCGTCGTGACGAGCGCTTATGCACAACACTTCCAGATCAGCCATGCGACCACGGGCATGTTGCCGCACTTTGACTTCGTGCTGACGCGTGAAATGTATGGGGAAAGCAAGCCGGCGCCCGACGGCTATCAGTTGGGTTTGCAGCGCCTGGGCCTGGCCGCTGCCGACTGCATGGCCGTGGAAGACTCGCCGCGCGGCTTGCGCGCCGCCAACGCGGCCGGTCTGGAATGCATCATCGTGCGCAATCCCATGAACCGTCATTACGCGTTTGACGATGCCTTTTGCGTGGTGGAATCCAGCGCCGAGCTGGGCGTGGTGCTCGCCTCCTTCGTGCCCGGCATGGTGCAAGAACCGCCGCTGCTACCGCGCAAATTAGAGGCCTTCCTCTGATACGGCTTGCCGGCATGCCATTACAATTGCCTATCGCATTCACCGGCACCATCCCACGATGACACTCCCGCAACTGCACTTTGCCCACGCCAACAGCTATCCTGCCGGCACCTACCGCAAGTTGTTCGGCTTGCTGGGCCAGCACTACGATGTGCAGGCGCTCGACATGCACGCGCACGATCCTGCTTACCCCGTCAGCACGGGCTGGCCCGAACTGGTGCGCGAGTATATCGATGAGCTGGAGCGCCGTTACAGCGCGCCCGTGATCCTCGTCGGCCATTCGCTCGGCGGCATGCTCAGCGTGATGGTGGCCAAGCAGCGGCCCGATCTGGTGCGCTGCGTGGTCTTGCTCGATTCGCCCGTGGTGGCGGGCTGGCGCGCCTTGCTGGTGCGCCTGGCGCGCAATACGGCGCTGGGCGAACGGTTTTCTCCGTCGCGGTTTTCCGCCCGACGGCGCAAGCTGTGGCCCGACGCGCAAGCCGCGTATGCACACTTTGCCGCCAAGGATATGTTCGCCATCTGGGCGCCGCAAGTCTTGCGCGACTACATCGACAGCGGACTGGTCCCTCATCCGGAAGGCGTGCAGCTGCGCTTTACGCGCGAAGTGGAAACGGATGTCTACCGCAGCCTGCCGCATCACATCGGCAGCCTCGTCAAGGATGGCTTTCCCGTGCCCATCGGTTTTATTGGCGGCACGGAATCGGTGGAATGCCGCCAGGCGGGCTTGAAAGCCACGCGCAAGCTGGTCGGCAAGTTTTTCCGCCAGGTGCCGGGCGGCCATCTGTTTCCCATGGAAAACCCTGAACTGACGGCGCAAGTGGTGCGCGAGATGATCACTTCCTTGCTGGCGAAACAGTAGCCTGACGCCAACGATTTTCATCTTGCAAGGGCCAAAAGTGGCGGGTTTTCGCGTAAAATCCTGCCATTCGGGCCGTGCCTGCAGCAGGCGTGCGGCCCCCCGCCATTCCGATATTCTAGAAAGAACCCCCTGCGATGACGATTAAAAGCGATAAATGGATACGCCGCATGGCGGAAACAACGGGCATGATCGAGCCGTTCGAACCGGGCCAGGTCAAGGAACGCGACGGCAACCGCATCGTATCCTACGGTACCTCCAGCTATGGCTATGACATCCGCTGCGCCGACGAGTTCAAGTTGTTTACCAACATCAACACCACCATCGTCGATCCCAAGGATTTTGACGCGAACAACTTCGTCGATGTGTCGGGCAAGGGCTATTGCATCATCCCGCCGAACTCGTTCGCGCTGGCCCGCACGGTCGAGTATTTCCGCATTCCCCGCAATGTGTTGACGATTTGCCTGGGCAAGAGCACCTATGCGCGCTGCGGCATCATCGTCAACGTCACCCCGTTCGAACCGGAATGGGAAGGCTTTGTGACCCTGGAGTTTTCGAATACGACACCGTTGCCGGCGAAAATCTACGCCAATGAAGGCGTGGCGCAAGTGTTGTTCTTCGAGTCCGATGAAGTGTGCGAAACGTCGTACAAGGACCGTGGCGGCAAATACCAGGGCCAGGTTGGCGTGACCTTGCCAAAAACCTGATGACTTGTTGAGCGGGCAGGGCGCCAGTCCTGCTCTATCTTTGTTTCAGCAGCCACGCTTTCAGCGCCGCTGACGGTTGGTACAGGGGAACGTGGCCGCGCAGCAGGTTTTGCGTGCTGCGCCGGTAGGCCGCGCTGGCGCCGGCGATGGCGTCTCTTGCCGGGCGCGCCGGGAATGTCGGTGGCCGTAAAGCTGCCATCGAGTTCGCGCGTCATGCGCGAGGTGGTGATGACGCCCGTGTTGGTGTTGCGGAGATCGATATCGTGCGCGCCGATGGCCAGCGCCTCGACTCGATCACGCCGCAGCGCTGGCGGGGCATGAGGTCGGGCAGCGCGGGCAGCAGGGGCATGGCGATCCGATCAGGGTCTGGCTGGAGTAGCGTCAGTGTGCCAGTTTTTTGTGCCGAGAAGCCTGAGTGTGTGCCGGCCGTGGTCTTTACCTGCCTTTACACCCACAGCGCTACATCCGCGCCCATGCCTGCCGTTAACCTTGGTATCGCAACATTCGGGAGGCATCATGGTAGCGGCAATCGGTTCAGGCAGCGCGGTCAGCGCGGCTGGTCGCGCCACTTCGGGCAGCAGTTCGCAAATCGCGGCGCTGCAAAAGCAGATCACGGCGGCGCAAAAGCAGTTGACGGAATCGCAGAAAGGCGCGCAGACGGATGCGTCGCAAAAGCTGCAGCAGCAACTGGCGCAGCAAATCCAGGCCTTGCAGGCGCAAATTGCCCAGTTACAGGCGGCGGCCGCGCAACAGGCTGCGCAACAAGATACGCAGACGGCCAGCAGCGCCGATACCGTGACGAGTCCGGCCAAATCAAGCTCGTCCACCCTGGGCAGCATCGTCGATACGCAGGCGTAACCAGGTCCCCGGCAATACCCGCCGACAGGTCAGCCTGGCGTTTTGACGGGCAACAGCATTTCCACGCACAGCCCGCCACCGCTGCGCAAGCTGGCCCCGATGCGCCCGCCATGGGCACTGATGACGTGCTGGGCGATGGCCAGGCCCAGGCCATGGCCGTCCGTGCTGTGCTGGGTATGGCTGGCGCGGAAGAATGGCTGGAAAATGCTGGCCAGGTCGGCGCTGGCCACGCCTGGCCCCCGGTCCTGCACGGCGATGCGCAGCAGATCCTGCTTGCCGTCATGCAGGCGCGACAAATTCATTTCCACCGTGCCGCCATCGGGGCTGTGCTTGACGGCATTGCGCACTACGTTTTCCACGGCGCGCGCCAGCAGTTCCGGCCGGCCCGTGACAGCGGCGTCGGCGATGGCCGCGTCGCCCGCCAGGGCGATGCCCACCTGGCGCGCCTTCGCTTCGTAACGGGCGTCTTCCATAACGTCGTGCAACAGGTCGGCGATGCCGACGTCTTCGCTGAGGGGCGAAGCGGCGCCCGCTTCCAGCCGCGACAGGGTCAGCAGTTCGCCGATCAGCTTATCCATGCGTTCGCTTTCGCGCTCGATGCGCTGCATCGAGGCGTCCATCTTTTCCGGCTGCTGGTGCGCCAGGCCGATGGCTGCTTGCAAGCGCGCCAGCGGCGAGCGCAGCTCGTGCGAGACATCATGCAGCAAGCGCGTCTGGCTATCCATGAGGCTGCGCAAACGGCCCGTCATGCGGTCGAAATCGCGGCCCAGGTCCGTCAATTCATCGGCGCGCTTGCTACTTGCATGAAAGCGGGGCGCCAGGTCGCCGTGCGAGGCGGCCTCAAACGCTTGTCGCAGGTCGCGGATGGGACGCGCAAAATACCAGGCCAGCAAGAACGAGAACAGCAGGCTGGCGGCGATGGCGGCGGCCAGGGGAATGAAGGTGCGGTAGGGGCTGTCCATGCGCGGTCCGGGCGGCGGGCCGCGCTGGTAGTCGGGGTGCGGCGGCAACATGCCGGGCGCATCGGCGCGGGGGCCGCTCATGGCGCGCGGGCCGCTCAGGGTGAAGGCGTTGAGCGTGTCGCGCGCGGCGCCCGCCTCAGCAGTGCGAAAGCGTACGGACGAGGGCAGGAAGAGCAGGTAGTGCGCGCCGTCGCTGCCGCTGACTTCGCGCACCACGGCATGGGGCGAGCCCTGCGCCAGCAGCGCGCGCGCCTTGCCGAGTATGGCCGGATGGACCTTGCGGCCCATCAATTCTTGCCCTTGGGCATCGACGGCAAACACGCGCAGGCGCTCCATCTTGCCGAGAAATTGCTGCAAAGCCTTGCTGCCGCCCGCTTCCAGCGTGGCGCTGGCCGCTTCGATGGCCATCTGTGCGGGCGGGCTGGTGTCGATGTCGAGGGCCCGCTCCTGTTGCGCCGCCCGGTTTTTCAGCCAGAAGGTGCCGCCGATGCCGATGGTGGCCGTCACTTGCGCCAGCATGATGCACAGAAAAAACTTCCAGAACAGACGGCCCACGCTTACTCCTTGATTAGCTGGTAGCCGAGACGGTACACGGTTTGCAGGCAGGAACGGCCGTCGGCCAGGCTGCCCAGCTTGCGGCGCAGGCTGCTCAAGTGCACGTCGATATTGCGGTCGAAGCGGGCCATGGGGCGGCCCAGACCCAGTTCGGACAACTGATTCTTGCTCACGGGCTTGCCCGCATGGCGCACCAGCACTTCCAGCAGGTTGAATTCCGTGCTCGTCAGCTCCAGGTGCGCGCCTGCCCAGGCGGCGCGGCGCTGTTCCGGCCACATCGTCAACTGGCCCACGGCCAGCGGCGCCAGGCCCGAGCTGTCGTGCGGCACCGCTTGCGAACGGCGCAGGATGGCGCGGATGCGCGCCGTCAGCTCGCGCGGCGTGCATGGCTTGGTCACGTAATCGTCGGCGCCCAGTTCCAGGCCCACGATGCGGTCCGTGTCGTCGCCGCGCGCCGTCAGCATCAGGATGGGCAGGTTGCTGCCAGCGCGGATGCGGCGCAGGGTTTCCAGGCCATTCATGCGCGGCATCATGACGTCGAGGACGGCGATGGCATACAGGCCCGTCAGCGCTTCGGCCGCGCCGCTTTCGCCGTCATGCACGGCGCGGGCGTCAAAACCTTCCTGCGTCAGGTATTCCTGGAACATGCCGACCAGTTCCACGTCGTCATCGATTAACAAAACCTTGCTCATGCTGTGCTTTTTTCGGGTGAATATCACCCGATGATAGCAGTCAACAGGGGCTGCGCAGCGCGGTTTTACCCCCTTTTACATACGTCTGCTTACAATCGCGCCCCTTCCTCGAGACGGCAAAGGTTGAGACCGTGTACGAAAGACGGAGCTGACCCCGCGCCCCGCGCGGCGTGCAGGAAACGGACAGCGCTGGCAACCTTGCTTTCACGACGATCTCTCCCGGCTGCTACGCGTGGCGCATGCCGCACGTGCATGTCGAGGTCTACCCCAGCCTGGCCAAGGCAGCAAGCCCCGCGAAACGCATCAAGGCCTCGCAATTGACGTTCCCGATAGCAACATTAAACGAGGTCGACGCGGCCAGCGGCTACACGGCCAGCGTGCGCAACCGGGCACAAATCAGCTATGCCACCGACAACGTCTTCAGCGACGGCACCAGCCTGCAGATGGCCACGGCGACGGGCAATGCCGGCGATGGCGATGTCGTCACCCTGACGATCGACGTCAACGGTTAAGTTGCTGTCATGAAACCCAGGTCGCGCAGGCTGAAGTTGCCGATGTTCGGGAACACCTCGGCCATCTGGCTGTCTGTCACGCCGAACCACTTGGCCAGGGTGGCGCCGTACTGGTCGACGGAGGTGGTCGGCAGCAGGGAGCCGGAACCCACGTCCAGCGCATGGCCCAGGCCCGTGACGGGGAAAGTGCCATAGATGTCGCGGCCTTTCACGGCGCCGCCCACGACAAAGTGGTGTGCACCCCAGCCGTGATCCGTGCCGTCGCCGTTGCTGCTGAAGGTACGGCCGAAGTCCGATGCCGTAAATGTCGTCACCTGGCGCCGCAGGTCGGCGCCCTGCAGGGCCGCCAGGGTCGCGTCGAAATACGCGAGCGCGTGCGCCAGGCGCGCCATCAAGTCGCCGTGCAGCTCCTTTTGGCGGTCATGCGTGTCGAAACTGCCCAAGGTCACATAAAACACTTGCCGTTTCGCCCCCAGGGCGCCGCGCCCGCCGATGATGCGCGCCACGGTCTGCAATTGCACGGCCAGCTGGTTGACGCCGGACGCGCCCGTGTTCGGGTTGACATAGGGTGGGGGATTGGGCACGCCGCCCGCGCCGGCTGCCAGCATGGCGCCGCTGAGGGTGCTCTGGCTGGAAATGGCGCGTTGCACGACGGCCACGTGTTCCTGTTCGATCAGGTCGCTGCCCGCATCGTTGATGATGGCTTGCAGCGCGCCCGCGCCGCCCGTGCTGCCATACAGGCTGCCGCCCAGGCCGCGGACGGACACGGCACCTGCCTGGCCCACCTGGAACTGGCGCACCTGGCGCCCGCTGAGGAAGACGGTGTTGCCCGCGGCGGAAATGGCCGTGAACATGGCATTCGTATTGAGCGAGCCTGTCACGTCGGCCATCCGGCCGCCCCAGCCCACGCTGGCGCCTTCCGGAGAACCCGATTGCCACGTCGATTGCTGGTCGTTGTGCGAGAACAGCTTGGGTGGCAAGGCTACGCTGCGCGCCTTGTACTGCGCCAGGGTGGCGGGCTGGATCAAGGTGCCTACATTGGCCACGATGGCGGCGCGGCCATTGTCGAACAGGTCTTTCAGCGGCGCCAGTTGGGGATGCAGGGCGAAGGCGCGGCCCGTTTGCGCGGTAGCGGGCACGACCGGCAAGACGCCGCCCGTCTGGCCCACGCCGGGCAGATGGATAGAATCGGCGCCGCCCGTGTTGCGCAGGCGCGAGTATTCATTCCATGAGGTCGGATCGGTGGCCAGCACCGTGTTGAAGGCGTCGTTGCCGCCTGCCATGAACAGGCAGACCATGGCCTTGTAGTCGTCGGCCGATTGCGCGGCGGCGTTGCCCATGGCGGCCAGGTTCATGGCGAAGGGGGCGGCCGTGGTACCGGCCAGGCTCAGCATGGAACCGAGGAAGCGGCGGCGGGAAAATGGGAAATTTTGCATGTGATTGCTCTTACTTTTGCACCAGGTAGGCGGGCGAGGCCATGGTCAGGAAAATGGCCAGTTTGACGCGGTTGGCCTTGGCGGCGGCAACTTGCGTGGCATTGCTTGCCGTCGCTGTGGGGATGTTGATGCCATTGACGGCGGTCAGGATCTGTCCGCGCAGCCTGGCTGGCATGCTGCCATGCATCAGGAGCAGGTCGATGCGGTCGAGCAGGGCACCCGTGTCGCTGGCCAGCGCCAGTTCACGCGTGTAGTCGGGCTTGACTTCACGGCTCTCGCCCACACCGCTATTGATGGCATCTTGCATGAAGTTCAGGTAGCCCGTCACCGACGGCTCCGCCGTGATTTGCAGTTCCGGCGCCACCAGGCCCGCGCTGGCAAGGGCGGAATTGGGCGGCGTATAGGCGGGGCGGAAAAAACTGAATACGGAAGGCGGATTCAAGGGACTCTGGGCCAGCCCGTTCAAAGGATCATCGAGGAAATACAGGCTGTAGCGGCCGCCAGCTGGCTTGGCATCGAAGGCGCGCATCCAGCCAGCCAGGCGCAGCAGTGGCTCGCGCAGCTTGCCTGTGCGCAAGGTGCTGCCGCTTGGCGCCAGCGCCTCCGGGTCGAGCAGCACGGCACGGATGACGGCTTGCATGTCGCCGCGCACGCCGCTGCCGTTGTTTGCAAACGCGGCGGCCACGCGGCCCACGTAGGCGGGGCTGGGATTGCTGCTGACCAGGCGCTGGATCAGCTGGCGGGCAAAGAACGGTCCCGCATTGGGATGATTGAACAGGGTATCGAGCGCCAGTTTCAGGTCGTCCTGGCCGCTGCTGGCACCGGAGATGCTTTGGCCCAGGAAACGCTTGTCGCCGCTGGAATGATAGGCCGCGTAGTTCTGCATCGGCTTCCAGTCGCGGTCGGGATCGGCCGTGCCGCCAGAGAAGCGCGTGGCGCTCTGGTCCGGACCGGCCCAGCTCCAGCCCGTAAACACGCGAGCCAGGCCCGCCACGTCGTCGTGCGTGTAGGTGTCGATGGGTTTGCCACCGGACAGTTTCAGGCTGCCATCCGCATTCAGTTGGTACAGGCCGATGGTAAACAGTTGCATCACTTCGCGGGCGAAGTTTTCATCGGCCGTGCGGGTGGCCGATTCCTTCTGGTTGCGCAGGTGGGACAGGTATAGCCCCATCATCGGATGCAGGGCCACGCCTTCCAGCAGGTCGCGGAAGTTGCCAAAAGCATGCTGGCCCAGCATGTCGTAGTAACTGGCCACGCCCCGCACCTGCGGCCGTACGGAATCATTCTGCATGGAAATAACGAAAATCTCGGACAGGGCAAAGGCCATGCGTTGGCGCAATTGGTCCTCGCCACGGATGCCCTGTTGCCAGAAGGTTTCATACACCCCCGTAAAACTCACTTTTTTCCCGCCGGCGTCCTGCGCTGCCAGCATGGCGTCAATATATTTCCGGTGCAAGGTTTGCGGCATGGAAAACTGCGCGCGGAACCAGGCATCGCTATCGCTGGCAGTCAGCGCATCGATGGCCGCCATGTCCGGTCCGAACGTGGCGCGACCCAGGAAGCGCGACGCTTCCTGGCGCGTAAAGGTGGCTGTCTGCTTGGCCGGTGGCGCAACCGGGACGTCCGGGTTCTGGGCGGCGCTGGTCTTACTGTCGCCGCCTCCACCGCAGGCGGCAAGCAGGCTGAGTAGGGTGATGGCTAGCACACGGCGTAAAGTAGGGTGAGTCATTTGGTTTCTTTCAGGCAATCAAAATCTAGCCCGCTCAGTGTAGGGCTTGTTGACCAAAATCTTGTTTCCAATTCACTCGCCACATATTGGTCAGGTTTATTTTTAATGGGCGTTGGCGTATCATTGAGGATGTTTTTGCCGAACTAGCGCGAAGTTTGTTTTTTGAAAATGGAAATTACTTTTTATCGAGCACGTGCACTGTGGCGTATAAGCGACGTAATCATTCCTTTCAATCAATTTTTTCTGAACGCTCATCTTGACAACGAAACTGACTTCGCCGGAAACGATGGTTTTTACGTCATCGGCGAAATGCCGTTCGCCTGTCTTTCACCGGAGCGCGCGCTGGCCTGAAATGAGAAACGCCGCCTGATTTGCATCAGGCGGCGTTCATGACCGCGGCTCAAGGAACGGCGATGTTTTTAGACGTTCTCGTCCAACTTCACGCAGTCCACGAAGTAACCGCGCTTGCCATCGACTTCGCGTTTTACGAGACCATGCACATCCGTCTCAAAGCCTGGGAAGCGCTCGTTGAAGTCGCGCGCGAAGCGCAGGTAGTCGACGATGGTCTTGTTGAAGCGCTCGCCCGGGATCAAGAGCGGAATGCCCGGTGGATACGGCGTCAGCAGGATGGACGTGATGCGGCCTTCCAGTTCGTCGATGGCCACGCGCTCGATTTCGCGGTGCGCCATTTTGGCGAACGCGTCCGATGGCTTCATGGCCGGGATCATGTCCGACAGATACATTTCCGTCGTCAAACGCGCCACGTCGTAAGCCTTGTAGAAATCGTGGATTTGCTGGCACAGGTCGCGCAAGCCCATTTTTTCGTAGCGTGGGTTGGCGGCCGCAAATTCCGGCAGGATGCGCCACATCGGCTGGTTCTTGTCGTAGTCATCCTTGAATTGCTGCAAGGCCGTCAACAGGGTATTCCAGCGGCCCTTGGTGATGCCGATGGTAAACATGATGAAGAACGAGTACAGGCCGCATTTTTCAATGATGACGCCATGCTCGGCCAGGTATTTGGTGACGATGGACGCGGGAATGCCCGTCTCGCCGAACTGGCCGTCCAGCGACAGGCCCGGGTTGACGATGGTCGCCTTGATCGGGTCGAGCATGTTGAAGCCGGGGGCGAGGTCGCCGAAGCCGTGCCAGTCATCCTCGGCGCGTATCATCCAGTCTTCCTGCTGGCCCATGCCTTCGTCGTTGAAGGTGGACGGACCCCACACCTGGAACCACCAGTCCTGGCCCCATTCCTGGTCGATCTTTTTCATGGCGCGGCGGAAATCGAGCGCTTCCATGATCGATTCTTCCACCAGGGCGGTGCCGCCCGGCGCTTCCATCATGGCCGCGGCCACGTCGCACGAGGCGATGATCGAGTATTGCGGCGAAGTGGAGGTGTGCATCAGGTAAGCCTCGTTGAAGGCGTCCTGGTCCAGCTTGACCGTGTCCGATTCGCGCACGAGGATTTGCGACGCCTGCGACAGGCCGGCCAGCAATTTGTGCGTGGACTGGGTCGAGAAGATCATCGATTCCTTGGCGCGCGGACGGTCCTTGCCGATGGCGTGCATATTCTTGTAGAAATCGTGGAAGGTCGCGTGCGGCAGCCATGCTTCATCGAAGTGCAGGGTGTCGATCTTGCCATCGAGCATTTCGCGCAGGGTTTCCACGTTGTAGATTACGCCGTCGTAGGTCGATTGCGTGATGGTCAAAATGCGCGGCTTCTTGTTCTTCGCTTCGCGCGCGAATGGGTTCGCCTCGATCTTGCGGGCAATGCTTTCCGGTGTGAACTCGTGCAGCGGGATGGGGCCGATGATGCCCAGGTGATTGCGCGTCGGCATCAGGAACACGGGAATGGCGCCGCACATGATGATCGAATGCAAGATCGACTTGTGGCAGTTGCGGTCAACGACGACGATGTCGCCTGGCGCCACGGTCGAGTGCCACACCATCTTGTTCGAGGTCGAGGTGCCGTTGGTGACGAAATAGCAATGATCGGCATTGAAGATGCGCGCCGCATTGCGCTCCGACGCGGCGACCGGGCCAGTATGGTCGAGCAGCTGTCCCAGCTCCTCGACGGCGTTGCAGACGTCGGCGCGCAGCATGTTTTCACCGAAGAATTGGTGGAACATCTGGCCGATCGGCGACTTCAGGAAAGCCACGCCGCCCGAGTGGCCGGGGCAGTGCCACGAATAGGAACCGTCGTTGGCGTAGTGCACCAGCGCGCGGAAGAACGGTGGCGACAGGCCGTCCAGGTAGGATTTCGCTTCGCGGATGATGTGGCGCGCGACGAATTCCGGCGTATCTTCAAACATATGGATGAAGCCATGCAGTTCGCGCAGGATATCGTTGGGAATGTGGCGCGAGGTGCGCGTTTCGCCATACAGATAAATAGGGATGTCGGCGTTCTTGTAGCGGATTTCTTCGACGAAGGCGCGCAGGGACTTGAGCGCGTGGTCCGTTTCCTCGATGGAACCGGCACCGAATTCTTCATCGTCGATCGACAGCACGAAGGCCGACGCGCGCGATTGTTGCTGGGCAAATTGCGACAAATCGCCGTAGCTGGTCACGCCCAGCACTTCCATGCCTTCTTTTTCCATTGCGGCGGCAAGGGCGCGAATGCCCAGGCCGGACGTATTTTCAGAACGGAAATCCTCGTCAATGATGACGATGGGGAAACGAAATTTCATGCATGTCTCCAAAAAAGCAAGCCGCCCCTGACGTAATGGAGGGGCGGACTAGGGCGCGACTTCAGGCGGTAGTACAACCCGGCAGCCGCAGAAAAAAAATAAGAACGGGATTCTCGCAGAAATGCGGCGTCTGCGGGAAAAAAATATCGTAGTAAAGCGTCACACGCTTGCGCTAGCGTGACGCAACGGTGTGACAGGGGTATTACAGCAGTATTCTGGCTATCTATATCACCTTATCAGGCTTTGCGTTGCAGCGTGACAAAGGCGTAAAGCAGGCCGGATTTCTCCGAGACATGCGCTTCGCGCGCGGTTTCTTGCCATACAGCATGATCCACTGCGGGGAAAAACGCGTCGCAGTCAAATGTCTGGCCGATTTCCGTGATGATCAAACGCTGCGCCAGGGCCAGCGACTGCTGGTAGATTTCGGCGCCGCCGATGACATAGCCTTCGGCGCCGTCCAGCAGCGCGATGGCCGCTTCCACCGACGACACCGCTTCCACGCCTTCATGGCGCCAGTCTGCATTGCGCGTGATGACGATGTTGCGGCGGTTCGGCAGCGGGCGGCCGATGGAATCGAAGGTCTTGCGGCCCATGAGGATGGGGTGGCCCGTCGTCAAACGCTTGAAATGCGCAAGGTCTTCCGGCAATTTCCACGGCAGGGTGTTGTTGATGCCGATGCCGCCTTGCTGGTCGGTGGCGACGATGATGGTCAAATGGCTCATGGGTTCTGTCAAAGTGGTGGGGGCATGGCCCGATGCCCGTCATTATCGTTGAAATTGCCTGGCGCCTCCAGATGCGCGCGCATGGCTTGCGCCAGCGCGCCTGGTGCTTCCAGCGGAATCATGTGGCCCGTGTTGTCTTTTAGTAAATGCAAGGTGGCCTGTGGCAGGCGGGCCGCCATGGCGCGCAGGTCGTCAGGGTTGACGAGCTTGTCGTCTTCGGCGCCCACGATCAGCACGGGGAAATCGAGTTCCGGCAAGCGCGCCATCAGGTCGGGCCGGGCTATGGTGGTGAGAAATTGCGCCAGCAGCACCTCCTTGCCCAGGTCCAGCCCCATCTGCTGGATCAGTCCGGTGATGGCGACATCGTCCAGGTGCGATGGGTGCAGCAGTTCGCGCAGGCGCTGGCGCGTGATGCCCGCATAGGCATTGCGTTCGAGCATGGCGACGATGCGCTGGCGCGCTTCAATTTCCGCAGGCAGCAAGCCTTGGGCCGAATTGGCGATCAGAGTCAACGACTGCACGCGCTGCGGGTGGGCCAGCGCATGTTCGAGCGCCAGGTAGGCGCCCAGCGAAAAGCCCACCAGATGGGCTTGCGGCGCACTCTGGCTGGCAATCATCGATTGCATCTGCGCGCGCGTGCGCGCCTGATGCAAGGGCATGTGCTGCACATGAAAGGCATCGCCCAGGGCAGGCGCCAGGCGCGACCACAGGCGCTCGTCGCACAAGGTGCCGGGGATGCAGTCGAGTCGTATCTTTGTATTGTTCAAGGACAAGCCTGGTACAGGATGGTGAAAATTTTTGTCGAGCGGCATTATCCGTCATTTTGCGCCTCCGGGTAGCGCGCAGCCTTTTCCATATGGCATTATTTTCAATAGTGCGCGGCTGGCAAGCCGGGACTTTATGGTAGGCTCATGGCTCATCAAGCCGGGGTACCGGCGACGAGACCTGAAACACCGAATGCAACCCCCACATTAAAAAGGAAACACCATGGCGATCAGTTTGCAAAAAGGCGGTAATGTTAACCTGAGCAAGGAAGCTCCCGGCTTGAAGAAAATCGTGATTGGCCTGGGCTGGGACCCGCGCGCCACCGATGGTGCCGCTTTCGACCTGGACGGCAGCGCCTTCCTGCTGAAAACCGACGGCAAGGCCCGCTCCGACGCCGACTTCATTTTTTACAACAACCTGAAGTCGGTGGACGGCTCCATCGTCCACGCTGGCGATAACACCACGGGCGGCGGCGATGGCGATGACGAGAAAATCGCCGTCGACCTGGCCAACGTGCCGGCCGACATCGACAAGATCGCCGTGGCCGTCACGATTCACGACGCGGAAAACCGCAAGCAGAACTTCGGCATGGTGGGCAAGGCCTACATCCGTTGCCTGAACGGCGACAACGGCACGGAAATCGCCCGCTACGACCTGTCGGAAGACGGTTCGACGGAAGCGGCCATGATCTTCGGCGAAATCTACCGCGCCGGCAGCGAATGGAAATTCAAGGCGATCGGCCAAGGCTTTAAGGGCGGCCTGGGCCCTCTGGCGCGTTCCTTTGGCATTAATGCTTAAAAAGCATGTTGACGCCTGAAAGGGCGTACCTTTGCCGGGCGGCCACGCTGCCCGGTTTTGCTTATCCTTTGTATCTCCCTTCTTATTTACCTGATTCCATGGAAAACCTGATCAAGGGGCAGCGCCTGGCGCTGTCCGGCCTCGTCACGGGCAACGTCGTGCAACTGGGCCTCGCCAGCGCCGGCGTGGCGCTGGACTTTGCCTGTTTCGGCCTCGATGCCGCCGGCAAATTGTCCGACGAGCGCTACATGACCTTCTTCAACCAGCCGCGCACGCCTTGCGGCGGCGTGGAAGTGTCTGCGCCATCGGGCGATGCGGCCGGCTTCAGCTACCAGCTGGAGCGCTTGCCTGGGTCCATCGAACGCCTGGTCGTCACGGCCGCCATCGATGGCGCGGCCACCATGGCGCAGCTGGGCAGCGGCTACCTGCGCTTGCTCGATGGCGGGCGAGAATTGGCCCGTTACACGTATGCTGGCGTTGATTTTGCGCAAGAAAAAGCCGTCATGCTGGGCGAGTTCTACCGCAAGGATGGCGGCTGGCGCTTCATGGCCGTGGGGCAGGGTTTCAACGGCGGGCTGGACGCGCTGGTCGCCCATTTCGGCGGCGAAGTGGCGCAGGCCGTCGCGGAACCGGTGCCGTCACCCAAGATTTCCCTGTCGAAAATCTCGCTGACGAAGGCGGGCCAGACGCACAAGGTCTCGCTGGAAAAGGGCGCGGGCGCGCCGAAAAAACTGACCGTGAAGGCCACCTGGGTCGATAACGGCGATGGCGAAGACGATAACGACGATCTTGATTTGCGGGTCGGCATCCTCTTGCCGAACGGCCAGATGCGCTTCATCCAGGCGCCGGACATGCCCGGCAGTTTTGACGCCATGCCCTATGTGCGCCACCTGGGCGATGTGGCGGGCGCGTCAGGCAAGGAGCCTGCCACGGAAACGGTGGAAGTCAATCCTGCGCTGGCGCAACATTACGGCGGCACGGTGGGCCTGGTCTTCAGCGTGTATTCGGCGCTGGCCAACGGCGCCGTCCCGGTGGCGTCCATGCGCCCGAAAATGGTCATGCAATACGGCGAGCAGATCGTCGAATGCGCGTTCGACTTCCGCCTGTCCAAGGCGGCCGAAGACGATACGGTCTACACCTATGTGATCGGCATGGCGCGCATTACGCCCGACAGCATCATTCTCGAACCGTCGGGCAAGACCTCGGAGCCCGGCAGCGAAGCGACGCCGTGGTTGAGTTGGCAGGGCGAGAACCTGCAGCTGGCCTTCAACGGTCCCGTCGTCTTCAAGGGCAAGGACAAGGAAGATGAAGATGATTTCAATGCGGACAATCCGCGCCGCTACATTGCATAGGAGGCACTGATGGAAACTCTGGCCAAGGGTCAGCGCTTGCCGCTGGCCAATCTCGTTCCCGATGGCGTGCTGGAAATCGGCGTCGCCGCGCAGGGACTGGCGCTCGATGTGGCGTGCTTCGGGCTCGACGCGAGCGGCAAACTGTCCGACGAGCGCTACATGACGTTTTTCAACCAGCCGCGCACGCCGTGCGGCGGCGTGGAAGCGCGCGCCGGCAGCGGTGGCGACATGGCCGCGTTTGCCTTGCAACTGGTGCGCTTGCCGGCCGGCATAGACCGTCTCGTCGTCACGGCTTCGATCGATGGGGGCGGCGTGATGTCGCAGCTGCAATCCGGCCATGTGCGCCTGCAGGCGGGGACGCGCGAACTGGCCCGTTTTCCCTTTGCCGGGCCTGATTTTGCGCAAGAAAAAGC
Organism: Janthinobacterium pasteuri; assembly: GCF_051380775.1. Lineage (NCBI taxonomy): Bacteria > Pseudomonadati > Pseudomonadota > Betaproteobacteria > Burkholderiales > Oxalobacteraceae > Janthinobacterium > Janthinobacterium pasteuri. The sequence goes on along the minus strand of NZ_JBNYXS010000023.1, from coordinate 35,777 downwards.
CGTCATGCTGCTGGAACTCTACCGCAAGGATGGCGGCTGGCGCTGCATGGCCGTGGGCCAGGGTTTCAATGGGGGACTGGACGCGCTGGTGCGCCACTTCGGCGGCGAAGTCGACCAGGCCGCGCCTGCAGTTCCTGTTGCTGCTGCCGCGGCTTCGGCAATTCAGCAGGCAAAGATCAACCTGGAAAAGCGCGTCGAACGCGAGGCGCCGCAACTGGTCAGTCTGGTCAAACAGGCCGGCGTGTCGCTGCAAAAAGTGGGCCTGTCCGAGCATCGGGCCAAGGTGTGTTTATGCCTGGATATTTCCGGTTCCATGGGACGGCTATATAAAGAGGGGCTGGTGCAGCGCTTTGCCGAGCGCATCCTGGCGTTGGGCTGCAAGTTCGATGACGATGGCGAGATCGATGTTTTCCTGTTCGGCAAGAACGTCCACCATCCGACGCCCATGGCATTGAGTAATTGTAACGCTTACGTGGGGCAGGCGATCACCCGTCACCCGTTGGAAGGCGACACGCGCTATGGTGCCGCCATGCAAGCGATCCGCGCGTTTTATTTCCCCGACGCGGCTGGCGGCGAGCGCACGCGGCCCGTCGTGGCGGAATTGCCCGTGTACGTGATGTTCGTCACCGATGGCGGCACCAGCGACCAGGCGACGACAGAGAAACAATTGCGCTGGGCCAGCAATGAACCGATCTTCTGGCAATTCATGGGCATCGGCAAGGGGCGCAAGTCGACAAGCAAATTCCTCGCCGCCTTTGCCGATTCCGACTTTCCCTTCCTGGAAAAGCTCGACGAATTGCAGGGGCGTCTGGTCGACAACGCCAATTACTTTTCCGTCAGCTCGCCCGACGAGCACAGCGATGCGGAACTGTATGATTTATTGATGACGGAATATCCGGGCTGGCTGACACTGGCGCGTGGCAATGGCTTGCTGAGGTAGCGTAAAGGTAGCGCAAAGTTCTTCGGATGAGGCTGTACGACCACAAGTGGAAGAGATTTGTAAATTGAAGTAAATAACAATGGTTCGCATTTGCTTTGATCAATGGAGTCGTGGCATGCTTTAACTATGCCCTCACGCTGCGGCGTAGTGCCTCATCCGTAGTGTCCCCATTATTTTTTAGCCAAATGCATAAACTTTTTTTTCATTGCCTGGCGGGTAGCAGCCTGCTGGTCGCCGGCACCGCTGCCCAGGCGCAAACTGTCACTGGCGGCGACGTCGTCAAGCCAGCACCAGCACCAGTATCGGCCAAGGCGCCGGCCGCCGATACTCCTTCCGTCAGCGTGACGGCCGAACGTCCCACGGGCCGCATCGACCGGCAAGTCTACGACGTCAAGTCCGACGTGGGCAGCACCAATGGCACGGCGGCCGACGCCTTGAACAATGTGCCGTCGGTGGCCGTGGATCCCGATGGCTCCGTGTCCTTGCGCGGCAGCAGCAATGTGCAGATATTGATCGATGGCAAGCCGTCGGCCATGCTGCAGGGCGACTCGCGCGGCGCCACGCTCAATGCCATGGCGGCCGACGATATCGAATCGGTGGAAGTGATCAATAATCCCGGCGCCCAGTTTGGCAACGAGGCCGGTGGTGGCCCGATTTTGAACCTGGTGATGCGGCGCAACCGCAAGCCGGGCGGCTTTGCCACCGTGAATGCGAATGCGGGCATCGCCGGGCGCTACAACAGTGCCGTGTCCGGCAGCTACAACGAAGGGCCGTGGGGCTATCAGGGCGGCATCAATGTGCGCCATGACGGCCGCAATTCCGTCGGCGAGGTCAGCCGCGAGCGCCTGGAACGCGACACGGGGGCATTCGCCCCCAGCAGCCAAAGCTCCACCAGCAATGGCTTGAATGACTCGCTGGGCTTGCACGGCACCGTCAATTACAACCTGAACGCCAACGACACGCTGGCCGCCAGCGTGTCGTATAACGGGCGCAGCAACGACCAGCGCTCGCTCGACCGCTACATCAACGGCGACAGCACGGGCAGCACCGTCGGCGACTATGTGCGCAGCACCGTGCGCAACGGCGACAGCCGCAATTACAGTTGGGGGGCGCGCTACGACCACAAGGGAGAGTTGCCGGGCGAATCGTTGAAGATCGACTTGCGCGTGTCCTCGTCGACCAACGAGAGCGACAGCGATTACGCCAACAGCTACACGGTCGCACCAGTGAATGCCTTCGACAGCCGCGCGCGCCAGCACAGCGAGACGGGCAACCGCATCATCGACTTCAGCGGCGACTACGAGCGTCCGCTGGCGGGCGGCACGGCCAAGCTCGGCTACAAGGTGGCCGACAACAAGAGCAGCTTCGACACTTTATATACGGACATCAACCCGGCCAGCCTGGCGGAAACCGTGAATCCCATGCGCAGCAACCGTTTCGAGCTCGATGAGCGCACCGTCGCACTGTACGGTTCCTACCAGATGCGCCTGACCGAGCGCTGGGGCGCACTGGCCGGCCTGCGCGCCGAATACACGGACTTGAACGTGCGCCAGATCACGGGCGGCGTCGAGGCTGGCAATAACTACATCAACTACATTCCCAGCCTGTTCGCCACGTATAAGGTCAGCGACGAGAGCAATCTGCGCTTCAGCTATGCGCACCGCCTGCGCCGTCCGAGCGCGGGCGACCTGAATCCTTACGTGGTGTATCGCGATGAATTCAATGTGTCGGCCGGCAATCCCAAGCTGAAACCCACGCAGACGGACTCGTTCGAGATCGGCTATGAAACGAAAATCGCCGGGCTGGAAAGCAGCTTGCGTGCCTACCACCGGCGCGACACGGACGCCATCGTCGATTACCGCTATTTTATTGGCGATAATGTGCTGCTGACCACGCGGGAAAATGGTGAGGGCAGCCATTCGAGCGGCCTGGAGTTCAGCGTCAGCGGCAAGCTGACGCCGTCGCTGACCCTGAACACGAGCGGCAACCTGGCGCGCAGCCAGCAAACGAGTTTGGACGACCTGGGCAACCGCAGCACGCGCACGGCGAATGCGCTGAGCGGCCGCGCGCGCCTCAATTACCAGATCAATCCCGCTAACCAGCTGCAACTGGCCCTGCAAATGCAAGGCAAGATGCTGTCGGGGCAGGGCTACCGCTCGCCGAACAACACCTTGAACCTCAGTCTTCGCCACACGCTGACGCCGCAGCTGAGCCTGGTCATGAATGTGACCGATGTGTTCAGCAGCAACAAGATGGAAACCGTCATCAACAGTGCATCGTTGCGCGAGACGAGCACGCGGCGCTTCGATGGGCGCATGATTTATGTGGGGCTGTCTTACCGTCTGGGCGGGGCCACCACGGCGGCGAGAGAGGGCGAACGGGAACCGCGCTTCGGTCCGCCGGGTGGACGGGGACCCGGTGGGCCGGGCGGCCCCGGCCCGGGCGGGGCGGGAGGCGAACCAGGCTAGGCCGCTGCCGCGATTTCGTTCAGGAAGTCGATGAAACTATCCGCATGGCGCTCGAAGCGCCATGCGCCCATGCCATGCTCGGCCGTGTACACGGGCGCGTCGCCGTCGGCAATCGCACCCAGGTCCAGGCAATACGGATCGGCACCCGCGTCGGCAATCACCAGGTACTGTTCCGGCCAGCCGGCGATGGCTTCACCGCTGACGGGATTCCAGGCGTAACCGTGTTGCGCCTTGATCAGTTCTGCCGCGCCGTACAGGCTCAAACCCTGGAAATACTGTGGGCTGTTGATAAACACCCGCAGCGGTGAATGGCAAGCCAGGAAGCGCCGGTAGTGCTCCGGCAAGGCCCAGCGTTGCGCGATGCCGGCCATGTCGGCGGCGCTGGCGATGGTCAGCCAGTTCGATGGCTGCGCCAGGTCCTGCTCCTTCCTGCGTATGGCCGCCAGCTTTTTCTCCAGCCTGGCCGCGGCTTTTTCCAGCGGCGAGCGGGGATCCTCCAGTGCCGCATGCGTGACGGGCAGCGCATGGCCTGCGCCATCCGGGGTGCCATCGCGCTGCCAGGCCAGCACGGCGTCCAGTTGCAGCTGCTCTGCCTTCCAGTGGCCAGGGTCTGTCGGCAAACCTGCATCGAAAGGCTGGCGGCTGAAGATGGCCAGGCTTTTCACGGCCTTGGCCCGCACTTCCAGGCTGGCGATGCTGGACGCGGCCAGCGCCACCAGGGGCGCATAAGCGTCCTTGCCGATGCTTTTCAGCATGCCATCGACGGCCCGGTAGGCCAGCTCTGGCTGCACCAACGCCCAGGCGAAAAATGCGGAATGTTCATTCGCTTCCGCCAACTGTACGATATCGCTCATCAAAAAGGCGCGCCAGTGCAGCAGTTGTCCATCGCGCGCATACGCCGTCAAAATGTCCAGCACGGCCAGGCGGTCGTGCGCGGCATGCTTTTTCAGCAGCCGCTCCTTCAGCCGGGCGAACTTGCTGCCGTCCGTTTCGTCAAACAGCTTGCGGTGCAGGGCGGCCAGCGGTGCGACCGCCATCAGACGGCCATCGCCGCCTTGATGGGCGCATGGTGTTCATAGCCTTCCAGCGAGAAATCCGACGGTTCGATCTTTTCCAGCCATTCCGGCTCGTACTTACCCGTCTTCGCATAGTCGGGCACGCGGTCTGAAATGACGAAACGCGGCGCGGGGAAGGGCGTGCGCTTGAGTTGCTCTTCCACCATGTCGAGGTGGTTTTCATAGATGTGCGCGTCGCCGATGAAGTAAGTGAACCAGCGCGGCGTGTAGCCCGTCAGGCGCGCCACCAGGTGCAGCAGGGCCGCGCCTTCGGCGATGTTGAACGGTGTGCCCAGGCCGATATCGTTGCTGCGCACATATAAACACAGGGAAATTTCGCGCGTGCTGGCGTTCGGGATGAACTGGTACAGCAAATGGCAGGCGGGCAGGGCGACGGCGTCCAGCACGGCCGGGTTCCAGCCATGGAACAGGATGCGCCGGCTGCCCGGGTTATTCATGATGGTATCGAGGCACTCGCGCAACTGGTCCACGGCCTTGTACAGCAAGACTTTTTGCACGCCGTCTTCGACGATGGGGGCAACCAGCGTGAAACCGTTTGCTTGCGCGTCGGCAATCTGCGCCGGCTTGTCGGCATCGAGCAGCTTGTAGGCAGGCCATTGCCGCCATTGCACGCCATACACGGGACCGAGGTCATCCTCGCCTTCGCGGTAGGGATTGGCCAGCCATTGCGCATTTTCATTGGCGTTCTGGTCCCACACCTTGCAGCCCAGCGCGCGGAACTCGGCCGCGTTGCGCGAGGCGCGCAGGAAGGCGCACAATTCGCCGATCACGGATTTGAAAGCCAGTTTCTTGGTTGTCACGGCGGGGAAGTTGCCGTTGGCCAAGTCGAAACGCATCATGGCACCTGGCACGCTCAGGGTGCGGATGCCCGTGCGGTTGTCTTGCCAGCTGCCCGTATCGAGCACGGTCTTGATCAAATCTTGATATTGCTGCATGTATTTCTCCAACGGTAAGGATGGTGATTGTAACGCAGGCGCGACAGGCGGGCTGCCGTCCGCACACATAAATGCGCTGCCGTTTCACCTGTAAACATGACTCTGTGGTAATTTGTGTGTCCTTAAAGAAATACACAGAAACGGTAGATGCTGCACCATGTTCTTGCGACAATTTGTAAATAATAATAACGCCGCTGTGGTGGAGATGAGCAGGGCCGATTTTCTGAAGGCCAACCTGCGCCTGATGCTGGCCTGGCCCTTGCTGGGGCTGGTCCTGTGCGCGATGCTGTGGACGGCCACCTTGCTGCAGCTGGAGGCGGAAAAGAAGGTGGCGCAACAGCAGGCGCTCGACAGCGTGTCTTCGCTGTCGAAAGCATATGGCCAGTACTTGCTGCGCACCCTGGAACAGATGGACCAGCTGACTTTGCAGCTCAAGTATGAGTGGGAAAATTCGCGCGGACGTTTGCGCCTCGATCAATTGAAGACGCAGGGCATGTATGCCTTGCCGCAATTTGCCATCGTCGCCATCCTCGACCGCAAGGGACACCCCGTGACGGCCACGGCGCCGCTGCAGCGCCTGCGGGTCAACGAGCGCAGCGATTTTCTGCTGCGCCACTGGCGCAGCAATTCCAGCGCGCTGCGCATCGCGCTGGGACGGGCCACTGAGGCGGCCCCCGCAACCCCGGGCGCGGACGAAAGCCTCGTGCATTTCACGCGCCGGCTGGAAGACGAGGATGGCAATTTTGATGGCGTGCTGCTCATTTCCATTCATTCGAGCTATTTTTCCGAATTCTACAACAGCGTCAATTTCGGCAAGTTCGGCATGTCCGCCATGGTGGGCGAAGAGGGCCAGCTGTTCAGCACGCGCCTCGGTTCGCGCGTCCTGCCCATGCAGAGCGGCCAGGGCACGCCGTTTCTCGACACCAGCTTCCTGGAAACGGACAGCGGCGCCATGCATTCTGGCGGCAGGATCGCTTTTTCCGACAAGCAAAGCCGCTATGTAGGCTGGCAGGCGTTGAAAGCCTATCCGTTTACGGCCGTGGTCGGACTGTCGGACGGCGAAATGCTGCATCCTTACGAGGAAACGCGCACCATTTATATCGGCATCGCCCTGGCCGTCACCGCGCTGCTGCTGGCCTTTGCCGCCGTCGCCACCGTGCTGTCGCTGCGCCTGGCGTGGCGCCACCACCAGTCCGAAGGGGTGCGCAATGCCTACCGCATGGCGACTGAAGGCACCAGCGACGGCTTTTACATCATTGCCGCCCTGCGCGGCGAGGATGGCAGCATCCTCGACTTTGAGATCGTCGACTGTAACGAGCCGGGTGCCGGCTACTTCGGCGTGCGCCGCGAGCAGTTGCTGGGCATGCGCTTGCAGTCGCGTGCCCACGAACCGTATTTCCGCGACCTGATCCATCATTACCGGGCCGCCATGCAGTCCGGTTTTTCCGAGGAAGAGATCGAGTTGCCGGAAGGTAACCCGTTCAAGTTGCGCTGGATACGCCGGCGCCTTGTGCGCAGCGGCGACCGCCTGGCCGTGACCCTGCAAGACATCGGCACGGCCAAGGAGCACGAACGCGATTTGCGCCGCCTGGCCAATGAAGATGGCTTGACGGGCTTGCCCAACCGCTACTGGCTGCAGCAATTCCTGCCCGGCGCCCTGGGCCGCGCCGCCATCGCGGGGCAGATGCTGGGGCTGCTGTTCATCGACCTCGACGGCTTCAAGGATATCAACGACACGCAGGGCCACGCGGAGGGCGACAAGGTGTTGCGCGCCGCGTCCCTGCGCCTGAAGGCCGTGCTGCGGCCCGGCGACCACGTGGTGCGCCTGGGCGGCGATGAATTCGTCGTCGTGCTCGACCCGGTGGAAGACGACAGCCGCGCCGAACAGGTGGCGCAGCGCATCGCCAGCGCCTTCGACGAACCGTTTTACCTGGGCAGCGAACGCCACAAGATGGGCGCCTCGATCGGCATCAGCCTGTATCCGCGCGATGGTGCCGAAACGGAAGTGCTGCTGAAGAACGCCGATATCGCCATGTACGCTGTGAAAGTGGCAGGCAAGGGCCATCACCGTTTCTTCCAGCCAGAATTGTTTGAAACCATCCGCAACCGCCGCGAACTGGAACAAAGCCTGGTGGCGGCGCTGGAGCAGGACCAGTTTCTTGTCGTCTATCAGCCTCGCGTCGACGCCATGAACGGGCAGCTGTGCAGCATGGAGGCGCTGGTGCGCTGGCAGCACCCGCAGCATGGCATGGTGCCGCCGCTGGAATTCATCCCCGTGGCCGAGAGCAGCGGCCTGATTTCGCAGCTGGGCGAAGTCGTCATCGAGAAGGTGTGCCTGCAAATGGCGCGCTGGCAGGCCAGCGGGCTGGAACTGGTGCCCGTCTCCATCAACGTGTCGGCGCGCCAGTTCGGCCGTGGAGATGTGCACCAGGTGCTGGCATCCGCGCTGGCGCGCCACCGCATCGATGCGCGGCTGATCGAGGTGGAAATTACGGAATCGGCCATGATGGACGAACAGAACCGCGCCGTGGAGCAACTGTCGGCCATCCGCGCGCTGGGCGTGCGCTTGCTGGTCGACGATTTCGGTACCGGCTATTCTTCGCTGTCGCAGCTGCAGAAGTTCGCCATGGATGGCTTGAAGATCGACCGCGCCTTCACCATGGAGCTGGGCCGTTCGGAGCAGGGCGAGGTGTTCGTGCGCGCCATCCTGTCGATGGCGCATGCGCTGGGGATGAGTGTCGTGGCCGAAGGGGTGGAGACGCGCGAGCAGCTCGACATCCTGCGCGCGCTGCAATGCAACGAGGTGCAAGGCTATTTCATTTCGCGCCCCGTACCGGCCGAACAGATGCTGGCGCTGATGCAGCAGCGCTTTCTGATACCGCTTCCAGCGCCCGTGCTGCCTCCCTACAGCCCCGCGATTCACGAGGAAAACAACGCTGTTTCATAAAAAGAGCGAACGTTCGCTTTTTTCTAAAATATATTATATGCTTCGCTCATGCTGTCAGTGAGGGAGTTCACGGCGGCAAGAACAGTGCAATACGGGTGAGGTTGAGCTACCCGAGACAATGTGACGAAGACACTTCGTATAATAAAGAGAGACTAACTTGAAACATAAATATCTGCCCCTGCTGATCGTTGCCGCGTTCGCCGGCATTTCTTCCACCGCACAAGCATCGGGCTACCGTTTTGGCTCGCAAAGTGTTTCCGCCCAGGGAACGGCCGATGCCAGCGGCGCCGAAGCGGCCGATGCGTCGACCATTTTCTACAACCCGGCCGGCCTGTCGCGCCTGGAAGGCACGCAGTTCGTTGGCGGCGGCACTTTGGTAGTACCGCATTCGACGTTCCAGGATAATGGGTCCTTCAATTTCACGGGCAAGCCCACAGGTGGCACGACCAAGGACTATGTGCCGGACGTAGTATTTGCGCCTGCCGTGTATGCCAGCAAAAAAATCGATGAACAATGGACCGTCGGCATGGGCCTGTTCGTGCCTTACGGCGCCAAGCTCGATTACGGCAACAGCTGGAGCGGCCGCTATGCGATCACCAACATCAAGCTCGAAGCCATCGCCCTGAACCCTTCCGTTTCGTTCAAGCTGGACCAGCACCACTCGTTCGGCTTCGGTATCACGGCCGAATACATGAAGGCGGAACTGGGCCAAGCGGTGGACGTGCCGGGTACGGTCAAGGCTCTGAGTGCGAATCCAACCATCTCGAGGGCTTTCCTGGCAAGTGTTGCTCAAGCGCAAGGTCCGGCTGCCGCGAATGCTGCCGGCATTGCACTGGCAGGCGCCAAAGATGGCCACGCCTCGATGGATGGCGACGACTGGGGCTTCGGCTTCAACCTCGGCTATCTGTACCAGATGAACGAAGGCACGCGTTTCGGTATTTCCTACCGCTCGTCGATTTCGCACAAGCTGAAAGGCGACACCATCTGGGACTTCTCGCAAGTGTCGAACAATGCGGCCGTGAATGGCTTCATCAGCGGTGCATCGGGCAAGGTCAATTCCAAGGCACTGGTCGAACTGCGCACGCCGGAAACCGTGTCGGTCAACGCCTTCCATCAGATGGATGACAAGTGGGCGTTGATGGGCGACGTCACCTGGACCCGCACCTCGCGCCTGCAGAACCTGGACATCCAGTTCCCGCCGACTGCCGAAGGCGCCGAGCGCATTCGCCAGAACTGGAAAGACACTTACCGCGTCTCGCTGGGCACCAACTACAAGTACAGTGAAAACCTGCTGTTGCGCGCCGGTATCGCCCATGACCAGGCACCAGTACGCAGCGCGGAACTTCGCCACCCTGCCTTGCCGGACAGCGACCGCATGCAGTACTCGATCGGCGCGAACTGGAAGCTGAACGCCAATTCCTCGATCGACCTGGCCTACAGCTATATCGACTTCAAGGATGCTGACGTCAACTACAAGAACGGTTGCGGCCCCGTGCCTCCGCTGTCTAACGGCTGCACCGGCAATGGTGAAACCACCAAGGGCCTGTTCAAGACCCGCCTGCAGCTGATCGGTCTCGCTTATAACTACAAGTTTTAAGCAGGTAGTGGCGACCAACCCGGTCGCCATGAAAGGAAAAAAGCGCCTTCGGGCGCTTTTTTTTGGGTGCATGGGGTCAGACCCTTCGGGTCTGACCCCGGCTTTTGATGGGTTTTCGGAAGTTGTCGGGTTACGCGCTGCGCTCTAACCCGACCTACCATGATCATTCCCTGCCGCGCATGCCCTGATCCAGCAGGGTCAAGGCCAGCCGCACGGTGTCGTCCGGCATTTGCAGTAGCTGATCCCCCACATACCATTCGACCACGCTGTGTCCTCGCAGGGCGGCGTGGCTGGCGCGGGCAAACAGCCAGATGCCGTGGTCTGCGGCCACCTGGTTGCGGATGGCGATGGCCCGTTCTCGCGAGACGGGCAGGTGCAGATGCAGCATGTTCGCTTGCGGGCTGGCGGGATTGACGGCGATGCTCGGAAAGTCGCGCAGCAGTGCGTATAGCCACTGCGTGCGTTCGAAATAGCGGGGCATGGCGGCGAGGCGCGCGTCGAACTGCATGGCGGCGGCCACCACGTAGGGTGTCCGGTGCACGATGTTGCCGCCCTGGCGGTGAAACCACGCGCGCGCCCGTTCGACAAACGGGCGGCTGCCGGCCAGCATGGCGCCACCGAGGCCGCCGATGCCCTTGTACAGCGAGACATACACGGAATCAAAGCCATCGCAGATGGCGGGCAAGGGCTGGCCAAAACCCGCTTGCGCTTCCCACAGGCGCGCGCCATCCATGTGCAGGTGGATGTTGTGCTCGCGGCAGTGCCGCTTGATCTGGCTCAACTCATCCCACGATGGGCACTGGCCGCCAATTTCGCGCATTGGCAGTTCGACCTGCGCGGCGCCCAGCGCATCGGGCACGGCGCGCAAGTCATCGACCGTCCACGGGCGGTGCGGGTCGCCGATCATCAAGCCCTTGAAGTGCTCCAGCAATGCATGGTTGCCCCGCTCGTGGCGCAGGATGTGCGACGTCGGATGCAGCGCCACCAGCGAGGAACCCCGGTCCTGGCAACCCAGGCGCAGGGCCGTTACCTGAGTCATGGTGCCCGTGATGCAGAACACGGCAGCCTCGAAGCCGAGCAGGCTGGCGATCTTGTTTTCGAATTGCTCGATCAGCGGGCCTTCGCCATAGGTGTCGTGCGCGATGTCATTGGCCTCGCACCAGGCGGCCATCGCGGCGAAAGTGGCCGCCGGCGTGGGCTGGCGGTGGCCCGGCAGGACGGTATGGCAGCGCTGGCGCAGTTCAGTGTCGGACAAGGCGTTCAAGGTGCTTTTCCTTACAGTGTGGCCGTGGCGAGCTTCGCGCCGAAGCCGATAAACATGGCGCCCACGCCGCCGCCCATGCCGGCAGACAGGCGACGGCGACGGCGGAAGGTCTCGGCCAGGCGCGCGCCCACAAAGATGATGGCCGTCAGGTAGGTAAAGCTGATCACCTGGCAGATCAGGCCCAGGCCGATGAAGGACAGCACGGGATTCGGGAAGGCCGGGTCGACGAACTGGATGAAGAAGGAAATGAAGAACAAAATGGCCTTCGGGTTCATCAGGCTGATGATCAGGGCCTTGCGGAACGGATCGCTTTCCTTGACGGGCGCTGGCGCCGCTGCCGCTTCGCCTTCAGCCGGCGCGGGCGCGCGCAACTTGCGCCAGCAGCCGATCAGCATTTGCAGGCCGATCCAGCCCAGGTAGGCCGCGCCGATGTATTTCACGACATAAAACAGGGCAGGGCTGGCTTTCAGCAGCGAGGCCACGCCACAGGCCGACAGCACCATCAATATCAGGTCGCCGGCGAAGATGCCGAAGGCGCCCTGGTAAGCGGGCCGCACGCCTCGTTGCGCGGCGACCGACAGCACATACATGGAATTGGGACCGGGCAGGATGACGATGAAGATGGTCCCCAGTAAAAAGGTCCAGAAATCGGTGATGCCCAGGTTGGCGTGAAAGAGTGCGTTCATGATTATTCTGCTGGATTGAGCTGTACGTGATGGAATTGCAGGGCCGCTAAATTAGCGTAAATGCCTTTCATTGCGACCAGCGAGGCATGCGTGCCCGTTTCGACAATCTTGCCGTCTTCCATGACGATGATACGGTCGGCCCGCTGCACGGTGGCAAGGCGGTGCGCGATGATGACCGTGGTGCGGCCCACCATGGCCGCTTCCAGGGCCTTTTGCACCAGGCGTTCCGATTCCGCGTCCAGCGCGCTGGTCGCTTCATCGAGCAGCAGCAGGGGCGGGTTTTTCAGCAGGGCGCGAGCGATGGCGATGCGCTGGCGCTGGCCGCCGGACAGGCGCACGCCCCGTTCGCCGAGGAAGGATTTATAGCCATTCGGCAGGCGCTCGATGAATTCGTGGGCTGCCGCCATTTTCGCCGCCGCGATGACTTCCTCGTCGCTGGCGCCGGCGCGGCCGTAGCGGATGTTTTCCATGGCATCGGCCGAGAAGATCACCGTATCTTGCGGCACGATGCCAATCGCGTCGCGCAGGGTATGCAGGTCCAGCTGCTTGATATCCACGCCATCGAGGCGGATGCTGCCGCTTTGCGGGTCATAGAAGCGCAGGAACAGCTGGAACAGCGTGGTCTTGCCGGCGCCGGACGGTCCCACCACGGCCACCGTTTCGCCGGCGCGGATATCGAGGCTGACGTGGTCGAGCGCGTGGGTATCGGGACGCGACGGGTACGAGAACATGACATCGTCCAGCGACAGTGAGGCGCCGTTTGCGGCGCGCGCCGGCAGCGGCAGGGGCGTGGCCGGGGACTCGATTTCCGATTTGACAGCCATCAATTCCAGCAGGCGCTCGGTGGCACCGGCGGCGCGCTGCGCTTCGCCCATGACTTCAGACAAAGCGCCGATGGCGCCGGCCACGATGGACGCGTACAGGATGAACTGGCCCAGATCGCCGCCCGTCATCGAACCTTCCAGCACGGCGCGCGCTCCCAGCCACAGCACGAAGACGATGGTGCCAAAGACCAGCAGGATGGCGATCATGGTGAGCAGGGCGCGGGCGCGGATGCGGCGCATGGCCGTCATGAAAGCGCCTTCGACGGAGTCGCCAAAGCGTTTCGATTCGATTTTCTCGTGCGTGAACGCTTGCACGGTGGGCATGGCGTTGAGGATTTCGCCAGCCATGGCCGAGGCGTCGGCAATGCGGTCCTGCGAATCGCGCGACAGCTTGCGCACGCGGCGGCCAAACACGATGATCGGCACGACGACGAGTATCAATAGGCCGATGATGATGCCGGCCAGCTTGGCGCTGGTGACGAACAGCATTACCAGGCCGCCCAGGAACAGCAGCACATTTCGCAGCGCCATGGAGATGCTGGTGCCAACCACGGCCTGTATCAAAGTCGTGTCGGTGGTGATGCGCGACAGGACTTCGCCCGTCTGCGTAGTTTCAAAGAATTCGGGGCTTTGCGTGACGACGTGGCGGTACACGGCGCTGCGGATGTCGGCCGTGACGCGCTCGCCCAGCCACGACACTGTGTAAAAACGCGCCGCCGTGGCCAGCGCCAGGATGGACGCCACGCCGAACAGGGCGAGGAAGACCAGGTCGACATGCTGGATGCTTTTCGAGCCGGCCGCGCCGCCGAAACCCAGGTCGATCATCTGCTTGAACGCGGCGGGGATGGCCAGGGTGGAGGCGGCGGCGACCACCAGCGCGATACCGGCCAGGAAGAACTGCTTGCGGTACGGCGTCAAAAAGGGCATCAAGCCCTTGAAGGCGGCCAGGCTGCCTTTTTTCAGTTCGCGGCTGGTGCCGGTATCAAGAGTTGGTGTGGTTGCGGTGGTACTCGTGGTGCCTGTTTCTGTGCTGGTTGTCATTGTTTTTCGCTTTGATTTACTTTTTGCTTGCGGTACTGTTTATAACTTCATCGGCTGTACGTAGCCGGTCATTTCCAGGTAGGCGCGGCCTACCGGCTGGCCATCGCGCTCGACCGTCACGGCGCCTTCCCAGTACACGGCGCCCGTCGAGCGGCGCGAATCGAGTTCCTGGTCGGGCTGCAATGGCTTGATCTGCCAGCGCGTGGGACCCGTGCGGATTTCGGTGGCGACAGGGTACTCGGCCTGCGTGCGGGGCGAACGCCACAGCTGCGTAGGCGTGAAATCGACTTCACCGGGGGCGAACTGCGTCATCTTACCGGACGCATCGCGCCATGTCGCGTGCGCCCATAGTTTAGCACCTGTCTTGCTGCGGATCTGGAAGGCCATCAGCGCGCCGCCATCATCGAGGTTGGCGCCGATCCAGTTCCAGCCGCTGGCGTCCGCGTCGAGCACCTGGCTGGACCACTCGTGATCAAGCCAGGTGGTGCCGGTCACCGCTTCCGCCTTGCCGCCCGCGCGGGCGATGGTGCCCGTGGTGCGCAGCTGCGGCTCGCTGTAGTAGTAGCTCGATTGCGCGGGCCGCGCGCCCTTGCGCGAGTAGCCGCCTTCGCCCTGCAGCAGCACACGCTGCGTGGGGGCCAGGGTCAGTTGCAGGCTAAAGTCGCGCGCGGCCAGGCTGACCTGGTAGCTGCCGTCGGCTTGCCGCTGCATGCGCCAGTCGTCCAGCCTGACATCCGTGTTGCCCACCTTGGCGTAGGCCAGGCCGAAACCTTCGCGCGCGCTTTTCTCGTCGTGCAGCAGCTTGCCCAGCTTTGGGTCGGACAGGGCCGCGTGGCCGATGATCAGCTGTTTCGGCGCGAAGGCGCTGGGGTTGTCCGCATCGGCGGCCGTGGCGCTGCGAAAGAAGGTCACCTGGTAGCCCAACTGCTCGCCGCCGGCGGTTTTGACCCAGCCCGTGGCGTACCACCATTCCGTCTTGTACGCGGGATGGGCGCCGAAATCGTGCGGCAGGCGCAGGCTTTGCCCGGCCGGCAGCGGCGTGACGGGGGCGAAAACTGGCGGCGCGGCGATGGCGGCGGCGCTGCAGAACAACAGTAGATAAGTCAAACGGCGCATTACCAGTCCTCCCTGACGGCGCGGATGGGGCCAGCGGACAGCGCCTGGCGGCCCGCGATCAGCGCCGTGGCGGCGGCTGCCGTCAGCAGGGCGGCGGCCACGGTGGCGATCAAGGGCCACGGCAAGTGCAGTTGCATGGTCCAGTGGAATGACTGGGGATTGACGATGAAGACCAGTACAAAGCTGATCAACAGACCCAGAACAAAGCCGGTGGCGATGCCCAGCGCCGTCAGCGCGCCGCCTTCCAGCGCCAGGATGGCTAAAATCTGCCCGCGCGTCACGCCCACGTGGCGCAGCATGCCAAATTCGCGCGCGCGCGCCAGGGTTTGCGCGGAAAACGTGGCGGCCACCCCGAACAGGCCAATGACGATGGCGATGGCTTCCAGCAGATACGTGACGGCAAAGCTGCGGTCGAAAATCTGCAGGCTCAGGGCGCGGATGGCCGATGGATTCGATACTTCCAGGCTGGCGCCAAACGGCAGGGCTTTCAGGCGCTGCTGCACCTGCTCGCCCGTGGCGTCCTTGGCCAGCCACAGGGCCGCATCGCTGACATCGAGGTCGCCCGTCAGCGCGCGGTAGTCGGCCAGCGGCATCTGGATGGCGCCGGAAGAGCGCGCATAGTCGCGCCAGATGCCGGCGATGAAGAACTGGTGCAGGCCGCCCGCCAGCGGCAGCTTGATGCTGTCACCCGGCTTGTGGTTGTACAGGTCGGCCGCCGCCTCGGACAGCCACACGGGTTTCGCGCCATCTGGCACGGGCAGCGTATCACCCACCAGCACCATGCTTTTTTCCGGATCGGCCAGGTTGACGGGGCGCGCCAGCAGCACCACATTCGGGCGGTCGGGCGCCAGCGACAGCGAGCGCAGGCGCTGGAAATCCACCCTGGCCACGCCGGGCAGGGCGGTGATGCTCGCCTGTTCGCGCGGATTCAGGCCCGCCGTGCCACCGCTGGCGGCCGTGCGCGCATACAGGTCGGCCGGCAAAATCTGCAGCAGCCAGTCATCGACGGAGACGCGGAAGCTCGACACCATGATGGCCATCGCCACCATCAGGCTAAAGCTTGACAGCACGCCGCCGAGCGCGATGCCGGCCTGGCCCGAGGCATTCGCCAGGCGGGCCAAAGTCAGGCTGCGCACAGGCGCGTGCTTGCTCGTCTCCGTGCGCAGCCAGGTGCGCTGCAGGAAACGGAAGACCACGGCCGCCAGTTGCGGCATCAGGGCGATGGCGCCGATCAGCAGCAGGGCGATGGACAGATAGCCGAACAGGGGCAGTTCGAACACGGGCGGCAAGAACGTCAGGGCGCCGGCCAGCAGCAAGCAAGCCAGCGCGGGCCAGGTTTTCGCCAGGCGCGTCGTCACGACTTCTTCGCTGCCCGATTTCAGCGCGATCGCGGGGGCGGCGCGCGCCGCTTCCAGCGCGGGCGCGGCACAGCCCAGCAAGGCCACGCCGAGGCCAAGGGCAAAATACACGAAGGCAGCGACGGGCGTGAATTGCACTTGCGGCTGCACGCCCGCGAAATAGCCGGCGCCCAGGTCGCCGCCGAAGAAACGCAGGGCGACGGCCGCCATGGCGTAGCCTCCGGCGATGCCCAGCGCGGCACCGACCACGCCCAGACTGGCGCCTTCGAGCAGCACCTGGCGCAGCAACTGGCCCCGTTCCATGCCCAGCACGCGCAGCAGCGCGAACTGCCCGCGGCGGCGGATGACGGACAGCGCCTGCGTGGAAAATACCAGGAAGGCGCCCGTAAACAGGGCGACCAGGGCCAGCACCGTCAGGTTGACCCGGTAGGCGCGGCTGAGGTTATTGTTGCGGCTATTCTGGTTCTCGTCATTGGGCTGGCCCACCTGAAAACGCCCGGGATACTGCGCTTCCAGCGCGCGCGCGAGACCCGCCTGGAAAGTGTCGCGGTTGACGCCCTGGCGCAGTTTCAAGTCGATGCGCGACAGCTTGCCCACCTTGTTGAAGCGCCACTGCGCTGCGCCGATATCCATGACGGCGATGCGCTGGCCAGCGCGTGCGCGCTGCAGCGAGCCGGCCACGCGCAGCGATACCGTGCCCGTGCCCGATTGCAGGGCAAGCTTGTCGCCTTGCGCCACGTTCAGCCAGCGCAAGGCGGCCGGCGATAAAAAGAGGGCGTCGTCGGCCAGGGTGTCGAAAGGCTGGCCTTCGGCTGGCGCGCCGATCAGGTCGGGCGAGATGAAGCCGGCGCGGAAGACGTCGAGTGCCAGGATGTGCAGCGGGCCGCCGTCAGTCTTGCCGGCCACCGCGGCCTGCAATTCCAGTACGGGCGAGGCCATGGCCACGCCGTCGCGCTGCGCCAGCCATGGATAGATGGCTTCGTCGAACAACGCTTCGCGCCCGGCCACCTGCACGTCGGCCTGGCCGGACAGGCTTTTGACGGCCGTGGAAAATTCATTGAAGGCGGCCGCGTTGATCAGGTGGATGGCAAAACCCAGCGACACGCCGATGGCGATGGCGAGGATGGCGACGAGGGCGCGCACGGGATGCGCGCGCCATTCGCCCAGCAGCAGCCAGCGCGACAGCAGGCGCGTCGTCGCCGGGCTGGCCTGCGGCGCACTCAATTGAGACATCCGACGGCCAGGCGTTCGCCGGCGCGCCGCGCTTTCAGTTGCGCCGCGTCACGGTTCCTGTCGCCTGCGCCGACGGCGTCCTGCGCCGCCCATTTTTGCTCCAGGCGCAGCTGGGCGCAATGCTTGTCATGCGTTTCCTTCTGCTTGGCGGCCCGTTCGCGTGCCTGGTCTGCCAGATTTTCCTGCTTCTTGCGTGCCGCTTCCATCTGGCTGGCCACCCGCTCCTGGCGCGTGGCCGCTCCCTTGTCTACGGCAGGCGGGGGTGAGGGGATTTCCAGGATCTGCAACTGGCCGCCCGTGCATGGCGTGGCGCTATAGCTGGTCTGGCCATCCTGCACGCATTTGTAGACATCCTGCGCACTGGCGGAACCTGCCAGCAAGGCCATGGCGAAGAGCAGTAGGGACGGCGATTTCACAGGATTTTTCCCGGATTCATGATGTTTTGCGGGTCCAGCGCCTGTTTCACGGCGCGCATCAGTTGCAATTCCAGCGGCGATTTGTAGCGCGCCAGGTCGTCCTTTTTGAGGGCGCCGATGCCGTGTTCGGCCGAAATCGAGCCGCCAAAGCCGTGAACCTGGTCGTGTACGATGCGGTTGATGGCATCCTGGTTGGACAGGAAAACCGTGTCCGACATGCCCGGTGGCGGCGCCACGTTGTAATGCAGGTTGCCATCGCCCAAATGGCCGAAGCACACGAGCTGACAGCCTGGGAAGGCCGTTTCCAGGGCCACGTCCGTGACGGCAATGAAATCGGCGATGCAGGAAATGGGTAGCGAGATATCGTGCTTGATGTTCTTGCCCGCCTGCGCCTGCGCCAGCGGAATGTGTTCGCGCAGCTGCCACAGGCCTTCGGACTGCGCCACGGAACTGGCGACGACGGCATCCTCGATCAACGCGTCTTCCAGCGCCGCGCCGATGCTCGCTTCCAGTAATTCCACGGCGTGCGCTTCGGACTGGCTGCTGGACAATTCGAGCAGCACGTACTGGCCATGCGGGGCGGTAAATGGGCGCGGCAGCTGGGGGAACTGCTGCGCCACCAGTTGCAAGCAATACTGCGACATGAATTCAAAACCCGTCAGGCTGGCGCCGCAATGGTCCTGCATCAGGCTTAATAAACGCAGGGCGTGGGCGGGCGAGGGCATGGCGGCCAGCGCCGTGATGCAGGCTTTCGGCTGAGGATACAGTTTCATCACCGCGCCCGTGATCACGCCCAAAGTGCCTTCGGCGCCGATGTACAGGTCGCGCAAATCATAGCCCGTATTGTCCTTGCGCAAACCGCGCAAGCCGCTCCAGATTTCGCCTTGCGGCGTGACCACTTCCAGGCCCAGGCACAGCTCGCGCGTATTGCCGTAGCGCAGCACGGCCGTGCCGCCCGCGTTGGTGGCCAAATTCCCCCCGATGGTGCAACTGCCCTCGGCCGCCAGCGACAGGGGGAACAGACAGCCGGCGGCGCTGGCCGCTTCCTGGATGGTTTGCAGGATGCAGCCCGCGTCCACCGTGATGGTGCGGTTGACGGGGTCGAGCGCGCGGATGCTGTTCAGGCGCGCCAGCGACAGCACGATGGCTGTGCCGGCATCGTCCGGGATGCTGCCCAATACCACGCCCGTATTGCCGCCTTGCGGCACGACGGGAACTTGCCATTGCGCGCAGGCGCGCAGCACGCCAGCGACCTGTTCTACCGTGGCGGGCCGCAGCACGGCCAGGGCCTTGCCCGTAAACCGGTCGCGCCAGTCGGTGAGGAAGGGCGCCGTGTCGGCGTGGTCCGTCAGTACATACGCTGCGCCCAGCAGGTCGCGGCAGGCGGCGAGGAAATCGGTTCGGTCAGTCATTTCTTGATGCTCACTTTATTCACTTTTTCCAGCAGTTCCCTGGCCATGCGCTTGGCGGCCTTTTTATACGGGCGCAGGTACAGCACGGCGCAGAAGAAGTAAATGCAGACGATGGCCGCCTCGCCCCAGGCCATCATGGCGGAGACGCGATTCGTGTCGCTGTAGCCGCGCACCACGCCCTCTGTAAAATACAGCAGGATCACCATCGATGACCATTGCAGAGTGTAGACGTCGCGCTTGATGACGCCATACAGTGGA
The DNA here is from genome assembly GCF_051380775.1 of Janthinobacterium pasteuri. Classification (NCBI taxonomy): domain Bacteria; kingdom Pseudomonadati; phylum Pseudomonadota; class Betaproteobacteria; order Burkholderiales; family Oxalobacteraceae; genus Janthinobacterium; species Janthinobacterium pasteuri. The sequence continues at coordinate 16,206 of NZ_JBNYXS010000023.1, read as the reverse complement.
ATGAGCAGGGGCGCCGCCTTCAGCACGACCCAGGAGCCGCCCGGCTGCAGCGGCGCGACGACGGTTTCCCACAGCAGACACCAGATGATCAGGGTGACGAGACTGGCGATGGCGCCCCAGTGAAAATACTTGTGCAGTGCGCCGTGCATCATGCGCCTGCCAGTTTCGCGGCGCTTTCCGCCAGGCGCCGGCCCAGGGCGATGGCCAGGCGCTTTTCATCGTCGCTGAGCGCCTTGTCGCCATCGATGCCCGACCAGTGCGTGGCGCCATACGGCGAGCCGCCCGTGGACGTCGTCATCAGCTCGGGATGCGTGTAGGGCAGGCCCATGACCAGCATGCCATGGTGGAAGAGGGGGATCATCATCGACAGCAGCGTCGATTCCTGGCCGCCGTGCAGGCTGCCAGTGGACGTGAATACGCAGGCGGGCTTGCCGGACAGGCTGCCGGCCAGCCAGTCGCTGGCCGTGCCATCCCAGAAGTACTTCATGGCGGCGGCCATGTTGCCGAAGCGCGTGGGCGAACCCAGGGCCAGGCCCGCACATTCCTGCAAGTCTTCCAGTTCCACGTAGGGCGCACCATCGGGCGGGACTTCCGGCGCCGTGGCCTCGGCCACGGTGGAGACGGAGGGCACGGTGCGCAGGCGCGCATCGCAGCCAGGCACGCTTTCCACTCCCTGGGCTATCAGCTCGGCCAACTGGCGCGTGGCGCCATGGCGTGAATAAAACAATACGAGAATAATCAGATTGGTTGGCTTCATCATTGGTATTATAGGGCGCTTTACAGCCTGATACGACTGCTGTCATGGCGCCGTTCTGATTTTGCACATGTTTTCAAAATATATACTCCCGATCTTTCAATATCTGAGGCGCGCCCTGAGCATGGGACTGGCCGTCGTGCGCGGCCTGACCTGGTCCGAAACGCGCGACCTGCTGCAGTTCGCGCGCCGCCGCGTGCGCGAGGAAAGCCTGCCGCAAGTGGCCGGCAGCCTGACCTTCGCCACCGTGTTTGCGCTGGTGCCGCTGCTCACGCTGGCCCTGGCCATCTTCACCACTTTCCCCCTGTTTAATACCTTCCGCCACGCGCTGGAAGACTATTTCGTGCAAAGCGTGATGCCCAAGGGGATTTCGAACACCATCCTCGACTACCTGACGACGTTTGCCTCGAAGGCCACGCGCCTGTCGGCCATCGGCGCGGGCGCCCTGATCGTCACCTCGGTGGGCATGATGGGCTTGATCGAACGCGTCTTCAACCGCATCTGGCGCGTGCGCCAGGAACGGCGCTGGACCAAGCGCCTGCTCGTCTACTGGGCCATCGTCACACTGGGTCCGCTGCTGGTGGGCGTGTCGCTGACGGTGACGTCGCGCCTCTTCATGGCCACCAGCGGCGTGGTGGGGGCCGTGCCCTTCCTCGGCACCGTGTTTTATACCCTGGTGTCGATCGGCCTGACCATGCTGGCGTTTACCTTGCTGTACATCGCCGTGCCGAACCGCGACGTGGACTGGCGCGACGCGGCCTGGGGCGGCTTGCTGGCCGCGCTGGCCTTCGAGGTGGCCAAGCGCGGTTTCGGCGAATTCATCCAGGAATTTCCCACGTATTCGCGCATCTACGGCGCGCTGGCCGCCCTGCCGCTGTTCCTTGTGTGGATTTACCTGAGCTGGATGATCACCCTGGTGGGCGCCTTGCTGGTGGCCGCCTTGCCCGTCGTGAAATACGAGCGCTGGTGGTACGAGGCGGCGCCGGGCAGCGAATTCGTCGATGCCGTCGCCATCTTGAAAGTGCTGCATCAGGCCTGCCACTGCGCCGATTCGGCCCTGGTGGGCGCGGCCGAGATACGCCGTAGTACGCGCCTGGGTTTCGAAGAGATGGAAACCCTGCTCGACAAGATGGTGCAGCAGGGCTGGGTGGGCAGGGTCAACGTGGATGGCGCCGTGCGGGTGCAGTGGGGCAAGCGCGTCGCCGACAGTTCAGACCACTGGGTCTTGCTGGGCAATGTCAACCGTATCAGCCTGGCCGATGTCTACCGTTTATTCGTCTTCGGCGGCATGCGCGTGAACTCCGGCTATCCGGCAGGTTCCACCAACGAGCGCGACATCAAGGCGGCCGAAGAAGCCGCCGCGCTGGCGGCGCAGGTGGAAAACGCCGTGGAGCAGGGACTGGGCCTGACTTTGGCGCAGCATTTCGGCGAAGTGCGCTGCGCCTGACGGATTGGCCCGGCGCCGATACGTCAGTTTTTGGCGCAATGCCTTGCTAGTCAAGAAATTTTGCCCGCAGGCAACACAATGAAGTTAATTAATCTATAATTGATAATTTCCTTATTGATATCGTTAATGCGTGCTTTACATTTGTCACGGCTGACGCCGCGTGCATGGCCAGTCCTGTTGCTGTCTATTCTTGTCTCGCATGGCGCGCTTTCCTTCGCTTCCGCCGCCACCGAGGCTCCCTTCACGCCGGTTGCCGGCATGCGCAGTGTGCAACTGGCCGAGGCCGCCTTTACGCGTGGCGACAGCCTGCCCGCCTGGGTGGACGGCATCGGCCAGTTGCCCCCGGCCGCCAAGGGCAGTCCGCTGGCAATCCGCCTGTCCGATGTGCAGTTTCATGTGGGCGAACAGAGCGCCTACTATATCCACCGGGCATTGATCGCCAATGAGGCGTCCAGCGTATCGGCGCTGGGTCAGTACGAAATCGCGTTCCAGCCCGATTATCAGCGTGTGCAGCTGCACCGTCTGCGCATCGTGCGTGGTGATCAGGTGATCGACAAGCTGGCGTCGGCCGATATCCGTTTCCTGCAGCGCGAAATGGGGTTGTCGCAAGGCGTGTATTCGGGTGCGATCACGGCCGCCATCGTCACCGATGACGTGCGCGTGGGCGATACATTGGAAGTGGCGTACACGGTGCTGGGCCAGAATCCTGTGTTTGACGGCAAGTTCTTCGACGCCGCCGCGTGGGACAGTCCTGTGCCCGTGGGCTTGCGGCGCATCACGCTTGACATGCCCGAGCAGCGCGGCATCGCCTACCGCATGCAGGGTGGCAACCTCGCCATTGCACCCAAAGAACAGCGACGCAATGGCCGCCGCATCCTGCGCTTCGAGGCACGCGACCTGCCGGCGGTGGTGGCCGAGCCGTATGTGCCGGCCGATGTGTCGACTTACCGCTGGATCCAGTTTTCCGAACTGGGCAGCTGGAAGGAAGTCAATCAGTGGGCGCAGGGACTGTTCGATACGCCAGCGGGCGGCGCCGCAGTGAAGGACGCACTACGCGCCGCGGGTGCCACGGGCGCGCCCTCGCAGCAGGTGGTCAAGGTGCTGGAGTTTGTGCAGAACGAGATCCGCTATCTGTCGCTGTCGATGGGCGAGAGTTCGCACCGGCCGTTTCCACCTGCCCAGGTGCTGCAGCGCCGCTATGGCGATTGCAAGGACAAGTCGCTGCTGATGGTGGCCATGCTGCGGGAACTGGGCATCGTTGCCGAGCCTGTGCTGGTGTCGACCGAATTGCGCAAGGGCCTGGACCGCATGCTGCCCAGTCCCTTGCTGTTCGACCACGCCATCGTGCGCGTGCACGTCGATGGCAAGACATACTTCCTCGATCCCACCCGCATGGGACAGCACGGTTTGCTCGATAACATGGGCCAGGTGCATGGCGGCGCGCAAGTGCTGGTGGTCAATGCCACTGGCAAGGCGCTGGACACGATTGCGCCGCAGACGAGTCCGGCATTGATAACGGACAAGCGCAGCGAGCGCGTGACGGTCGGCGCCTTCGATCAGCCTGCCGACATGCAGGTGCGCATTTCCATGGCGGGCACGGGCGCCGAACGCATGCGCGTGCAGCTGGCAGGCCTGAGCGCGCAGCAGTTGCGCCAGGCCTATGAAGGCTCGATGGGGCGCCGCTACGCGGACTTCAGCATGCTGGCCGAGCCGCTCGTCAGCGATGACCGCGTGAACAACCGCATGACGGTCGATTTACGCTACCGCATCGGCAAGTTCATGGAAAAGACTGACAAAGGCTGGTTGATGCGCTACAAACCCGTCAATCTGACGGAGCAGTTCTATGTGCCGGATATCGTCAAGCGCAGCCATCCGCTGATGGTGCCCATGTATCCGTCGATCTCCACCTATGATTTTGAGGTTGTGCTGCCGGAACAGGTGGATGCCCGCTACCAGCCGGCGCAGAACAGTGTCGACAACAGCGCCTTCAGGCTGACCGAGGCGCTGGCCTTTACGGGCCGCGTGGCGCAGGCCAGCCTGCGCCTGGACGTGACGGCCGACCGCGTGCCTGCGGACGGGGTGCCGGCGTTTGTCGAGGCCAGCCGAAAGGTAAACGAAATGTTGCAAGGCAGCATGTTACTGCCGATAAGAATGTTGAAGGTGGCGGCAGCGCCCGACTACAAGCAGGCTCTCAAGGCGCGCCTGGAGGCCAGCCTGAAGGCCAGCGACCAGCTGCTGGCCGATGCGACGCTGACCGGGCAGGACACCGGCGCCATCCTCTGCGAACGGGCGCGCACCTACAGCTGGCTGGGGCAGCACGCGGCGGCGCTCAAGGATGCCGCGCAGGCAGTACAGCAGCAGCCCCAGTCGGCCGATTATCTGTCCTGCCAGGCCGATATCAGTTTTGCCGCTGGCAAGTTCAAGGAAAGCGCCGCCAGCTTTGCGCGCGCCGTCGCATTGGGCAACAACGATGGCGAGACCTACCAGCGCAAGGCCCTGGCGAATATCTATCTGGGCAACCAGCGCGAGATGATCGCCGATCTGGCGCGGGCCGGCAGCAAGCTTGACGATCCGCTGGCGCACGTGCGTGGGCAGATATGGCAAGCCATCGTGGGCGCGGTGCCGGCGGCCATGGACGCCGGCGGGCCGCCGGAGCTGCTGACGGAGCAGTGGCTGGGCGAGGCATTGAAGATGTTCCAGCAACAGACCGGTCCCGAGATGATGCTGCGCGTGGCCAGCCGCGACGGCGGCAATGGCCAGGCGCCGCGCCTCGCGGAGGTGTATTTCTATGCCGGCAAATATTATCTGCTGCAAGACGACAAAATTCGCGCCCGCGTGTATTTCCAGCGCGCGCTCGACAAGGGTGTCCTGCACAGTCCCTTCCACACGCTGTCCCGCCTCGAGCTGGAACGGCTCTGATACACCTTTTGCTGATTTACACTCCATGAAACGATTGAATCCTGTCCTTCTGGCCGCGTTGCTGGCCCTGTTTTCCACCACCGGCGCCGTCCACGCGTCCGATGCCGCCATGCCCGTGCCGCTGGCCGCGCCCCGCGCATCCGATGCCGCTCACGTTGCCGCCGTGCGCGAGATGATCGAGGCGATGCAGCTGCAGCGGATGATGCGTCATCTGTTCCAGCTGATGGGCGAGATGGATGACCAGCAGGGTGAGGTGATGCGGCACATGGCCCTGCATGTGAGCGATGAGGAAATTCTTGCGCGGCTGGCGCCTGTGTATGTACCGTACATTTCGGGAGAAGACGCCAGGCAGGTGGCGCGCAATTTCCGCAGCAGCCTGGCGCAGCGCGACGTCGCTGCCACGCTGGCGCGCGCCCGCATCACGCAGGGAGATACCGATCCGCATTTTACGGCCAGCGAACGGGAGGAAGCGCAACGTCTCACGGCCATGCCAGCAGCGTTCGGCAAGGATGGCAGCCAGGCACAGATACAGGGCGCCAGCAGGGCGATGTACCTGCAGTGGAGCCGCGAGTATCACGACCGGCTGCTGGCCCAGGCCATGCAGGCGGTGCGCGCCTACATCACTGCGGCGCTGGACCTGCAGCCGGGCCAGGCGGCTCCCAAGCTGGCGCTGCAACCGACCGGCTTGGCCAGTCTCGACGAAGTGCTGCTTGTCGTTGGCGATGTGACGCTGGCCACGACTACTGCCAACCTCACCTATGCCGCGGACATTGACAGCTACCAGCTGGACCGGGTGCTCGCTCCCGAGCGGCTGGTCAGCGCGCAAGGCATCGCCACATCGAAGGCGACGATAGCCAAGGCCGGCGACCGGATCGAGGCGTATCTGGCGCAGATCGACCGTCTGCAGCAGAGTGCCTTGGGGCGCCTGCAGGCCAGCAAGTCGGGTAGCAATGCCAGGCAGATCATCGAGGCGGGCATGGCTGCACGCTACGATTTCATGCTGCGTTTCGGTGAAAACCAGCGCAGCCTGATGGACCTGTTTACCCGCGTGCTGCAGTTTGCCGAGTCGCGCCTGGGTGCCATCGAACTGCGCGGCGAGTCCCTGGCATTCCGCGACGAGGCCGACCAGGCAATGTACCTGTCGCTGATAGCCCAGCTGAAAAAGGCGAGCGAGGAAGAGAGCGCGCTGGTCGACGAGGCACAGCAAACCGCGCAGCGCAGCCTGAAGAAGCTGGGAGGCTAGGCTAGGCTAGGCTATTCGATGAGTACCGGCCGCAAGGCCGCCTGCAGCGCCAACTTGCTGAACGCCTCCTCATCCTGCATGCGCACTACGCCCAGGTAATACGTGTCTTCGCCACCGTGCATGTTCACCAGGCGCAGCTGATGCGGCGCCAGGTGGGCGGCGATGGCGGCCAGGCCCTCGGCCAAGGCGTCGCCGTCGTCGCGTTCCGCCCAGCGGAAGTCCCGCAGCGCGGGCAGTTCGATATGCTGGCCGATGCACGGCACTTCATCGACCGATTTCCAGTCCAGGGTGGCGCCGTGGCCCAGCACATCGGCGGCCGTGGACCAGAGCAGGAAGAAGCACGCCGCTTCGGGCGTGTCGCCTTTGTATTCTTCTTCCGGGTCGTCCTCCGCCAGCTCTTCCAGCGTGATGTCCACGCAGCGCGCGGCCAGTTCTACATCGCCCAGCAAGAGCAGGGCTGCCATTGAGCGCAACTGTTCGCGGTCGGCCCGCGCCAGGATCTGCGGCGGCGTAAAGCTGCGGCGCCTGACGGGTTTTTTCTTGCTCAGCCCCATGGCCTCGCTCAACTGGGCCGTGACGGCCGCCTTGAAGTTTTCCACGGTGTCGAACTGCTCCAGCAACTGGCCCGTGAAATCCATGCTCCAGGCCATGCCATCCTTGACCACATATAAAAAGTCGCTTTGCACGGCCACGCCGCGCAAATGGTGGGCGGGCGGATACAGGGGCGTGAACGCCTGTTTTCCATCGAGCGTCAGCATGCAGGCCAGCCCCTGCGCATCGATGGCAAAGATCAGGTTCTTGCGCACTTTGGGCGGCGACGAGGTGGTGGCGCAATCGATGGCTTCGTACTGGCATGGCGCCAGCAGTTCGGCCTGGCTATTGATCAGGCCAAACAGGAAGCGGTCGCCGATGCGCTGGCTGACGATGGCGATTTTTCTCTTCGTGCCGAAATCATGCACGGAGCTGTAGGCCGGCGGCACCACGACCTTGCCCATCTTGTCGATCACGCCGTGCACGTTGCGCTCGTCGTCATTGAACGTCTGGAGCTCGATGTCGATCAAGCCATCGTTACGCTCGCACGTTCTGTCGACCCTGTCGATGAGCAGCGCGCCATCGGGCAGGCGCAACAAGCGGCTGGCGCCGTCTGTATCGATCTGCTGCACCAGGTGGGGGCTGATCACGTACAGGGCGCCGGGGGCAGGCGGCAGCACCACCGTGCCGTTGAGGTCCAGCACGCCGTGCGCATCGGGGGCGTCCGCCGTGGCAAAGGTAATCCAGCCATTTTCCGCATCGTGTGCACACAGGTAGACATAGCGCTGCGACAGCGGCACGATCCAGCGGCCGTAGGGCGTGACCAGGCCGGTGACGGCCGGTTCGCCGGCGGTGCGCACCTCATAGCACAGCGCGTCTTCCTCCCATCTCACTACTTCCAGGTCTTGCAGGAAAGGCAGTTCGTCAGCGCCGAGTTCCTCGACATCGGCCAGCTGCGCGTCGGCCGTGGCAGACCAGTAGCCGGTGGCGGGCGACGCGGCGCCGGCGGCCAGCAGGGGCGCCAGCGCTTCCCGGTCGCCGCGCTGCAGGGCAGCGTGCAAGGCTTGCGCTTCGGCGCGCAGGGCCTCGAGCGCGGCGGCGGTTTCCGGCGTGTCGATATCGTGCGGGATCAGCTGTACGCAATCGAGGATCAGCCACGCCTGGCCACCGGCCAACAGGGCGCTGATGGCGCTGCGCGCGACAATGGCGGCCGCGTCGCGCGGCTTGTCCATGAGCGAGGACAAGGCTTGCCAGCTGGCCTGCGCATGCGCCATCGGCGCGGCCAGCACGCAGGGGCAGTCTTCACCATCGCCGTAGATGGGCCAGGCGACGGCTTGCGCATCGGCGCCGATGAGCAGCTTGAACAGCATGGGCGTGTCCAGCCGCCATTCGGCCAGGCCCGTGATGGCGTCGGTATCGAAGCCGGCTTGGCCAGGCAGGAAGGTGGTGCTGAACAGGGCTGCGGTATTGATCATGGATATTTATCTAAAAGTGAACAGGGTAGTCAGGGCGCTGGCGGCATGACCCAGTGCGCCAGCGCGCTGCGATCGAGTCCTAACTGCTTTGCCACGGCGGCCGCCTCGAAGGCCCACAGGCCGTAGTAGCCGCCCAGGCCTTGCGCGCGCAAATGGCCGTTGAACCAGTCTTCGTGCACCAGCGCGCCATGCCAGCTGGCCAGATACTGGCGCAAGTGTTCCAGCTGCTGTGCGGGATCGTCCGCGTCCAGGCACTCGAACAGGGCCGAGTAAGGCTCGGCGAAATACCATTCGTCGACGGCGGGGCGCTGCGGATCGACGGTCGACAGCAGTGCCTCATACACGCCGTCTTCGTCATCGAAGGCCGTTTGCAGGGCGGCCAGACGGGCAGCGAGGTCGTGGCGGCCGAACAGCAGGGCGGCGCCCAGCAGCTGCAGGGTGCGCGCATAGTCCGTCAATTGTTCGAAATCAAAAGCGGGCAGGGCATCATCATCGTAGGCGGCGGCCAGGGCCGCGCGCGCCGTTTCGCAGGCGGCAATCGCCGTTTCCAGCGCCGTTTCCACGTCAAGCAAGGGCAAGCCAGCCGTGTAGCGCAGCGAGAATACCTGGTAAGCCGTGCTGGCGGCGGCGCACGCCCAGTAGGCATCATCGCCGCCATCGATTTCCGCCTGTGCCTGCGCGCGTCCGTAGGCAGCGAGCAGCGCGTCCAGGTAAGTCAGGTTGCGGGCGAAATCGAACGGTGCGGGCGGCGTCTGGCGCGGCGCATGGGGCCACGGTTCCTGCGCTGGCAGGCAGGCGTTCGCGCAATCGCGCTGGATGGCCCAGTCGGCGAAGATTTGTTGCAAATATTGCGCCGTTTCGTCGTCGTGGGCGATGGCGCCCGCGCCCACCAGGGTCGTGCCCAGCAGGGTGTAGCCGGGGAAACGGCTGCTTTCGTAGGCGATGGTGGTCACGCTCTGGATGGCCTTGCCGTCGCTCAGGTCACGCACGCGGAAATACACGTCGTCCCAGCCGGCCAGCGGTGGGGCAGGTGCTTCATTCGGCAAGGTGGTCCAGCTGCCGTCGTCCTGCTCTTCATAGGCGTCGAGCAGCTCGTCGATGCCGCCGGGGCGGTCGATGCGGTTGTTGGCGTCGTATTGCAGCCCCAGTTCGGCTGCAAACGCCGCCGCGTGGCGGCCCTCGAAGACCAGGTACTGGGCGTTCATGGTGCCGGCCAGCAGGTCGGACTCCTGTCCCGCCACCTGCAGCGCCTGCGGCAGCCGGAACCAGTGGTAGCTGGGTATGCCGGCCATGGGGCCATTTTCGTCCGCCTGGGGATTGGTGCAGCGCAGCTGCTCCAGCCAGTTGTAGCGTTCGTGCCGCTCCGCTTCCGTGCCGCTGCCGCGGCCAGTCAATTCATCGAGCAGGGTATTCAACAACATCATCTATCTATCCTAAAAAAGTGTGCGTGGCATGGCGTCATGCCGGCGTGCTTTGCGCAAATGCAAACAGCGCGTCGAGCACGGCGTCGGGCTGCTCAGCCATCAATTCGTGCCCGCTGTCGACCTGCACCACGGTGCCATGCCCTATGGCCGCTGTCAGCAGCCGGGTCGATTTGGGCGGGGTCATCATGTCGCGCGCGCCGAAAATGAATAAAGTGGGGCAGTGTACCGAAGCGGCGGCGATTTCGCCGTTCGCGTAGGCGTTGCAGGCGAAAAAATCCGTGTGAAACACGTGATCGGGATTGAGGGATGCGATGCGCTGCTTCAAGCGTCGCGCGCCGCCCATGGCGTAGAAGCCCGGGCCGGGAAACGACGGCTTTTGCGCGATCGACGAATGCGACCATATATTGACCATGTCGATGGCCGCCTGTTCATCGTTGAGCGACATTTCCAGCAGCGCGGGCGAGACCTTCATCGGGTAGGTCGAGCCCAGCATGGCCAGGTGACTGATTCTCCCGGGCGCCAGGTGCGCCGCTTCCAGCGCGATCAATGAACCCATGCTGTGGCCGATCAGCATGGCCCTGGTCGCGCCAGCTGCGTCCAGCACGGCCAGTATCCAGCGCGCCAGCTCTTCCACGCTGGTTTTCGCCGCGCCCAGGCTGCGCCCGTGGCCGGGCAAGTCGACGGCCAGCACGTTCCAGCCGTGGTGGGCGAAATAGCGCGTTTGCAGGGCCCACACGGAATGGTCGTTCTGCGCACCGTGGATGAAGACGGCCGTGGGCTGATCCGGGTGGTATGGCTTGCCGCCCGTGTAGCAGTAGGCCGTGGTGTGCTCGATAGTGAATAACATCTCAGGCGCCTTTCTGCGACAGTTTCAGGCCACGGGCCAGGTCTTCGATCAAGTCGTCCGCATCTTCCAGGCCCACCGACAGGCGCATGGTGCCCTGCGTGATGCCCGCCTGCGCCAGTTGCTCGTCGGGCACGCGGAAGTGCGTGGTGGAGGCGGGGTGGATGACGAGCGACTTGGCGTCGCCCACATTGGCCAGGTGCGAGAATATCTTGAGGCTGTCGACAAAGCGCTGGCCCGCCGTGCGGTCGCCGCGCAGGCGAAATGTGAACACGCCGCCCGCGCCTTTCGGCAGCAGGGTTTTCGCCAGTGCGTAATCGGGGTGCGACGGCAGTTCAGGGTAGGACACCGATTCGACTGCCGGATTGGCCAGCAGGAAGTCGATCACCTTACGTGTGTTGGCCACGTGGCGGTCCATGCGCAGGCCCAGGGTTTCGATGCCCTGCAGGATGGCGAAAGCGTTGTGCGGGCTCATGACAGCGCCGAAATCGCGCAAGCCTTCGCGCCGCGCGCGCAGGGCGAACGGCGCCACCGTCGATTCCTCGGCAAAGACCATGCCGTGAAAGCCGTCATACGGCTCGCACAGTTCGGCGAAACGGCCCGTTTTGTCGTACGCCGCTTGCCAGTCGAAGGTGCCGCCATCGACCAGCAAGCCGCCGATGGCCGTGCCGTGCCCGCACAGGAACTTGGTGGCCGAGTGGAACACCAGGTCGGCGCCGTGCTCGAAGGGGCGCAGCAAATACGGCGTGGTAAACGTTGAATCGAGCATCAGCGGCAGCTGGTGTTCGTGCGCCAGGGCGGAAATCGTCGGGATATCGAGCACGTCGAGGCCGGGATTGCCCAGGGTTTCGGCAAACAGCACTTTCGTATTTGGGCGTATCGCACTGCGCCAGGCATCCACGTCGCGCGGGTCGACAAACGTCGTCTCGATACCGAAGCGTTTTAATGTGTAGGCCAGCAGGTTGTGCGAGCCGCCATACAGGGCGCGCGAAGCGACGATGTGCGAGCCCGCGCCGGCGATGGTACATAAACCAAGGTGCATGGCGGCCTGGCCGCTGGCCGTGGCGATGCCTGCCACGCCACCTTCCAGCGCCGCGATGCGCTCTTCCAGCACGGCGTTGGTGGGATTCGAGATGCGCGAATATACGTGGCCGGCCCGTTCCATGTTGAACAGCGAGGCCGCATGCTCTGAACTCTTGAAGGCAAACGAGGACGTGAAATGGATGGGCGTGGCGCGCGCGCCCGTAGCCGGGTCGGGTGCCGCGCCCGCATGCAGGGATAAAGTATCGAAACCGGGGTATTTCGGGCCGCTCATGGTGTCTCCGCCAAGTTTTATAGTGGCAAGATCGTAACCTGATTTGCCGCTGAGTAAAAGGGCGCGCGTGCAGGGCGCATGGCGCCGTGCTGGCCGGCGGCGCGTGTCACTTGAAGTCGAAAAAAGTGACCGGCTCCGCATGGCGGTGGTAGGATGGCGTGTCAGCGATATTCGGGCTGTTCGACCTTCGCGCGTGCGCCGCACCGCCAGGAAGCAGCTGCAAACGAACGAAATCCTGGGCTTCAGGCGCACTCTCATGCATGTCCACCAGGAAAGATTCTATGCCCGCAATATCGTTCGACGGCTCCCTTGCCGTACCCGGACCCTCTATCGTCGACGGCCTGTGCCGCGCAGGCTGGCTCATGCAAGAGCATTTCATCTCTCTTGAACTCAGCCGCCAGCTGGCCGCCGAATGCGTGCAATCCATGCTCTGCGGCAAGATGAAAGGCGCCGGCTTGGGTAGCGGCCATGCGCCCCTGCTGCAGCCCGATATCCGCGGCGACCATATCGCATGGCTGGAAGCGGGCCGTTCAGAGGTCTGCGACCGCTATCTGGAACACATGGAAGCCTTGCGCCAGGTACTCAACCGTGAGCTGTTCCTGGGGCTGGACGAGTACGAAAGCCATTTCGCCCTGTACGCGCCGGGCGCCTTTTACCGGGCCCATCTGGACCGTTTTCGCGACGACGACAAGCGCACCGTGTCCGTCGTGCTGTACCTGAACGACGACTGGCTACCCGAACACGGCGGCGCACTGCGTTTGCACCCCGATGGCGGCCCCAGCGTGGATATCGCGCCCGAAGCAGGGCGCATGGCCATGTTCCTCTCGGGCGAGATGTTGCACGAGGTGCTGCCGACGGCGCGTGAACGCATTTCCATCGCAGGCTGGTTCCGCCGCCGCGCGTGATGAAAAGTTGCGCGCAATCCTCCTCGATTTGATTGCGCGCAAGGCTGGATTTTTCCGCAGGCATAGGCTACAGTCGCAGTAAGGGCTAGAATAATTAAAATACCAATCACGCGGACAGGACGGCCAATATGAAAGTATCTGAAATTCTCCAAGTCAAGGGCAACATCCTCTACACGGTCACGCCTGACCAGCCCCTGCTTGACGCGGCCAATACCATGGCTGAAAAAGACATCGGTTCGCTGGTGGTCATGGAATTTGGCGACCTGGTTGGCATGCTGACCTTCCGCGAAGTGTTGAACGCGCTGCATGAAAACGCGGGCCAGATCGGCGCCGGCACCGTGCGCAAGCACATGGACGACCACCCGATCACCGTCACCCCGGATACGGAAGTCAATGAGGTGCGCCGCATCATGCTGGAAAAACATGCGCGCTACCTGCCCGTCATGAACGCCAAGACCTTGCTGGGCGTTATCTCTTTCTACGACGTGGCACGCGCCGTGCTCGAAGCGCAAAGCTTTGAAAACCAGATGCTCAAGGCGTATATTCGCGATTGGCCGGCGGAAACTACCGACTAAACTTCACTCATGCAATAAAAAGTAACGCCGGCAACTGCCGGCGTTTTGCATTGAAGGCGCGAGTGGCGCCTATGCCGCGCCCTGCAGCGCCTCGTTGTTCAGCCAGGTGCCCAGCGCCGTGGCCGTCATGGGGCGGGCAAACAGGAAGCCTTGCGCCATCGGGCAGCCCAGCGCCTGCAAAATTTGTGCTTGCCGCTCGTCTTCCACGCCTTCGGCGATCACGGCCAGGCCCAGGTTGCGGCCCAGCTGGATGACCATTTCAGCGATGCTGCTGCCGCGCGCGGAGCCCGTGATCTCGGTGACGAAGGCACGGTCGATTTTCAGGCGGTCGACCTGCAGGCGCTGCAGGTACGATAGCGAGGAGAAGCCCGTGCCGAAGTCGTCGATGGCGATGCTGACGCCCGTCTGCTTGATCTGCCATAGCATCTTGATCAGCATGTCCGGTTCTTCCATGGCCATCGATTCCGTGATTTCCAGTTCGATGAACTCGGGCGGCGCCTGCGTCTCTTCCAGTGCCGCGCGCAGCATTTCCAAAAACAGCGGGTGGCGGAACTGCACTTGCGACACGTTGACGGACATGACGAAGTTGCGGTGGCCCTGCTCGCGCAGCAGTACCAGTTCGCGGCAAGCCGTGCGCAGCACCCATTCGCCCAGGTCGATGATGATGCCCGAATACTCGGCGATCGGGATGAAGCGGTCGGGCGAGATGAACTTGCCGTCCGGCGTTTGCCAGCGCAGCAGCGCTTCGGCACCCACGGGGCGGCGCGTGGTCAGGTCAATCTGCGGCTGGTAGACGACAAACAGCTGGTCCTGGCTGAAGGCCGTGCGCAGCGCGTGCATCATGCGCACCCGTTCGCGGATTTCAATGCCCATGCTGCGCGAGAAATAGAAGTGGCCCGCACGCTGCTGGCTTTTCGCCCGTTTCAAGGCGATATCGGCATCCTTCAACGCATCGGCGCCCGTGCCCGCATGTTCGCCCAGTCGCACCAGGCCCAGGGTGGCGGACAGTTGCACATCCTGGCCATCGATGCAGAACGGCGCCTGGAACAGGGCCAGGATGTTGGCCGGATTGACTTGCGACGAGTCGCCCAGCACGCAAAAGATGTCGCCGCCCAGGCGCGCCACCGTCAGCTGCGGCCCCAGTTGGGTTTGCAAGCGGCCCGCCACGGCGACCAGCAGGGTGTCGCCGAACTGGTGCCCCAGCGCGTCGTTGGTCTCGGCAAAGTGATCGAGGTCGACCAGCGCCACGGTGGCGTCGTCGCGCGCCGGGCCGGCCAGGGCAGCGTCGAGGATTTCCACCAGGCGCGTGCGGTTCGGCAGCTTCGACAACTGGTCGTAGAAGGCGGCATTGTGCAGGTGCGATACCAGCTCGACATTGTCCAGGCCCACGGCGACGTTGCTGCAAAATACTTCCAGCAGGCTTTCATCGATGGCCGAGAGGGGCCGCGGCAGCACCAGATAGGCGGCCGCGTCGCGGCTGGCCTTGCCCGCGAAGTACAGGGTGGCGTAGTCGTGCGCGTACACATTGCGCCGCTGCGCCAGCGTGTGCTCGATGGCCGCCATAACGCGGGGGTTTTGCAGGCCGCACAGGGCGCTGTGCGGAAGGCTGGAAAAGCTGCCCGTGCAGGCCGAGACGATCAGCTCCCTGGCGCCGCTGTCCAGCATCTCTTGTACGCACAGCACGCCGTCGGCGCGGATGTCCAGCAGGTCGGCGATCTGCGCCAGCACGCCGGCCGAGAAGTTTTGCACGCCGTGCAGCGCCATCAACTGCGTGCTGGCGTGGACGATACGGTCCAGGCCACGCCGGCTGTTGCTGATCGAACGTATCTGTTCGTACGAGCGGATGGCTGCCGTCACCGTGGTAAACAGCTTGATGCGCGTCAGTTCGGACTTGGTCTTGTAATCGTTGATGTCGAAATCGCGGATGGCGTCGATTTCCGGCGCATAGCCGGGCTGGCCCGTGCGCAGGATGATGCGCACATCCGTCATCTTCAAGGTTTCGCGGATGTAGCGCACCAGGTGCAGGCCCGCGTCGTCCTGTTCCATCACCACGTCGAGCAAAATGACGGCGATGTCGTCTTCATGCTTGAGCAGTTCGCGCGCCTGGCCGGCCGAATACGCATGCACAAATTCCAGTGGGCGGTGCTGCATTTCCAGGTTGCCCAGGGCAAAAGAGGTGGTGGAGTGGACGTCTTCATCGTCGTCGATGATCATCACCCGCCAGACGCTGCGCGGTGCGGCGGCCAGCGGCGGCACTGGTTGCTCATCGAGGAATACCAGGTCGTCGTGATCGTCCTTGTTGGCGTCAAGGGGGATGATCGGTGCGGGCATGTATAGCTTCTCCAGGATGACTCGGAACGAAATGTGAGCACATCAGAAATGTCCATGGCGTTGTTGCAGCGCCTCGCCGTACTTGCGTACTGTCTTCGGCGCCGCGCCTAGCCTTGGCCATTTCTGATGCACTCAGGGCGCATCGAAAATGTAGCACTCAGGTGCTGCCGAGGTTCGCACATTTTCTAATGGTCCATCATCCAAGTATATAGCTATTTAATAAGCAAAATGTTTTTTTAAGTCTATTCTGTGAAGCAATATTTCTTGTATTGCATGATTTCAACTCATCTTTGGTATTCTTTATGTGAAAAAATACACGGTATCTTAAAAGGCTATGTCACCGTAAGGTGTGGGAACTCTCCCATGGTTGCCTTCAACAATGTTTCTGGGGAGCGGATGCGTCCGGCGTCGAGTATCCAGCGCCACCCCAGATAATTCGGCAG